>NZ_BAAAPH010000020.1:0-164638 GCF_039531045.1 Kribbella hippodromi | reverse complement strand
CTACTGTCCAACCAAGCAAATCCACCCGGTGTTGCAACCACCGCGTGAATCCGCCGGTGGCTATGAGGGCAAAAGGCTCCAGGGCTGCCGGGCAATCCCGCGAAAAGCTCCTACTTCGCCAGGGCGCGGTCGGCCAGGAGGGTTGGTGCTGGGGTCGTCAGTTGGGCGAGGCTTGGTAGGGCGGGGGCTTCGGGAACGGTCGTGGCGCCGGTGGTGGTGGCGGCTGGGTACTGGGGTTGTACGGGTGGCGCAACCACCTGGTTGAACGGGATGCCCCGCGGCGGAACTGGGCCCTTCCAAGCACCCGACGGCGAGACAGCTCGACCGGACGATGCACTGGCCGACGGATTGGCCGCTGCCCCGGACGGGCTCGCCGCTGCTCCGGACGGGCTCGCCGGGGCGCCGGACGGGCTGCCCGGGGCGCCGGGCGACGTGCTCGGCGGGCTGGTTGGGGTGCTTAGGGCTGGGCAGGGGGCGGTGGTGGGGAGGTTGGTGGGGATTGTGCGGGTGGTTGGGCCGGTGAGGCAGTTGTCGTGGCCTTTGGTGGCTGTCGGGAAGGTCCAGCCGACGTCCAGGGCATTGCCGGTGAAGACGTTGTTCTGGATTCGGTTGTTGTCCGGTGGGAGGTCCTGGGTCGCGGTGAGGATCACGCCCGCGTTCACATTGCCTGCGATCCGATTGTGGACAATCTGATTGCCGCTGCCACCGTCGATCCCGACGCCGACCCCCCAGCCACCGTCGGCCTGCTCCGGCGTGGCGGATTGCTGATTGTCCGCAATCAGATTGCCCGCAACCACCGCGCCCTGCTGGGGCAGCAGCTTCTCCTGATGGTCAGATCCAGTCGTCAGACCGACCCGATTGCCGACAATCCGATTGCCGACGAAGTACATTTCGCCGCTCGCATTCGTACCCTCGATGCCGACCGCGTTGTACTCGGCCACGTTGTCCTGCACCACCATGTGACAGGGCTTGCATTGACCGACGTAGATCCCCGAGTCAGCACCACCGGACGCGTACGACTGCTCGATCACCCCGTTCCGCGCGGAGAACGCGTAGATGCCGTACAAACCGTTGCGGGTCGCGGTCACATGCGACACCAGGAATGACTCCAGGAAGCGCACCGGCTCGTCACCGGTGTCGTACCCGCCGTCGCCTGGCTCGCCGTCCGCGGCCTTGACCGATCCGGTGACGAGGACGCCGTTCTGGGTGTTGCCGCGGACGGTCAGGTTCTCGACCGCGACGCCGGGCGCGGTGACGACGATGCCGTTCGGCTGCTGCAGCTGGCCGTCGATGATCACCTTGTCGCGGGATTCGCCGCGGAGGGTGACGTGCGGCGTCGTGATGCGCACCGACTCGTGGTACGTGCCGGGCGCTACCAGGACCAGATCGCCTTGCTGGGCAACGGAAACCGCGGCCGCGATGGTCGGGGCGTTGGCGGGCACGCGGATCGTGACCTTCTCGCCCGCCGGCCGCTGCGCCGACCTCTGACCCGAGCCCGAGCCTTGGGCCGGCTTCTGGTCGGACCCCGCGCCGCACCCCGCCAAGCTGATGACACTGAGTACCACGATCAACACCCCACGCACACGTGACATGGCGGCAGTGTGGCACGGTTCGCCGATTCGCCCGTACTGCGGGTGATGTGGCACTCTCACTCCGTGCTCGCCGACAGGACACCGTCCGCGCATAAGCCTCGAGCCGCCGGCACGTCGCGCCGCGCTCTGCTCGGCGCCGCTGCCACCGCGATCGGCGCCGCCACCGCGGGCATCCTCACCGCCTGCGACACCACCGACCAGCCCCAGGCCGCCTCATCACCGCAGGCACCGTCGGCACCATCCCCGCCCGCGGCTGTCCCATCAACCGGCAAGTACCAGGCCGGCATCACCACCCCACAAGCTCCCCAGCCAAACCTGCTCGCCGTAGTCGCCGACGTCACCCCCTCCACCCCCATCGGCCCACTACTGGCAGCCCTCGGCAACACCATCCGCACCCTCACCACCAAACCCACCCCTCACCTCCTCGGCCTCTCCCCAGCCGACCTCACCATCACAGTCGGCCTAGGCCCCCGCCTGGTACGCACGTCGAGCACCGCGCTGCCCGGCACCGCGGAGCTGCCGGTGTTTGCGAATGAGCAGATGGAGCCGCACGCACGCGGTGGGGACGTTCTGTTGCAGATCTGTGCGACAGACCCTCTCCTGCTCTCCCTCGCCGCGACCGCGCTCCTGAACCACCCCGGCCTCAAAGAACGCTGGCGCCAATCAGCCCGCCGCGGCCCGGCCGTACCAGTCGCCGAGCACCTCACCGCACCCCGCAACCAACTGGGTTTCATCGACGGAATCATCGGCCCCCACACCGAATCCGAACAGAACCGCAACCTCTGGCTGGCCGGCCCCAAACAAGTTGCCGGCGGCACCATCGCCGTAGTCCGCCGCATGCAACTCGACCTCCCCCGGTTCGCAGCACTGCCCAGAGAAGACCAGGAAGCGGTCATGGGCAGGCATCGCGACACCGGCGCCCCACTCTCCGGCGGCAACATCGCCGAAGGGCCAGACCTCAACGCCAAAACGCCCGACGGCCGCTACCTGGTTCCGGCCGGCGCCCACGCCCGCCGCGCGCACGCTACCGCAGTCGGCGTCGGACTGATGCTGCGCCGTTCCTACAGCATCGACGACCCCGCGCCCGGTTTGCTGTTCATCAGCTTCCAGAACGAGCTACGGACGTTCACCGCAACCCTCACCCACATGGAAAACGGCGACGCCCTGCTCCCGTTCACCAAAACCACCGCCAGCGGCACCTTCCTGATCCTGCCCGGGTACGACGAACAGCACCCGTTGGGCAGCACGCTCTTCTAGAGCGAACCAAGCTAGAGCAACCCCAGCTCGTACGCCCGCATCAACGCATCCTCACGACTCGACGCACCGAGCTTCCGATACACGCTTTTCACCTGCGTACGCACCGTGTTGACCGATACAACCAGCTTCCCGGCAATCTCCGGCGTACTTCCGCCCGCATCCAACTGACTCAAAACAGCGTGCTCCCGCGTCGTCAGCTCCACCAAATTCAGCCGATCCGGAAACACCTCCCGCGCTTTCTCCAACCGTTCTCGCGCCTCATCGGTCAACGGAAAGTCCTTGATTTCAAACAAATCCGCCCGATCGGCCCGCGACAAGGCGGCCAGCGATAGCACCTCATCCGGCGTACGCAACCGCCCGGCCAAATCGGCCGCCTCGCGCGCCTCGTTCCGATCGCCCATCCGCAACGCGGCGATTGCCTTGAGCAACAACAATTGCCGCAGATCGCGATGCGACGTGACAGTACCCCAGGACAAGCGCGACGCGAGGGCGCGTACGGACTCGTATTCGCCTTTGCACAAACGGATTCGTGCGGTCGGAAGGGTGAGCCACGGTTCGTGCGCGCCGGCTTCCTGGATCAGCCGCAGCGCGCGGGTACCGTGCCCGTTCGCGATCAGCAGATCGATCCACGCCCGCCGCAGCACTTGCAACGCGGTCTTCAGTTCGGCCAGCTCGGGCGCGTGGCTGAGCCGGAGCGTGCTCAGATGTACGAGCGCGGACGCCTGATCGCCCCGGTACACCGCGTGCGCGAACCCCAGCGCCGCGACGAACGGCCAGACTTCGACGCGGCTCGTACCGTCGCCGATGAGGTCCAGCGAACGCGTCACCGCCGCGTCGTCGTACCGGTCGAGGGCGTCCCACCCTTCGGCGATTGATCCGCCGAGGGTGAGCAGGTGCCTGACCCGGTGCGACGGCGCTTCGACTTCGTGCATCCGGTCGAGCCACTGCCGCGCGTACGCACCATGACCGAGGTTCGCGAAGATCATCGCGAGGTTCGCGGCGGCGTTCAGGGCGGTGGCCGCGGTGATCGGTTCGGCTGCGGCAAGCTCGTACGCGTGCCGGTACTGCTCTACCGCGGTCGGCAGATCGTCCATCAACGTCCGCGTAACTCCACGCTGCAAGGGCAACCAGCCCGGCCGCCAAACACCGTCCGCGCCGGGCAGCGGGCTGAGTTGCGCGGCGCGGGTAGTGAGCCGCTGCCCAAGCTCCTCCGCTTCGGCGCATTTCCCCTGCGCACGCAGGGCGATCATCGCGGCGACGCCGACTGTCGTGAGGGTCGCCACCGACGTTTCCTGGTCAAGATCCATCGACTCGACCAGGCGCGTACCGAGCTCCATGTAGTGACGGAGATACGGCCGCAGCTCGCCGGCGTCCGGCTGGGTGGCGGCGTAGTACGCGCTGGTCCACGACAACATCAGCCGCGGCCGCGCCCGCAATTCCGCATCCGGCACCTGCGTCAGCACGGCCAGCAGCCGGCCGGCCAGCTCGCCCTCCACTGCCAGCAGGTGCTGATCGCACAACACCTGCAGCGCATCCCAATCCCGCTCCGCCGCAACTCGCGCCAACTCGGCCGGCAACCCCGCCACCGGCACCGGCGCGAGCCGGCCACCCCCCACGTCCAAATCCAGGTCCTCCCAGCTCCGGATGTAACCCAGAGAGCATATTCGCTCTCAGTGAGTAAGGGCGCGTCTCGGCATGTCTGGCGAAAATATGTAGACTGGTCTATATTCGCGTCATGAGTCCAGAGCCAGTACGCAAGGGCGAGGCCGTGAAAGGCCGGATGGCCGTCTCGATGCTGGAGTTGATCCAGCGGCAGGGGTACGCGGGCACCGGGCTGAACGCCGTGCTCGAACACGCGGGTGCGCCGAAAGGCTCGCTGTACTTCCACTTCCCCGGCGGCAAAGAACAGCTCGGCGTCCAAGCGATTGGGCTCGCAGCGGAGCAGTTCACGGCGTTGATTCGAGAGTGCTTGACGACCGATCCGGCCACTGAGCTCGCGGATGCGATCGAGTCGGCGATCGACGCACTGGCTGCGCTGATGGTCGCCAGCGACTACACCTTGGGCTGCCCGGTTTCGGTGGTGACGCTGGAGATGGGTAATGCGAGCGACGCCCTGCGCGCGGCCTGCACCGACGCGTACGACGCGTGGGTCGCGCTGGTCGAGGAGTTCCTGGTCGCGCGGCAGGTTCCAGCGGCCGAAGCGAAGGTGCTCGGCTCGGCGGCGGTGAGTTTGATCGAGGGCGCGCTGATCATTTCGCGGGCGCGGCGATCACCGCAGCCGTTGCGCGACGCGGGCGCGAGTTTGCGTACGCTCGCTGGGTCGGCCGTTCGCGGTACGCCGGAGGAGTCACGATGACGCGGCGTACAGCACTGGTCTTCGGGTCGACCGGCTTCATCGGGCGCTGGTTGGTGATCGAGCTGGTTGCGCAGGGCGTACCGGTGATCGCGGCCGTCCGTACCCGGTCAGCTGGTGAGAAGCTCCGGCTTTGGCTGAGCGCGCATGGTGTGGAGAACGGTGTCGAGTTCATCGAGGCCGACTTCGCCGCGGCCGATCTAGGGATGGATGATGCGGCGCTGGCCGGTACGACCGAGATCCACAACCTGGCCGGCGCCTTTCGGTTCGGGATGCCGGAGCAGGAGGCGTACGACGGGAATGTGGTCACCGCGCGGCGGATCGTCGAGCTCGCTGCGCGGCTGCCGCTGCGGCCGCACGTCGTACACGTGTCGGGGTATCGCGTCGGCAGTCACGGCGATGCAGTACTGACCGGTGCTGCGCGGGCGGCGGCGTACGAGCGGCTGGGCGCGTACGAGGCGTCGAAGATCGAGGCCGATGGGGTCGTCAAACAGACCGCCGGCGAGCTCGGTGTCGCGTACACGATCGTCAATCCGTCGACGGTCAGCGGGCATTCCGTGACCGGCGAATCCGAGCAGCAGATCGGGCTGGCGGCAACTATCCGCGACCTGTGGCAGGGCACGCTGGCCGCGCTGCCGGGGAACGCGGAGACGTTTGTTCCGGTCGTCACGGTCGACTATTTGGCGAAGTTCATGGCGCTCGTACCGACCGTCGACGAGGCGCGCGGCAAGTCGTACTGGGTGCTGGACGACCACACACCACGGCTCCGGGAGCTGCTGACGCTGATCGGAAAGCACTACCGCGTCCGCGGGCCGAGGTTGTCGTTGCCGGTCGGGGTCATCCGGAAACTTCCCCGACGCGTGACCCAGGTTGACCCAGAAACCTTGAGTTTCCTGGACAGCGCCCGCTATCCGACCGCCGAAGCCGAGGCACTCGCGGATCAGCACGGCCTCGTGCAGCCGGCAACAATCCCTTCCCTACTGCGCTGGGCCGATCACCTGGCCGCGCATCGCTTCGGTGCCGTACGCCTAAGTGATCAGCGGCGGGGGTTCATCGACGTCGGCGGCACACGTACTTTCAGCCTCGGCAACCCGGACGCCGACACCGTCGTACTGCCGCCGCTGCCGCTCAACGCGGACAGCTGGTCCGAGATCGCCAACGCGTTCCCCACCGACCTGCAAGTCGTGGACCTGCCCGGTCTGGGCATGAGCTCAGGCAACACCACTCACTGGACAAGCTGGCTCGAGGCCTTGCTGGAACGTCGCCCGAACGTCCATCTCATCGGCCACTCGATCGGCGCCGCGTACGCCCTCGAGTACGCCGCCAATCACCCGGACAAGCTCAGCCGGCTCACCCTTGTAGCCCCCGCCTTCCTCCAGCCCCGCGCCGGAGCACTCGCCCGCTCCCGCCTCCTGGCCACCCTCTGGCTCCGCCACACCACCCCTGAATCCCTGGCCGCCAGACTCCTGGGCGACAAGGCCCTAGCCCCCAAACTCACCACTTCCATCCAGGACCTACACCGCCCCACCACAGCCCGCCGAGTAGCCACCCTCCTCCACCAAGGCGCCCACCCACCCCGCCGAACCGCCCTAATCCAAACCCTCACCACCTACCCCACCAAACTCCACATCATCACCGGCGAACAAGACCCCCTAACCCCCGAAGCCCAATCCACCTTCCCCCACACAACCATCCCCAACGCCGGCCACTACCCCCACCTAACCCACCCCACCGAACTGCTAACACTCCTGACCCAAGCCAGGGCAACAACCGCAGCAAGCTGACTTCAGTAGGTGGTGGCGAAGGGGGTTAGGGGGTGGGTGGGGTTGGCCAGGTGGGTGGGGTCTACGGAGGGGTGGTTGCGGATCAGGTCTTCGATGGGTTGCAGGCCGGTTTCCCAGAGGTTTACGTGGAGGCCGGCTACTACCTGGTTGTTGGTTAGCCAGAAGGCTTGGAAGGCGTCGGCTGAGAGGTCTCCGCGGACGATTACCTGGTCGTAGCCGGCGGGGTCGAGGTGGCCGGTGAATTCCATTTCTACGTCGTATTGCTCGGTGCTGAAGTACGGCAGGCGGTCGTACGCGACGTTGCGGCCGAGCATGGACTGGGCGACGACCGGTGCGCAGTGCAGTGCGTTGGACCAGTGTTCGGTACGCAGATGTCCGGCGTAGAACGGGCGGTACGAGTTCGCCACCTCACCGATCGCGAAGATGTCGGGGTCGTCCGTACGCAGCGACTCGTCGACCAGGATGCCGTCGTCGCACGCGAGGCCGGCGCGTTGGGCCAGTTCGACGTTGGGTACGGCGCGCGACGCCACGATCACCGCGTCCGCCGCGAACTCACCGCCGTCGTCCGTCAGCACACTGCTCACCTCGGACGTCCCGCGGAAACCGCTCACGGTCCGCCCGAGTTGCAGGTCGACGCCGTGGCGGCGGTGCAGGCCGGCGAAGAACGCGCCCATTTCGGTGCCGAGCGCATCGGCCGGCAAGGTCGGACGGGAGTCGACGATCGTGACCGCACACCCGTACTCACGCGCCGCGGCCGCCGTCTCCAGCCCGGTCCACCCGGCGCCGACGACCACGATCCGGCCGCCGTCGAGGATGGTCTCCCGCAGCCGGTCGGAGTCCGCCGCCCAGCGCAGGTCGTGTACGCCGTCCAGGTCCGCCCCGGGCAGGCCGACCCGCCGCGGTGACGCACCGGTTGCCAGCAGCAACTTGGTGTACGCGATCCGCTCGCCGGTGGAAAGCTCCACCTCATGCGCACCGCGATCGAGCGACACCACCCGCTCACCGAGCCGTAGCTCCACCTCCCGCGCGACGTGCCAGCGCCGCTCATGGACGAAGACCTTGGTCCGCTCGTCCTTGCCCAGCAAGTAACCGTTCGACAAGGCAGGACGTTCGTACGGGCCGGTGGTCTCGTCGCCGATCAGCACGATCCGGCCGGCGAAACCGTGTTCGCGCAGCGCCTGAGCCGCTCTGGCGCCCGGGAGGCTCGCACCGGCGATGACGTAGGTGGCTCTCATTCGCGTGTCACCTTCCAACCGAAGCCGCGGTATCTGGGGGGCGAGTGATTTCGAGTTTCGCAGTGCGGCCAGGTGACAACCACACAACTGTTGCCCAAAACTGGTACTCAGATAGCGCGCCCTGGTTCTCAGGGCGACGAGAGGATCACGCGATGAAGCCGCGCCACGAACAGCCAGGGATCATCCCCTACGGGATCACGTTCAGCTGCTTCATGCTGCGCCAGGAGTCGTTCGACTTCGCCTGGCAGTTCCACGAGGAGTACGAGCTGGCGCTGATCACCAAGGGCACCGGCACCCGGTATGTGGGTACCACAGTCGCCCCGTACCACCCGGGCGACCTGCTGCTGCTGGGCCCCGGCCTGCCGCACACCTTCACGTCGGCGTCGGACCCGGGGCGGCCGGCCGAGGCCGCCGTGATCCAGTTTCACGAGGACTTCCTCGGCGCGGGATTCTTCGGCCTGCCGCAGTTCCACGACATCGCGAAGCTGCTCACGAACGCGTCACACGGCCTGTTGTTCAACCCCGCGCCCAGGCTGGCGCGGGACATCCTGACCGCGCTGCCCGTACTCGACAGCGCCGCCGCGCAGACAGTACGGCTCCTGGAGGTACTGCACGTGCTGTCGGTGTGCCGCGACGCCGAACCGATCACCGGCCCCGGCTACACCCCCGCTCCCGATGCTTCCGTCCGGGAGCGGATCGACAAGGTCTGCAGCCACCTCGAGGACGTCCACCGGCGGCACGTCGAGCTGGCCGAGGTCGCGGAACTGGTGCACATGTCGCCGACATCGTTCAGCCGCTTCTTCAGCCGCGCGATGGGACGGACGCTGACCGACTACATCAATCAGCTAAGGATCGACACCGCTTGCCGGCTGCTCACCAACAGCAACTCACCGGTCACCGAAATCGCGGCCGACAGCGGTTTCGTCAATCTCTCCAACTTCAACCGACGCTTCCGCGAACTGAAGGGCATGTCCCCCCGCGAGTACCGGAACGCCCACCTCCGCAGCTGAAGCTGCAAGCCGTCAGGAGTTAGTCAGCAACTCAGCGGCCGCGTCCAGCAGGTCCGCGCTGATCCCCCGGGTACGGATCGTTGCCGACTGCCCCGGAGCCGGCCAGCCGGTCTCGACCGTGACAGCACCGGTCCGCTCCGCCGCGGCCGTCAGCAGATGCTGCTGCCACGGATGCCGATGCGGATCACGAGTCACCACCACCATGGACAGCGTCGACGCGCGGAGCTCATGCGCCGCCGCGACCGCGGTCGCTTCGTCGTCGACCTTGATCAGCGTCACGTCCGCCCCGCGCTTCACCAACGGCCGGGCGAGTGACCACTCGACCTCGCCGACCGCGAGGTTGTGCGGGCTGTGGCATTCGACCACCAGCAGCTTCTTCCCGACCCTGAGCTCCGGCGACCGCTCGATGCTCCGAGCCGCGGCGGTCACGACAAGGTCGTCGTAAGCCGGCTGGGCGTGTGCCCCGTCCAACGTCGCCAGCGCCGCGGTACGAGCTGCCGCGTCGCGCAGCCGCTCAACCGAGAGCCGCCCGAGCACAACCGCGTTGTACACAGCCGTAGGGATCGCCTTGAGCACATCCACATGTTCTTCGAAGCCGAGCTCGAGCGTGTCGGTCCCGGCGATCAGCGCCTCGACGGTCCCCTCGACGATGCCGAGCCCGCCCGAGAGCGGCCGCATCTCCATCGCATCACTGACGATCGTCCCCTCGAACCCGAGCCGATCCCGCAGCAGCGCCTGGTTCACCACCGGGCTGATCGTCGTGAACAGCTCCGCATCCAAGGCCGGTACGGCGAGATGCCCGGTCATGATCGCCCGCGCCCCGGCCTCGATGCCGGCCTGGAACGGCGGCAGCTCGTACCGCTCCAGGTGATCGAGATCCGCCGCGATCGTCGGCAGGTCGTAGTGCGAGTCCAGCGAGGTGTCACCGTGTCCCGGGAAGTGCTTCACACACGCGGCGACCCCGGCACGCTGCAAACCACGAACGGCGGCGCGTACGTGCCGCGCGACGAGCTCACTATCCGCGCCGAAGGACCGGACGCCGATCACCGGGTTGTGCGGGTTCGAATTCACGTCCGCGACCGGTGCAAGGTTCATGGTGATCCCGCACCGGACAAGTCGCTCGCCGATGCTCGCGTACACCTGCTCGGTCGTCTCGACGTCGTCCAGGAATCCCAGCGCTGCCTGACCCGGGCTGTTGCCGGCCGGCAACCTCGGCAACCGGGTGACTTCGCCGCCTTCCTCGTCGAGCGCGATCACGATCGGGCGCCCGGCCGCGGCCCGCAGCTGGTCGGTCATCGCCCGCGTGTACGCGTCGTCGGCGGCGAGGTTGGACTCGAACAGCACGACACCGCCGAGACCGTCGCCCAGCAGGCGTTCGATCCAGTACGGGATGGAAGGACCTTCCCAGGAAGCCAGTACGCAACCGAGCGCCAGTCTGCGGATCTCCGCCTCGTTGACGCGGATCGGTGGAGGTGTCATGGAGTTCCCTTCCCGGAAGTGCCTGCGGTACGGCGGATCGCGTCGACGAGAGCCAAGGTCCCGGCCGCATCACTGGTGAGCTGGCGGCGAGGAGCGGACGTGCCGTCGAGAACCGCGTGGATGTGGGCGAGCTGATCGGTGAACAGTGGGCGGTTGCTGCCCAGCCGCTCGATGCGTGGTTCCTCGCCGGTGACGAGGATTTCGAGCGTGTCTTCCAGGCCGGTGGCGTACGGGCCGGAGATGCGCAATTCGCCGAGCTCGCCGACGACGCGGGCGGCCGGCGCGTACTCCGTACTGAAACTCGCCTCGAAGAAGAGCCGTGCCCCACCGGCGAAGTCGATCTCGGCCGACGACGCGAGATCGAGTCCCGCCGAGGTCAGTTGCTGACTGGCCCGGACGACCGAGAAGTCCGAACCGAGCAGCAGCCGGGCGAGCCGCAACGGATAAACGCCGACGTCCATCAACGCGCCACCGGCCAGCGTGGCGTCGTTGCGGATCGTGCTGGTGTCGTCGTTCGGCGAGTGATAGATCCCGTGCACCTCGCGGATCGCGCCGATCGTGCCCTGCTCAACCAGCTCAAGGACGCGGCGGGTCTGCGGGTGGTAGAGGAACGCGAAGGCCTCCCAGGCGTGCCCGCCGGTCCGCTCCGCGACCGAGGTGACCGTCCGCGCCTCGGCCAGGCTGGTCGCGAACGGTTTCTCGCACAGCACCGCCTTGCCGGCCCGGAGCGCGGCGATCGTCCACTCCGCATGCAGCGTGTTCGGCAGCGGGATGTAGATCGCGTCGATGTCCGGATCGTCGATCGCTTGCTGATACCCGGCGGCGTACCGGGCGATGCCGTGCTCCGTCGCAAAGTCCTTCGCCCGTTGACCGTCCCGGGCCACGATCAGGTCGACGCGGCCACCGCCCACTTCCCACAGGCTCGGGATGAACTCACCGGCAGCGATTTGTGCGGTGCCGAGAATCGCCCACCGCACCAGGCTCACGACAGCCACCCGGTGTCGCCGGTCGGTACCGCACCGACGAGTCGCTGCGTGTACGCGTGCTGTGGCTGATCGAGCACGGAACTCGTCGTTCCGGCCTCGACGATCGTGCCCTGCTCGAGGACAACGATGTCGTCGGTCATCTGGCGTACGACGGCCAGGTCATGAGTGATGAACAAGAGCTGAGTTCCCCCTTCACTGACTTCACGTAGGACCTGCAGTACCTGTCCTTGAACCGAAACGTCGAGAGCCGCGACGGGCTCGTCGCAGAGCAGCACCTTCGGCGCGACCGCGAGCGCACGGGCGATCGCGACGCGCTGCCGCTGACCGCCGGACAGCGCCACCGGACGCCGGGTGGCGTAGTGCGCACCCAGTCCGACCCGTTCCAGCAGTTCCTCCGCACTCGGAGCCGGGCCGGCGGTCGCCGCGCGACGACTCAGCGCCTCGCGCAGGATGAACCCGATCGTGTGCGAACGATTCAGTGATGAATACGGGTCCTGAAAGACGCACTGAATCTGCCCGTGGATCTCGCGCAACTGCTTGCGACCCAGACCGCGATAGCTGGTGATGTCCGTGCCGAGCAGCTCGATCATGCCGTCGGTCGGCTCCTCGAGCCCGAGCAGACAACGTGCGAGCGTCGTTTTACCAGAGCCCGATTCACCAACGATGCCAAGGCTCCGGCCTTCGCGCAGCGTGAAGTCGATACCCTTCAGCGCCCAACTGGACCGGTCACGCTGATAGCTTTTCCGCAGACCGCTCACCCGCAGAATCTCGGCCGCGGTCTGATCGTCGTCTACCGGTTCCGCGTCGGCGGCCTTGGTTTCCTTGAGTGCGGTACGCAACTCATGCGCGATGTGATCTTGCCGCCGGCACGCGCTGGCATGCGTGTCGGTGACCGGCAGCAAAGGCGGCTTGCCGACCTCACAGTCCGGCGTGGCCCAGGCGCAGCGAGCCGCGAACGCACACTGATCGAGCACGGTCTCCACCGCCGGTACCTGGCCCGGGATGCCGTCCAGCTGCTTGCGCCGCCGGTCGGTCGGCGGTTCGGCACTGAGCAGACCGACCGTGTACGGGTGCGCGGGACTGTCCGTGAATTCAGTGGGCCGCGCTTGCTCGACGACACTGCCCGCGTACATCACGTACACCCGATCGCTGATCGAGAACGCAACGCGCAGATCGTGGGTGATCAGCAGTACGCCCATGCCGCGGGCCTGCTGGACCGAGCGCAGCAACCGCAGCACCTCACGCTGGGTGGTTGCGTCGAGCGCGGTGGTCGGTTCGTCGGCGATCAGCAGCGCGGGGTCCTTGGCCAGCGCACAAGCCAGCGCTACCCGCTGCCGCATCCCGCCCGAGAGCTCGAACGGGTACCGGTCGCCGACCGCCGGATCGTCGATGCCGACCTCGGCCAGCCGCCGGGCCACCTCGTCGGCCGCCTGACTCCGGCTGAGGTTCCTGCCCGATGCCGAGCGCAACGTTTCGATCAGATGCGTACGGGTACGGGTGAGCGGATTGAGGATGGTGAACGGGTCCTGCAACAGCATGGCGACCCCGCCACCGCGCAAGGAGCGGGCCGACTCCTCGTCCATGCTGACCAGGTCCGCGCCCTGGAACCGCACCTCGCCCGAAACGTGCAGACCAGGCGGTACGAGCTTGATCGCCGCCCGTGCCGTCAACGACTTGCCGGCTCCGGACTCCCCTACCAACGCAACGGTCTCGCCGCGTAACAGCTCGAGGTCCAGGCCGGTCACCAGCGGCGGGCCCTTGATCCCGCGGGTGATCCGCAGGTCGTGCATCGACAACAACGGCGTACCGTTCGCCGGCTCCTTGTCGACGGGAGACTGGAGCGCTACGGGATCAGTCATGGGTGATCGCTTCCTGACTCACGCGGTCGTAGGCCCAGTCACCGAGCAGCGTCACCGCGGCCGCGGTCGCCATGATCAGCACGGCCGGCACGAGCGCCGCGTTCGGGTTGTCCGCCAGCAGGGCACGGTTGTCGGCCAGCATCCGGCCCCATTCCGGCGAGCCGGCCTCGGCGCCCAGCCCCAGATAGGACAGCGACGACAAGGCGATCAGCCCGTACA
Source organism: Kribbella hippodromi (assembly GCF_039531045.1). Classification (NCBI taxonomy): domain Bacteria; kingdom Bacillati; phylum Actinomycetota; class Actinomycetes; order Propionibacteriales; family Kribbellaceae; genus Kribbella; species Kribbella hippodromi. The sequence continues at coordinate 150,864 of NZ_BAAAPH010000020.1, read as the reverse complement.
CGAAGTCCAGCAGCAGGATCGCCATCGCGGTCGGCATCACATTGGGCAGGATGTGCACCGCCATGATCCGGCGGCGGGACAGGCCCAGCGTCTTGCAGGCCTCGATATAGGGCAGATGGCGTTCGGAGAGGACCGCCGCCCGGACCACTCGGGTGTCCGCCGGGACGGACAGCAGGATGATCACGCCGACCGCGAGGTAGTACCCGCCACCGAGCACGCCGACGACCACGATCGACACCAGGATCGCGGGCACCGAGTACATCAGGTCGCCGACCCGCATCACGATCGCTTCGATGATCCCGCCGCGGTAGCCGGAGATGATGCCGAACAGCAGGCTGAAGAACGTGGTGACGACCGCGATCAGCGCCGGACCGACGATCGCGTCGCGGGCGCCGGCCATCACCCGGGACAAGATGTCGCGGCCGAGGTGGTCCGTACCGAGCAGATGCTCGCCACCTGGGCCGACGACTCCGGTCTGCAGCGATTGGGCAGCCGGGTCGTGCGGGGCCAGGAGCGGACCGAAGATCGCCAGCACGACCACGATCAGGGCGAAGACGGCGGCCAGCAGTACGCTGATCGGTGGTAGTTTCCGCCGTCGCCGGACGGTCGTCGTCCCGGCTTCGAGGCCGATCGCGGCACTCATCCGATCACTTCCTTGCGCAGCCGTGGATCGATGGCGAGATTGATCAGGTCCACTCCGAGGTTGACCAGCGTCACGGTCACCGCCGCGAACGCCACCAGGCCCTGAACGACCGGAATGTCCTTGCTCTGAACCGCTTGCAGCATCAGCGAGCCGAGTCCTTCACGAGAGAACGTCACCTCGACCAGCACCGCGCCGGCCAGGGTGTACGCGAGCAGCAGGCCGCTCGCGGTGACGATCGGGAGACTGCTGTTCAGCAGCGCGTACCGGCGCCAGATCAGCGACCGGCCGAGACCACGGGAGCGCGCGAACGTCACATAGTCCTGGCCATACACGCTGAGTGCCGCGGCCCGCGTCTGTCTGGTGACATAGGCGATCTGCGTGACCGCCAGCGCGATCGCCGGCAGGACCAGGTGCTGCAACTGGCTGCCGAATCCTTCGCCGTTGCCGAACACCGGGAACCAGGCGAGCGCGACGCCGAACACGTACAGCAGGAGCACCCCGACCGCGAAGGTCGGAGCGCTCATGCCGAGCAACGTGAGCATGCTGACCAGCCGGTCGCCGACCTTGTTGCGCTTGGCCGCGGCGTACATGCCGGCCGGTACCGCGATGATCATCGTCAGCACCAGACCGGCCACCGACAGCGCGAGCGTCGGCAGGCTGCGCTCGGCCAGCACCGTGGTGACCGGCTGGTCCGTGACGATCGACTGACCGAAGTCGAGCCGGATCGCCTCCAGGAACCAGCGCCCGTACTGGACCAGGAACGGGTCGTCCAGGCTGTACTTCGCGCGGATCGCGGCCATGATCTCCGGCGTCGCCGGGCGGCCGCCCAGCAGGATCTGCTCCGGCCGCCCGGGACTGATGTAGAGCAGGCTGAACACGAAGAACGACGCGATCACCAGCAGCAGCGCGCCGACGCCGAGCCGCCGGAGGACGTACCAGCCGAGCCTCACGACTAGGACCCCGCAATCCGGACCCGGGTGGGCCAGTTCGCGAACGACCAGATGCTGAACTCGCCGTCGATCGTGTACTTCTTGTTCAGCGCGATCGGGAACGGCAGGAAGTTGATCCCGATGTACGCGGCGTCGTCGGCGGCCAGCTTGACCAGCTCCGCGCCGGCCCGGACCCGCTTCTGCAGATCGGGATCGGTTTCCTGGATCCGCATCAGCTTCTCGGACTCGCCGGAGTAGAAGTTCGCGAAGTTGAACGCGTTGGGTACGGCCTGGCTCTTGGCCATCATGTAGAACGTGTAGGTGAACGGGTCGGGGTACGTCGCGCCGAAGTAGAACAGCTGCATCCCGAGCTTCTGGTGCCGGTACAGCTCGGCGAAGTACTGCGTGTCCGGGAGACTGCGGTACTTCAGGTCGATGTTCAGCTGCTTCAGGTTCTGCTGAACGGTGGCGAGGATGTCGCGGTCGACCGTCTGCGACGCCTGGAACGGCATGTCGATGGTCAGTCCGCCGTTCGGGTACTTGGACTTCGCCAGCTCGGCCTTCGCCTTGGTCAGGTCGTAGTCGTAGACGGGCACCGAGTTGTACCACTTGTCCGTCTCGTCCTTGCCGAAGAAGACCTCGAAGATCTCCGGCGGGATCACCCCGCGGGCCGGCTTGGCGGTGCCGTTGAAGACCGACTTGGCGATGCCTTCGCGGTCGATCGCGTGCGCGATCGCGCGGCGCAGGTGGATGTCGTTGAACGGCGCGGACTTCGTGTCGAAGCTGAAGATCTTGGTGTTGCCGCCGGAGCCGTACGCCACCCGGGTGTTCGGGATCTGGTCCCAGGTCTTCGCCTGCTCGAGCGGCACGTCCAGGGTGGCGTCGATGGCGCCGGACTGCAGCGCCAGCCGGCGCGACTCCGGATCCGGGATGACCGAGAACTCGAGGCTCTGGACCGCGGGCTTCTCACCCCAGTAGTGCGGGTTCTGGACCAGCGTGCCGCCGGTGGCCGGCGAGTAGCTCTTCGGCAGGTACGGACCGGTGCCGATCGGAATGGCGGCCGGCGTACCCAGGTCCTTCGCGTGCGCGAGGGCGAACTTCTTCTGGATCACCGTGGTCGCGATCGCGCTCGCGTACCGCCAGTACGGGTCGGGGCGCTTCAGCTGGACCGTGAGCTGGTTCGGCCCGGTCGCGGTCACCTTGTCGAAGGCGGTGTAGTACACGCCGTACGGGCTGGCCACCTTGGGATCGACATTGCGGTTCATCGAGTAGATGACGTCGTCGGTGGTGAGCGGCGTACCGTCCCAGAACTTCACGCCGTCGCGCAGTTCGTACACGTAGGTGGTCGGCGAGGTCTGCTTCCAGGACTTCGCCAGCGACGGGACCAGTTCGCCCTTGCTGTTCCAGGCCAGCAGCGCGTCGTAGGAGTTGACCACGATCGCGCTCGAGGTGGCCAGCAGCACGTCGTAGCGGCCCTGCCCGGAGGCGAGCCCGATCTTCAAGGTCGCGATGTCACCCGGCTTGGCCGCCGGGAAGTCGGCGCCGAGCGCCTTGCTGCCGGACTTGCTCGCTCCGGTGGGTGAACACGCCGCGATCAGCAGGCACGCGAGGGCGGGGGCGAGGTAGCGGATCGTCCAGCTGCGCTTCGAGCGCGCCGAGGAATGGGTCATGACGCCTCCAGGTAAGGGCGGTCCCGCATCCGGGACCCGGCCGGCCACCTCAGGTGGCCTAGGCCACCTATAACTTGGCAAACGCCGAACGAGCTGTCAATACTTGGGAAATCAGAAAGTGGACTGGGCCACCTGTGCTATGTTTCCGCGCATTCACCACCACGAGAGGCAGCCGACGATGTCCCCACAACAGTTGCTGGAAGCCCACCGGGTCGTCTTTCCGGACCGCGGCCAGGTCGAGCTGGAGCAGTTCGACGTCCCGGAGACCGGGCCCGGACAGGTCCGGCTGCGGACCGAGTTCTCGCTGATCAGCACCGGCACCGAGACGACCGCGCTGAGCGGTAACTTCGAGCCCGGCTCGCACTGGGACGACTACGTGCGGTACCCGTTCCTGCCCGGGTACACGGCGACCGCGGTGGTCGAGGAGCTCGGTGCCGACGTCGACGGAGTGCACGTCGGTGACCGGGTGATGGCCCGGATCCCGCATGCGTCGCACGCGGTCGTGGACGCCGTCGAGTGCTTCCCGATTCCGGCCGCCATCCCGTCCGAGGTGGCGCCCTGGGCGACCCTTGCCCAGGTGGCGTACGTGGGCGCTGCCGCCGCGGAGCACCGGCTCCGGGACAGCGTGCTGGTGATCGGCGCCGGCCCGATCGGGCAGATGTCCGTCCGGTGGGCCGCGGCCGCCGGCGTCGAGAGCATCGTGGTCGCGGACATCGCTCCGCGCCGCCTCGAACTGGCCCAGTGGGGTGGCGCGACGGCGATCGTGACCGGGGACCCGGCGGACCACGCCGACCAGATCGTCGAGGCCTGTTTCGGGGAGTCGCCCCGGGTCGTGATCGACACCACCGGCCGGTCGGAGATGCTGCCGAAGGCGCTCGGCCTGGTCCGTGACCGCGGCACGGTCGTGCTGCTCGGCGACCCCGGCAGCCCGTCGGAACAGCACCTCACCATGGACGTGATCACCCGCGGCCTGCAGATCCGCGGCGCGCACGGCCCGCTCCTGCTGGACGTCGAAGCCGAGACGTACCGGTCCTTCTTCGGCTTGAACATCTCCGGCCGGCTGTCGCTCGACGGGCTGAACACGCACCGGTTCGCGCCGAAGGACTGCGCCGAGGCGTACCGGCTGGTCAGCACCCAGCGCGGGGAGACGATGGGCGTGATCTTCGACTGGACCGACTGAGATGCCCACCTGGTGCCGCCGACCGGTAGATTGAGTGCCGCCATGCGACGATCAGCGAACGCCCGCCCGAACGGTGGCTTCCTCCGATGAGCCGCGCCCGCTCCCAGCCGGTCGCCGGGCTGATGCCGGAGAGCCTGTCCGGCAGCACGTCCAAGGGCCGCGAGCTGCGCCGGCTGCTGGAGGAACTCGTCGGCACGCTCGAGCCCGGCTCGCTGCTGCCGTCCGAGCGCGTCCTCGCCAGCCGGTTCGGCGTCGCCCGGCAGACCGTCCGCGGCGAGCTCGAGCGGATGAGCGCGGAGGGTTTCACCTACCGCGTCCAGGGCAGCGGCACCTTCGTCGCCGATCGCACCGTCAGCGTCGCGCAGGCAGCCTCGGTGGCGTCGTTCTCGGACGAGATGCGCAGCCGGGGCATGCGGCCCGGTGCCGAGGTGCTCGGCAACAGCGTGGTTCCCGCCATCGGGGTGATCGCCCGGCAGCTGAAGATCACCGTCGGCGCACCGATCGTCCAGATCGACCGGGTCCGGACCGGTGACGACATCCCGATGGCGCTGGAGCGCGCGTACCTGCCGGCCGACCGCTTCCCCGGGCTCGAGGACGAGGACCTGACCGACACCTCCCTGTACGAGGTGCTGGAAAGTCGTTGGGGCGTCCAACTGTGGGAGGCCGAGCAGCGCATCGTGGCAGTGCTGCTCGACGAATTCCACGCCCGGCTGCTGGAGCTGGGAGAGGGCGACGCCGCGCTCCGCTTCCGGACCACCGGCCTGGACGAGGTCGGCAATGTCGTGCACTTCACCGACGCCGTCTACCGCGGCGACCGCTACGAAGCCCGCCTCCGCCAGGAACGCGGCGCCCAGCTGCCTTTCTAGACTCAGCTTCTTCCAGTACGTGGCCTGGCGATCAGCTGGTGATCGGCCGGTGGTCGGCGTCGTCGGCGTACCGGCCCATCGTCGTCGGCGCCAGGTAGAAACGCTCCGGGCGCATCGCCGCGAGCTCCGGAACGACCTGCCCGTGCAGCAGTTCGCGGGCCGCCGCCCAGCCCCACATCGGACCCCAGCCGATCCCACCGTGGGACAGCGTGAAGTAGAAGTTCGGCAGCCACGGCAGCGCGCCGACGATCGGCCCGTCCGGCGGGATCGGCCGAATCCCTACGCTGCTCCGCCGTACCTTGCAGCCGGCCAGCGCGGGTACGACCTCCGCGACTGCCGCAAGTACCTCCTCGGCCGAGCGGATGTTGGCGCCGTGATCCTTGATCGACGTCTCGCCGCGCCAGTGAATCGCCAGCCCGCCGTCCGGGTCGGGTCGCCCGCCCCAGGTCGGTCCGGTCAGCACCCGCGTCGGCCCGCCGGCGTACGGTTCGGTGTAGATCACCCGGCCCGGTACGAGATTCATCGGGATCGCCAGGTCCGCCATCGCGGCCACGTGCGATCCCCAGCTGCCACTGGCGTTCACGACCGCGTCGGCGCCGATCACCTCGCCGTCCGCGAGGCGTACGCCGGTCACCCGGCCGCCCTGGACCAGGATCTTCGTCACCCGTGCCGCCGTCCGCAGCCGACCGCCGCGAGCCGTCAGCGCCTCGATCAGCGCCCGCACGATCCCCGGGCCATCCACCCAGCCCGAACCCGGCTCCCAGAACACCACCTCGTCATCGTCGAAGCGGATGCTCGGGTCTAGGTCACGCGCCGCCGCGGCATCGATCACGTCGACGCGGACGCCGCGGGATCGGGCCGTACCGGCGAGCTCTGTCAGCTCCTTGCGCTCGTGCGGGAGGCCCCACGACAACGTGCCCGACCAGGTCACGTAGTCCCCCGGCACCTCCTGCTCCACTTCCATGAACAGGTCGTGCACCTGCGGCCGCAGGGCTCGCTTGCCGGGCTCCTCGTCCCAGGCCATCTGCGGGAACTGGGACAGCCACGCGATCGACGACCCGGTCGTACCGGACGCGACGGCTGATGCCTCCAGCAACTCGACCTCGGCGCCCTGTTCGGCGAGCCGGTAAGCGGTATGTGCGCCGATCGAGCCGGCGCCGATGACTATCACCTTCATGATGTGGTTCCTCAGTTCGTCGGAAGTTCGTCGAGGGAAACGTCGGGGTAATGGCAGGCCTGGCTGTGGTCGCCGGCGCCGAGCTCGGGCGCGTCCTGCTCACAAGCGGTTCGGCGGTCGGAATCCAGTGCGAGCCGGTACACCGGGCAGCGGCTCCGGAACCTGCAGCCTTCGATCCGCTCCATCGGCGACGGCACATCGCCGGCCAGGGTCTCGGGAGCACGTCCGCGCTCGACCGCCGGGTCCGGGATCGGGACCGCGGAGATCAGCGCCCGGGTGTACGGATGCCGTGGCGCGCCGAGCACCGTACGCGTCGGGCCGAGCTCCACGATCCGGCCGAGGTACATCACCGCGATCCGGTCGCTGATCGATGCGACGACCGACAGATCATGGGCGATGAACACGTACCCGAGCCGCCGGTCTTGCTGGAGGGACCGGAGCAGGTTGATGACACCCGCCTGCACCGAAACGTCCAGCGCGCTGACCGGCTCGTCCAGGACCAGGATGTCCGGGCCGGTGGCGAGCGCCCGGGCGATGCCCAGCCGTTGCCGCTGGCCGCCGGAAAACTCGTGCGGGTACCGGTCGACGATCGACGGACTCAGGCCCACATCGGTCAGCAGCCCAGCGATTCGTTCGTCCCATTCACTCCGGGGGACTTTCGCGTACCGAAGTGCCTCGCCGATGATCTGCCGTACCGAGAACCGTGCGTCCAGCGATGCCTGCGGGTCCTGGAAGACCATCTGAATCCGGCTCCGCAGGTCCTTCAGGGCCGCACCGCGTACGCCGGTCACGGACGAGCCGCGCAACGTGACTTCGCCGGCCGTCGGTTCTTGCAGCCGGACGATACTCCGCCCGGCCGACGACTTTCCACACCCGGACTCGCCGACCAGGCCGACTGTCTCGCCGGGCCACACATCCAGCGTCACGCCGTCAACCGCGTACACCACCTTGCCGCCGTTGACCTTGTACTCGTGACGCAGCTCGTTGATGCTCAGCAGCGGCGCACCGGAGCGATCGATCGACCCTCGTGGCGTCGAGCGCCCCGCGGCCCGCTCCTGGTCCGGAAGGTGCTGCCGGTCCTTTGCGTAGTGGCAGGCGGAAGCATGATCGTTGCCGAGAGCATCGAGCTCCGGTTCGTCCTGATCGCAGCGTTCGGTGCGGAAGCTGCAGCGCGGCGCGAACGGGCAGCCGCCGTGGCCGAGCAGCTCCGGCGCGGGTGGCGCGCCGGGGATCGGGATCAGCGGTACATCGGGTTCGTCGATGCGGGGCGTCGCCGCCAGCAGACCACGTGTGTACGGCATCCGCGATCGTTCGAAGAGTTCCGCGGTCGGACCGGACTCGACGACACGTCCGCCGTACATCACCAGGACCCGATCGGCACGGCCCGCGACCACACCGAGGTCGTGCGTGACCAGGATCAGTGCGGCGTTCACGTGCTCGCGGGCGCGATCCAGCGCGGCCATCACCTGCGCCTGCACGGTCACGTCGAGCGCTGTCGTCGGCTCGTCGGCGATGATCACGTCCGGCTCGTTGGCCATCGCGATCGCGATCACCACGCGCTGCCGCATCCCGCCGGAGAACTCGTGCGGGTACTGCTTGATCCGCTGCTCCGGATGCGGAATCCCGACCACCCGGAGCAGTTCGAGCGTACGCTCCCGGGCCTGCCCGGAGGTCAGTCCGCGCTGATGAATCCGGAGCGCTTCGGCGACCTGGGCGCCGACGGTCATCACCGGGTTCAGCGACGCCATCGGGTCTTGGAAGATCATCGCGATCCGGGCGCCACGCAGGCTGTTCAGCTTGGACTCGGGCGCGCCGATCAGTTCCGTCCCGTCCAGCTCGATCGAACCGGTCACCCGGGTCGATCGGGGCGGGTGCAGGCCCATGATCGCGTTCGCGGTCGCCGACTTGCCGGACCCCGATTCGCCCACGATGCCGAGCACTTCGCCGCGATGAAGGTCGAAACTCACCCCGCGGACCGAGGCGCCGGTTTCCGGGCGGCGGCCGAACGTGACCGTCAGGTCGCGGAGCCGTAGGAGTGGCTGGTTCATCTGTTCCCCTTGGCCTGACGAGGATCGAGCGCCATCCGCAGCCCGTCGCCGATGAAGCTCGCCGACAGCGCGATCAGGACGATGAAGGCACCCGGGAAGTAGAAGACCCAGGGCCGGGTGGTGAGCGCGGTCTGCGCTTCGGAGACCAGCAGCCCGAGCGAGGTGTCCGGCGGCTGGACGCCGAAGCCCAGGTACGACAACGCGGTCTCGGACAGGATTGCGGTCGACGTCAGTACGGTGACCGCGACCATGATCGTGCCGCTCGCGTTCGGGATCAGGTGCCGGGCGATGATCGCCGCGTCGGACGCGCCCAGTCCCTTGGCTGCTTGGACGTACTCGGCGGAGGCATGCACCAGGACAGTCGAGCGGACGACGCGGGCCACGATCGGCCAGGCCAGCGCGGACAGCACCAGGCCGATGGTGATCCAGGACGTCTGGCTGCCCCGGCCCACGTACGCCATCACCGCTGCGACGGCGATCGACGGGAACATCAGGACGAGGTCGACCAATCGCATCAACGTGGCGTCGACGAGCCGGCCGAAGTACCCGGCCGCTGCTCCGACGACCGATCCGAGGACTGTTGCGACAACGGCTACGAACAAGGCGATCTGCACCGATCGCTGGGTACCGCGCATCACCTGGGACAAGGTGTCGTACCCGGTGCTGTCCGTACCGAATGGATGATCGAGCGACGGCGGCCGGGAGTTGTCCGGGGTGAACGTCGCGTAGCTGTACTTCCACAGCAGCGGTCCGATGAAGGCGAACACCAGGACCAGCCCGAAGACGATCAACGCGGCCACCGACACCGGGTTCCGCAGGTACCGTCGGAGGACTGGCGGGAGCCGTAACCGGCCGCTCGTCGCCGGTACGGCGAGGACCGGCGTGCTGTTCTCGGTCGAGGTCATCACAGGCTCCTCAGAATGTCCGCGCATGACGGATCCGGGGGTCGAGCAGGCCGTACACCAGGTCGGCCAGCAGGTTCAGCAGGATCGTGGCGGTCGCGAACACCAGCAGCCACGCCATCACCACATGCACGTCGAGGTTGCGGATGCCGTTCAGCAGCAGGTCGCCCATCCCCCGCCACTGGAACACCGACTCGGTCACCACCGCGCCGCCGACCAGACTGGAGAACTCCAGCGCGACGACCGTGACAAAGGGCATCAGCGCGTTCCGAAGACCGTGCCGGAGTACGGCCTGCGTACGCGACAGCCCTTTCGCGCGGGCCAGTCGCATGTAGTCGGTGTTCAGTACCTCGATCATCGACGCGCGCACGTACCGGCTCCACGAGGCGAAGATGTTCACCGCCAGCGCGATCGTCGGCAGTGCGAGGAATCCCAGTAGGGCAAGGCCGTGCGCGCCGGTCTGGCTGCCGTCACCGATGGTGTACAGGATGGTCCGGCCGCTGCTCCGGTTGATCGAGATCGCCCATTGCTTGAGCATCACCGCGAACCAGAACAACGGCAGCGACATGCCCACGAAGACCAGCACGCTGAGCGAGTTGTCGATCAGCCCGTACTGCCGGACGGCGCCGATCACCCCGACGGCGATCGAGACGATCGCCGCCACCACGATCGCGATCACGATCAGGCGCAGGCTGATCAGCAGCCGGCCGGGCAGGACCTGGCCGATGTCCACGTTGACCACCGACTTCCCGAAATCGCCGTGCAGGACGCCGAGCAGCCAGCGCACGTACCGCTCCGGCAGCGGCCGGTCCAGGCCGAGCTCGAGCTCCATCGACCGGATCGACGACTCCGGCGGTGGTGGGTCCATGGAGCGGAAGCGCGACAGCGGATCGCCGGACAGCGAGACCAGCATGAACATCGCGAACGAGGCGACGATCAGCATCGGGACGGCGATCGCGAGCCTCCGGAGCAGATAACGCAGCATCGGTGCCTCCGGGTCGGTACGGGGTGTGGGTACGCCGGCTCAGCCGCGCAGGCCCCACTCGAGGATGTTGTAGGTCGGCCCGCTGATCGTCGGGTTGTCCCGGATGTTCGCGTACTTGCCGTCGTAGACCATCAGCGTCGGCTTCTGGTACAGCGGCATCATGAACGCGTCATCGATCACCTGCTCGTCGGCCTGGTTGATCAGGTCGACGGTCTTCGCCGAGTCGGTGGAGGACAGGGCCTGGTCGACCAGCCCGTCGACCTTCTTGCTCGAGTAGTGCTTGTTGTAGCCGGTACCGGTGGTGAACCGCTGCTTCGCGTTCGCGGCCAGGAACGGCGAGCCGGTGTAGCCGACGATCAGCAGGTCATAGCCGTACGGCGCGTTCTCGGCCGTGGTGTCACCGAGCGAGTCGGTGGTCTCCAGCCGCAAGGTGATGCCGAGCTGCTTGACCGTTGCCTGCAGCACCTCCATCGACGCCTTCCGGGTCTGGTTGCCGACCGAGTACACCGAGCGCAGCGCCGGCACCGGGACGCCCTTCGGGTTGATCAGTTGCCCGTCCTTGACCGTGTAGCCGGCGTCGGTGAGGATCTTCTTCGCCGCATCGACGTTGCCGTCGCCGTACCCGAACTTCTCGGTCTTGGACTGATAGCCCTTCTGCTGCTGCATGATCATCACCGAGCCGAGCGGCTTGACGTCCTTGTCGAACTGCCCGACGGTCTTGCCGATGATCTCCTGGCGGTTCAGCGCGGTGTAGATCGCCTTGCGCAGCGCCGGATCGGCCAGTGTGGAGTTCGACAGGTTGAACTGGAACGTCTCCATCACCAGCGACTGGTTCATCTGGTACGCGACGCCCTGTCCCTCCATGTTGGTGACCTGACTGAGCAGATCGACCTGCGGCTGCGGGTACATCGCCTGGATCTCGCCGTTCTGCATGGCGATCGGCGTCTGCTGGGTGTCGGTGATCATCCGGAAGGTGATCTTTTGCAAATTCGGCTTCCGGCCGTACCACTTCGGGTTCGGTTCGAGGGTGACCGAGACGTCCTTCTTGAAGTCGCTGATCCGGTACGGGCCACCGCTGAACGTCGGTACGGTCTTCGCGAAGTAGTCGTTGAAGCTGGTGGTGAGATCGCCGTGCTGCTTGGCGATGTGCGCAGGCAGCAGCCGGCTGAACGGACGCTTCCACTCCGAAAAGTCGCCGTTGTATGTGACCGTGACGGTCTTGCCGTTGTCCTGGGTCTGGATCGACTTCACCCGGTCCAGGCCGTTGGTGTCCTTGGCCTGGCACTTCGGGCAGTCCCGGCCGTTCATCGCCTGGTACTGGTACTCGAAGTCCGCGCCGGTGATCGGTACGCCGTCGGACCAGGTCGCCTCCGGCTTGATCACGTACTTGACGACGGTGGGGTGCTGGGACACCACCTCGGCGCTGGTCATCATGTCCTGGTTCAGCTCGACGGTCGAACCGTCCGGCTGGATCGTGAACACCGACGGGTACACCGGGGTCGTCACCCAGACCGTCTCCGAGATGTCGCCGGCGGCGGTCATCGTGTTCCAGTTGCTGATCGTCTTCTCGATCGCCATCGTGATCTCGCCGGTGTCCGGCTGCACCTTGGCCGTGTTGGCCGTCATCAGGTCACCGGTCACCCGGCCCGCGGTCGCGCCGCCGGTGCCGCCCGCCGCGCCACCGGCGCTACAGGCCGCCGTGGCCAGCGCGGCCACGATCGCAGCCGTTGTGAATGTCCTACGCACCGCACTGCCTCCTTCTTCAGGCCCCGAGCATCAACATTGGTCAGCCGGCCGTGGGCACGTTCGGTGCTTGCCGGATCGCGTCCGGGCCGAGATCGGCCACCGAGCTGCAGCCGAGATGGCCGAGCGTGGTCCAGAGTTCGTCGCGCAGCAGTTCGATCGTGCGCAGTACGCCCGCCTCGCCGTCGGCCGCCAGCCCGACCGCGGTCAGCCGGCCGATCGCTACCGCGTTCGCACCGAGTGCGAGCGCCGCGGCGATGTCGCTGCCGCGCCGGATCCCCGAGTCGAGCACGATCGGCACATCCGGCCCGGCGGCCTTTCGTACCTCGGGCAGGGTTTCGATCGCGGACAGTGTCCGGTCGATGGTGCGGCCGCCGTAGTTCGACACGTACAGCCCGACCGCGCCGGCGTCGAGGGCAGCCGTGGCGTCGCGGGCGCTGGAGATTCCCTTCACCACAACGGGAAGCGGCGAACGGCGGATGAACTCCGCGGCCTCGGCCCAGGTCCAGCGCGGCTCGGTGAAGTTGATCAGCTCCTGCAGCGGAGCCGGATCGGACTTGCCCGGACCGAAGTTCACGTTGTGTACGGAGCTGTTCCGCGGGCTGAACTTGTCATGGATCAGCCGCTCCCGCCACTGCCGGATCGGCGAGTACGTCGCGATGAGGTACTGGTACCCGGCGTCCTTGGCCCGCTGCGCCATCGCCAGCGTGTGCTCGAGCTTGCCGACCAGCGTCATCTGGAAGAACAGCGCCCGGTCCGAAGCACCGGCGATCTCCTCCATCGAGTACGCGGCGGCGACCGGGACCATTTGCGCGATGCCGGCTTCCTGCGCAGCCCGGCCGACGGCCAGATGCCCGCCGGAATGGAACTCGGTCTCCTGACCGAACGGCGCGGTGAACAGCGGCAGCGCGAGCTCGATGCCGAACACGTTGGTGTTGGTGGTCGGGTTCGAAACGCCCGCGAACAAAGGGACTTCCCAGAGCACCTCGTCGAACTTCGCGACGTTCCGGTCGGCGGTGGTCTCGTCGCCCGTACCGGTCCAGAGGTAGTTCCAGACGGCCTCGCTGAGCTGGTGCTCGGCGTGCTCCCGGAGCGCGCGGAGCGTGGTGAAACGGGCCTCGGAGCGGAAGCGGTCGTCGGCGATCGCGGTACCGTTGCTGGTCACAGTACTGTCCATGGTGCTGGTCATGCGGCTACCTCCGTGGTCAGGGCGGCGAGTACGGCGTCCAGGTCGCGTACGCGTCCGATCTGCGGGAACACCTCGCGGACCGAGAAGTCGTGCTGTTCAGCGGTGACACTGGACATCGCTTCGGGTACGAAGATCAGGTTGTACCCGTGGTCGTACGCGGCCCGGGCCGTTCCTTCGACACCGAAGGTGGTCGAGATGCCGGCCATCACCACGGTGTCGATGCCGTGCCGCCGCAGTTGCAGGTCGAGGTCTGAGCCGTGGAAGGCGTTCCAGCTGCGCTTGATGATCACCGGCTCGGTGGCGGTGGGCTCGATGCCGTCGACGAGCTGGTCCCAGCCCGCCGGGCGGTTCGGCTTGGGCGGGCGGTGGGCGTCGATCGCGACCTTCCCGGTCAGCGAATCCGACTCATCCGGCAAGAAGCTGGTGCGTACGTACACAACGAGCGATCCGGCCTGGCGAGCGGCATCGATCAGTTGGCGACTGCGCTGCACGACCTCGTCGGCGGTGTACGGCGCGACCGGATGGGAGTTGTTGGCGCCCTGCAGGTCGATCAGCACCAGCGCGGTGCGCTCAGGGGTCAGCTCTGGGGTCAGCTCGGGCGGCAAAAGAGACACGGGTGAGTACCTTTCGTGGTTGGGCATGCGTCATCGCTTGGCCGCGCGTGCGGTGGCGCGGCGGAGGACGGTGGATCAGTTGCCGACGAGGCGGCGGATCAGCCGTACCGGAGTCTGTTCGTTGCCGACGCCGCTGGCCTTGCTGATCACCGGAAGGTTGTCGAAGGGTCCGCCGACCAGCCGGGCCACCGGACACAGCGGTTCGAGCTCCTGACCGGCCCGGAGACTGACCGGTTCGAGCCGGCGGAAGATCGCGCTGGTGGTGAGACCGCCGCTGGTGATCACGCCGAGGCAACGACTTCGGCCCTGCTGCGCGACCTCGAGGATGCGCCGGGTCGCCGCACCCAGCCCGTCCGCGACCGACCACCGGTCATCGTCGATCTGTTCGGACTCGTGCATGATCAGCACCCGATGCACGGAGAGCAGCTCGTCCAGGTGCTCTCCGGATGCCTCCATCAGTTCGGCGCTGGTGATCGTTACAGCATCCGATCCGTACGCCGTGGCGACCTGCGCGAGCTGGTCACTGTCCACCTCGGCCTGCACCGGGCTGACGAGCAGGACGAACCCGTCGGACTCGGTCGGCGGATAGAACCGGAGCCAGCCGCCGGTGCTCGCGGTCAGTAGTTCGACGCCGTCGTTCCGGAGCCGTTGCGCCACCGCGCTGACGGTTGCCAGGTGACCGTCCGTCGTACCGTCGAACACGAACCGCCGCTCGCCCGCCGCGCGGGCAGCCTGGATCACCGACAGGACGTGGTCCTCGCCCGCTGTCACTTCGTCGAGGCCGACCTGCCTGGAGGTCTGACCGCCGAACAGCCGGCGGGCGATGTCGACCTCCATCGCCGGGCTGTGCAGGGCGGGAATGACCATCCGGCCGTCGATACACACCCGGCCGCTCGACGGGTACGCACCGACCACCAAGACGGTCGGATCCGGCAGGTCCGCGCCGGTGATCAGCCCTTCCAGACACGGCCCGGGGGCGCCGCGCAGCTCGGTGTCGAAGCGGCATTCCATCGCGGTGACGCCGGTTGCCGCCAGCCACTGGGCCCATTCGCCGACTCGCCTCGGCAGGTCCCGGACGATGTTGTGCACGTTCATGTCCACGACGACCGCGTCCGTGCCGACCGGGCGGGCCGACGGGTCCTGGACGATGTCGACGCTCAGGCCGCGTTGCTGCAGCCGGCTGGCTACTGTCAGTGCGCCCTGCAGGTCTTCGGACAGGACGCCGAACCCGGGACGCGCCTGCCGTGCTTGGACTGTGTCCACGGGCCCGTCCCTTCGTCGATCGGAATGTGATCAGATGCTATGGATGGCGGTGTCCGGCGCGCATTCGACAACTGTCGAAGACGTTGCACCGGGGTTCGGGTCGACCATTGGCCCAGGCTACGTACCCCGTGCTGTCCTGAAGGAGGAACCGTGCAGTCGTCGATGCTTCAGCAGCTCGTCGAGGCCTTGAGCATGTCGCTGCAGGTTCCGGTCGAGCTCACCGACACCCGGCTGACCCCACTCGCCCGGTCCGATCTGGACGTACTGGCCGCGTCCCGGCGGATGCACGCCGTGTCGCCGCGGCACCTCGGGATCCGGTTCGACGCCACGCTGGAGCTGGCGCAGCCGATCGTCGTGCCCGAGGTCGAGGAGCTGGCCATCCCCGGGTTCGTGGTGATGCCACTGACAGACACCGGCCGGTTACACGGATTGCTCTGGCTCACCTGCGTGAACGGTCCGATGCCGGCGGGCATGATCCAGCACGCGGAACGGGTCGCGACGGCAACCTTCCAGGCGTACCAGCGGTCGGCCGAGCTGCTGAAACAAGGTGCGGCCCGGGAGGACGACCAGGCCTTCGAACCGTTGGGCGCCGATCTGCGGGTGATCCGGCGCGCGGTCGAGTCCCGGATCATCGCGGACACGCTGCACCACGACGAGAACTTCCTCGCGATCGGGATGGCCCTGCGGAACCTGCGAGCCAAGCCGGAGAGCCTGGATGATCATCACCGGGTGTTCGATGCGCTGCAGCGGTTGAAGGGCGCGTACCCGGCGCACCGGAGACTCGAGTTCTATCGCGATGATCGGGCGGTCCTGCTGGTGGCTCCGTACCGGAACGAGGACCTTGGTGCGGTGACGGAGAAGCTGTCGACGTTCGCGCGGGACATCATGTTCCGGCACGTACCGAAACGGCATGACACCGCATGGCTGGTGTCGGCCAGCGATCGCCGCTCCGGCGTACTGCACGCCGCCGAGGCCGTCTGGCAGGCCCAGCAGGCCCTCGCCCTCGGCGCCCGCCTCGGCTGGGCAAACCGCAGCGTCGACTGGCCGACCGTCTCCCACCTACGCGGCCTCTCAACCCTGCCCGTCCGCCAACTCCGCAGCCATTTCGTCTCCCCCGCTCTGCGCGCTTTCCTCACCGACCCCCAAATGGCCGAATTACGCTCCACCCTGGAAAGCTTCCTCCACCACGCCGGCAGCGTCCCCAAAGTAGCCGAAGAAAACTACCTCCACCGAGCCAGCGTCTACTACCGCCTGAAACGCATCGAATCCATCCTCGGCATAAACCTCTCCGACGGCACCAACCGCCTCGAAGTACACCTAGGCCTAACCGCCTGGACCATGCTCACCGACCACCAACAAACCGGCTGATCAACCTGGCGTCCGATTCGTTCAAGACGGGCGTGGTAGCTACCGCTCCGGCATGAGTAAACGGCGGGTGTGTCGGCCTCGGCGGCTAGCCGGAAGATTTCATCGCCAGCAACGCGGCCTGTGAAGGCTTCGGCGCTTTGTGGGACAGCACGCTCGACACCTGGCAGCAGGCGTGGTCACGCAAGCTCACCGGTGCGGGTAGGCCGATGACAGAGCTCGCCGAGGGACATCCGGGTTGCCGTTCGGCGGCTTCGTCCCCCGGGCGTGCCAGCGAGCCGCGGAGTTTGGTCAAGGTTCGGTGGCACCGCTGTTCGGAACACCAACACTCGTCCCAGGCGCCGAGCCGTATGCGCAGCCTGGAAAAAAGCCATCCGCGAAGGGCACGCCCCGCATAATCACCGGCCCACGTCACCCTGGGCCCGAATGCGAACACAATCGCCAACAAGTACATCCGTCGCTGCTACGGCGACGCCTACTACCCATTCGCCTGCCCCGACGCCCTCACAACCCCCGAACAACTCCAAACCCACCTAGCCGCTCTACAAGCCGCCGGCACGACCGACGTAATACTCTACCCAGCAGGCCCAAGCCCAATGTTCATCTCTGGGTGCGGATCATGGCACACCTGGGAAGCTGACGACAGTACCGTCCTTGAAGCTCCCCCTCCGAACCTGGTTCGTAGTGATCAGGCCTTCCCGCTGCATGACCTGGAGGGTGGCCCGCTTCACGTGGTTGCTCGCGAAAGGCGTAGCAACAATGACGTGCTCGATGATCTCCTCGATCGTTTCAGCCTTTCCGTTGAAGTGTTCGAGGAGATGCTTCCGCAGAGGGGTCGTGTCCACCTCCGCACCGAAAATGACGTCCATCCCGGCGAAGCGGTCACGAAAGCTGAAGTCGCCGGATGGCGCAATCTTCCACATGGCCTGCTTCATGCGATCCAGTCCGATCGATGCGCGGGTGCAGTAGTAGAGGTCGTACAACCGCTTCCCGCGATCGTCATACATCGCGAAGCTCTGAATGTAGGGGAAGTCGCAGACCGTGTGGAGCTGGTGTTTGTAGAGATCGTGGATGAACTGGCTCCGCTTGCTGCCATTCAGGCCTGCGGCTCCCTTGTAGTCTTCAGTTCCGAAGAGGTCGGTGAGTGCTTGGTCGATATTGCCTGCGCCACACCATCTCACCACGGTGTCATGGGCGAAGTAGACAAGCAGTTCGCCTTTGGGGTAGCTCGTCAGTCGCTGGATGACCGACATAGGCGTGTGCTTGATCCCTACTGGATCAACGAAGGCAAAGGTGGGCGCAAGCGTGGCCTCCCCAAGGCCGTCAAGCACCTCGGTGGTCAGGTCGACGAAATTGGTGTTGGTCACGCCGATTTTCATGTTCTTCGGCCAAGGCTGATTGGCGGCCTTCAGCTCGTCGAGGAGCGACTCAAGGTGCTCTGCGCACGCTTTGTCTTGTTCGTTGAATAGGAACAGGAACTCCGTGTCTGCCATCGGTTCGGCGTGGTTATGGGTAATCAGAGTCTTCAGAGCAATGATTGGGGACCCATCTTCACCACCGCTGTACCTGCCTGGGCCGGCGAACGCGTCGTAGTAAAGGAGTCGCCCATTTCGCTTAGAGAGGATCGGGAACCATGCACCGAGGTAAGACTGCAGCAGCTTGTGCTTAGCCTCGGTGTGCGGTGGTCGCTCCCGGAGTTCCAACGCTTTACCTTTGCCTGCCATACGGGTCCCCACCCTTTCGCCGTCCTAAGGAACTTAGGGTAGCGCTACGCAACCGCTGGCGCTGGCGCTCGCCGTGTCGGGCCTCTGGTGCATGACTCAAATAGCTTCAGCCCTGTGAATTTCTGGCTTTTCGCTCCACAGTTGGCCGTCGAGCTCGCGGCCTCCACTCTTCGCACGGAGCCCACCCCACTGCTTGAAGAAGAACGGGGTCCCGGTGTGCACGCACTGGTCCCGAATCTCGCGAACCCAGTCGGCCTCGAGAGGGCGGGCATTCGGTCCACTCTCACCACCGGCAATGACCCAGTCGACAGCTTCCAGAGGCAACGCCGGCAGCGGACCTAGGAGCGGCTCGCAGGACAGAAATCGAACTGCCGCCGGGGTAGAGGCGAGGTCGCTGATCCGCTCATAATGATCGGCTGACTCGACGCTCACACCCATCCAGACGTTCGATGGCCAAGAGAGCTTCGGTGCAATCCGCTTAAGTCGCAGACTCCGCTTGGTGAGTACTTGGTACGTGTGTTGAGGTGTCCGGCGCATCACTTCAAACACCTCTTGCACGAAGCTGGTGGGCACCTTGGCGTGAAATAGATCGCTCATGGAGTTGACGAAGACGAGACGCGGCCGACGCCAGCTGAGAGGGATGTGCAGAGCGCTGGAGTGAACGGCGACGCCGAAGCCTGGGCCACTCGTACGCGGGTCGCCATCGGTTTGATACTTCGCGGCACCCATCGCCTTCAAGCGTTTGGACAGCGCCAGCGCATAGCAGTTGTCGCAACCTGCCGATACTCGGTCGCAACCCGTGGTCGGATTCCAGGTCGCTTCGGTCCACTCAATGGCGCTCTTGTCCGACATACACTCACCTTAGCCATTCGAATGCATGTTCGAAAGCGGCAGTCGCCGTTCGCTTGCCTAATCTTTGCTGGCTCGAGATGACAGACTCTTCCGGGTTGTCTCGCAGCGTCGGATTCGGCGGCGCCGGACGGAACCCACATGGGACGGCGTCAGGTCTCGGGATCGGTGGCGTCCCATTCGTCCCAGCTGAAGGAGTCGGTGTCGTCGGTTGCTGTCGCTTGGACGAGGGTCCAGTTGACCCCCGTCGGTCGTTCACCTGTCCTCTGAAACTCGGCTGCGGCAGCCCGTGCCTCTGGGATGCTGATTGCGCTGGCGGCGTCCATCGTCGTGGGCACTGTGCCCAACTGGAACGATCCGTCGTCCGGGGTCTCGAGCGTGGCCGTCGAGTGGTATGCCTCGCCGCCGTCGCGCCTCTCGATGAAGCGCAGGGAACTGAAGTCTCGGCCGAGCCCGATCTGAAGTACGTCGTGTGCAGGAGTGGCAAGTTCGAGCCACGTTGGCACTGGCAATGAGGCGACCTTTTCGAGGAGAATTTCGAGTTCGTCTGCGGATGCCACCTGGACCGTCTCGTAGTCGTAGGTGGCTCTCAGGTCAGTCATGCCATCCCCTTTCCGTTGCCACGGTAGACCTTACGATCTCCTGGCCAGTACACGGTGAGTTTCGTGCCTTTCGGGAGCTGGTCTTCCAGCGTTTGATCACATCCCGCTTCGCCAGGACATGGCTTGTTGTTGAGGTATAGAGTCGCCTCCGTAGGCGCACCAGTACGCCTCAGCAGGGCAGCTGCGTGGCCTTCCACATGCTCGCGGGCGACTGCCAGTCCCACCCTCCAGCCCGTCAGGCCAGGCGCGCCGGCGCCCGGGCCACGCGTACCACTGACAAGGTGAGTCATCCCGCGACCGTCGGTCGACGTCAGAATTCCCCTGGTCGGTCCTTGGCCACCGACTCGCTCGGGAAGCCGTTTGAAGATGTGCTCGAAGTACGGCGCCGGCCCCGATTCCTCCTGAGCATCGCCGCCCTCACTTGCCCGAAGCCCTGACCGATTCGGGTCTGGCCGACCGATTGAGTCAGGCGCCGTGTCCGCTTCCGTCGTGACCAGCCGCTGCGCCCAGCCGAGTGCCTTCGGTGGCGCCATTGAGAGGAAGTGTGCCGCCGCATCACAGGCACGCGCCGCCTCGTCGAGTTGTGCTGCCGCTGTGGAGCCGTGATGCCCGGCCAATGTCCCGACGAGCGCCGCATTTTCGCGGCATCTGGCCGCCGTGCGTTGCAGGTGAGTCACCACCCGCGGGATCTGATCGAGAGCCTCTACCAGTCCCTGGGCGACCCGCTGCAGCTCCGAGGGCATGCCGCACGCCTAGATCTGATCGGCGTACCGAGCACATCCCGCGGCCGCGATCTCCAACGCGTTCGACGCCTGCTCGACCGCCCTGCCCGCCGCATCCAGAATCTCCGCAATGTCTCGATCAACTCCCGTCGCGGTCCCGGCGATGAGCGCCTGCACCTGCGCGGAATGCTGCGAGAACCTCATCTTGAACTGAGCGAGCCCACCCGCAGCCTGCTTGGCTTCCATCGAAATCTGGTGCAGCTGTTCCTTGAGGCGTTGTACGTCAGACACGCTCGCTCCCCGGCAGCATGATTCGAGCTCCGGTGTCTCGCTCGAACCGTCTCTTCACTGCTGCGGGTTCACCAATCAACCCGAACTGGCGCAGGTCGGGCGCCACCACCGCAGTCACCTCGTACCGGTTCACCGAGGCAACGAGTGCCTCGTACGCCGCTGGGGCTGTCTCGGCGTCCTCGATATAGATCGTCCCGAGTGTGAAACCCTCCAGCGCAGCGAACGCTCCGAGCTCGATCCTGGTCTCCCCTAGCTGCCGATCCGACAAGTACAGATCCCGCCGGAGGTAACCAAGAAGGAGCGGACGCGTGTAGTCGACCGGGCCGACCTCGACAACGCTTGTGAACATGCCGACAACGATCACGGAAAGCTGAACTATGCTGAACTGACTGTGAGTGCGGGTTTGCGCGCGTCCCGTGAGCGGGGAGGGAAAGCACAGGCGATGGCGACGTCGAATAGTCAGACAGGCATGCGGGGTTTCGTCACTCCAGGTTCCGAGATCGGCATCGTTTCAGGATTCGTCCTGAAGTTGATCCGGGGCTCCCTAACGCTCACCCAGACCGAACTTGCCGAACGCCTCGGCGTCGACATCAGTACCGTTCAAGGCTGGGAAACCGGCAAACGCTCCCTCACCGCTCTACGCACGGCAGACCTCCTGCGTCTCCGGACCCGCCTGATCACGCTCGGCGCGGCTCCGGCCGTGGTCGTCACCCTTCACGACGCAGTCGAAGCTGACGGCATCCTGTCGATCGCAATCTCTGCCGGCGGCCGATCAGTCGGCGCGGACATGAACCCACTCGGCGCCGCGGTCCATCGACGCAGCCTCATCAACATGATCACCTGGCCATTCACCGGCATCTCACCTGTTCCGTTTCGCGAACTCCCTCGAACTCCAGGTCGCGGCCCGGTCGCCAATCGACCGACGCTGGCCCACGCAGATCAGACGCGCTTCTTCGACCACTTGCTAGCCACCGTTCAATCCTCCGGCGCTGCCAATTCCCCAGTCCTGCGCCGTCAAGCGATGTACCTGCTTGGCTTCGACCAACGTGTGACCTCCACCCAGTGGCTGGCGCGCGAACACGAGCGCACGTTCAAGGTGGCCACCCCGAACTCAGACCTCCCGGGCGGAATCGCCGCCCGATCCGCCACCCTCGCCCTCGCTCGCCGAGGCGACAGCGATCCTCTCCACTACTTCATCAAGACGACGCTCAGCAGTGAACAACACGCCGCCGCGAACCTCGCGTACTGGGCCTACTGGCTCGGCGAGATCACGGACCTCTATGCCGACGACACCTACCTCGTCGCAGCCGCCGACGACCACAGCTGGTCCGGCAGCCGAGTCGCCGCCCACCTCCTGACGCACCTCGACAACCCCGTCCACAGCCCCATCAACATCAACAGCATGTGGACCCTCGTCCTGGCCAAACCCGATCTCCTCAAACGAGACGTCAACCTTCGTGCCCAGACTCAGAAGCGGGTCGAACAAGCGCTGGACGAGGGGTTCTCCGGTCAGGCAAGAGACGAGTTGATTAACCTGCGGTGTGCAGTGCAACTTGCTGATCGCTGACGAAGGGACACTCGTGGCCGAGGACATTGCTGACCAGGACGCCGCAGGCACCGTCGCCTTCGCGTATGAGATGGGAGTTCTCAAACGGCTTCGGCGCGCCGGGTGGTGGCATGCCGGCGTGCGTGATCCTGAGTCCGTCGCCGAGCACAGCCTGCGCGTGGCCCAGCTCGCGGCGCTGATTGCTGCTGAGGAAGGGGCGGATCCGGCCCGGGCCGCGTACCTGGGGATGTGGCATGACTCCCAGGAAACGCGCATCGGCGACATCCCGCACAGCGCCCGTCCCTATGTCGACGTAGTGTCCAACGAACGGATCACCGAGGAACAGATCGCAGGCCTGCCTGACGCTGCAGCCAAAACCATCCACGAGGCTGTCACCGAATACGAGTCTCAGGAGACTCTCGAGTCGCGGTGTGCCAAGGACGCCGATCGGCTCGAATGCCTGATGCAAGCTGTCGAGTACCGCGAAGCCGGCTACACCCGAGTCGACGGCTGGATCGAGTCATCGCGCGCCAAGATCCAAACCCCCTTCGGCCAAAGGCTCGCCGACGCCGCGCTGACGGTCTCGCCGCTCACCTGGCGCAATCGCTGAGCGTCAGATAGTCCGCGCGGCCGTGCGTGGAGCGGTCGCGAAGCAGGAGCTGAACCCCCGGGTGCTGCGGACGAACGGCAACGCTGCTCGGTTCAGTCACAGACGGCGCCCAGCTCGATCACCCACGCACCTGTCAGCGCGGCTGGGTGGAGGGGGCAGCTATGTCGCGTGCATGCGCCGGAGGCGCCAAAAGGCTGTCGCCGCCGGAGGCGGTGTCCGTTGGTCAGGCGAGGCCTTTGAGTAGTTGGCGGGCCATGACGATTCGTTGGACTTGGTTGGTGCCTTCGTAGATTTGGGTGATTTTGGCGTCTCGCATCATGCGTTCGACCGGGTAGTCGTGGGTGTAGCCGTAGCCGCCGAGGAGTTGGACGGCGTCGGTGGTGATGGACATGGCCGTGTCGGAGGCGAAGCATTTGGCGGCGGCGCCGAAGTAGGTGAGGTCCGGGTCGTTGCGTTCGGACTTGGCGGCGGCCGCGTACGTGAGTTGGCGGGCTGCTTCGAGTTTCATGCCCATGTCCGCGAGCATGAACTGCAGACCCTGGAATTCGGAGATCGCCTTGCCGAACTGCTTGCGTTCCTGGACGTAACCGAGGGCGTAGTCCAGAGCGCCCTGGGCGATGCCGAGGGCCTGGGCGGCGATGGTCACGCGGGTGTGGTCGAGGGTTTGCATCGCGGTCGCGAAGCCGGTGCCCTCGGCGCCGATCAGCCGGCCGGCCGGGAGGCGGACGTTGTCGAAGTACACCTCGCGGGTCGGCGAACCCTTGATGCCGAGCTTCTTCTCCGGCGCGCCGAACGACACCCCGGCGTCGGACTTCTCCACCACGAAGGCGGAGATGCCGCGGGACCGGGCGTCCGGGTCGGTGACCGCGAAGACCGTGTAGAAGTCGCTGACGCCGGCGTTGGTGATCCACCGCTTCACGCCGTTCAGCACGTACTCGTCGCCGTCGGCCACCGCGCGGGTCTTCATCGACGCGGCGTCCGAACCGGCTTCCGGCTCGGACAGGCAGTACGAGAACATCGCGTCGCCCGCGGCCACCGGCGGGAGGTACCGCTGCTTGACCTCGTCCGACGCGGCCAGCAGCAAGGGGAGTGAGCCGAGCTTGTTCACGGCCGGGATCAGCGAGCTCGA
The DNA here is from genome assembly GCF_039531045.1 of Kribbella hippodromi. NCBI lineage: Bacteria > Bacillati > Actinomycetota > Actinomycetes > Propionibacteriales > Kribbellaceae > Kribbella > Kribbella hippodromi. The sequence goes on along the minus strand of NZ_BAAAPH010000020.1, from coordinate 126,817 downwards.
CGCGCAGGCGCGGGCGACCTCCTCGATCACGATCACCGTCGCGAGCGCGTCCGCGCCGGCGCCGCCGTACTGCTCCGGGATGTGCGGCGCGTGGAAGTCGGCGGCCTTCAGCGCGTCGTACGACGCGTTCGGGAACTCGGCCTGCTCGTCCACGTCCCCGGCGTGCGGGGCGACCTTCGCGTCACAGACGTCGCGGACGGCCGCCCGGATCGCCTGGTGCTCTTCGGGCAGCGCGTACAGCTCGAATGAGTTACTCACGAGTCACACAGTACGACGAACTTCACCGCGATGGGGTGCGTCGTACGCCGAAAGTGAGCAACCGGACATGAGCCGGTCACCGAGTGATAACCACGATGGGTAGAGTCCCGGCCATGAGTGAAGCGACGTCCCGACCGCTCCGGATCGCCGTGATCGGCACCAACTACCTCGGCGCGAACACCGCGGCGGGGATGGCCGAGTTCGGTTTCGACGTGATCGGGGTCGAGATCGACGAGCACCGGCTGAAGCTGCTGAACGACGGCAAGGCCCCGCTGTACGAACCCGGGCTGGACCCACTGCTGAAGAAACACGTGGATTCCGGCCGGCTGCGGTTCACCAAGGACTACACCGAGATCGCGGACTGGGCGGACGTGCATTTCGTCTGCGTGGGGACGCCGCAGCTCGAGGGCAGCGAGGCCGCCGACCTGTCCCAGGTGCATTCGGTGGTTGACATGCTCGCCCCGCTGCTGACCAAGCCGGTGCTGGTGGTCGGCCGGTCGACGGTCCCGGTCGGTACGTCCACGATCGTCGAGCAGCGCTTCCACACCGAGGCCCCGGCCGGTACGGCGGTGGAGATCGCCTGGCAGCCGGAATTCCTCCGCGAGGCGCACGGTGTCGAGGACACGCTGCACCCGGACCGCCTGGTCTTCGGGGTGCAGTCGGCACAAGCCGAGGCCCGGTTGCGCGAGGTGTTCGCGACCCCGATCGGCGAGGGTACGCCGGTGGTGGTCTGCAACCTGCCCACCGCCGAGCTGGTCAAGGGCGGCGCGAACGCCTTCCTGGCCACGAAGATCTCGTTCATCAACGCGCTCGCCGAGATGGCCGACGCGACCGGCGCGGACGTCACCCAGCTGGCCGAGGCCCTCGGGTACGACAAGCGCATCGGCCGCGGCGCTTTGAACGCCGGACCCGGGTACGGGGGTGGCTGCCTGCCGAAGGATCTGCGCGCGTTCATGCACCGCGCCGGTGAGCTCGGTGTCGAAGAGGTGATCACGCTGCTCCGCGAGGTCGACGACATCAACCAGCACCGCCGCGCCGGAATCGTGGACCTGACCCACGAAATGCTCGGCGGCGAATGGTCCGGCAAGAACGTCACCGTCCTCGGTGCCGCCTTCAAGGCCGGTACGGACGACGTCCGCGACTCGCCCGCCCTGGATGTGGCCGGCCGAATCCACCTGCACGGCGCGAACGTCACCGTGTACGACCCGGAGGCGATGGAGAACGCGCGCCGCGTCCGCCCAACCCTGCGGTACGCGGCGAGTGCCCTGGAGGCCTGCCGGGACGCGCACGCCGTGCTGCACCTGACCGAGTGGCCGGAGTTCCTCGAGCTCGACCCGAACACGCTGAAGGATGTCGTCGCCGCGCCGGTGGTCGTCGACGCCCGGCTCACGCTGGACGCGGCCACCTGGCGCGCGGCCGGCTGGACCTACCGCGCCCCGGGCAAGCCGTAGCCCCCAGCCGTAAACAGGTCAGGAAACCGTCGCCGACCGCAACACCGGACGGGTCAGGACGACGAAACCGGTGAGTGCCGACGCCACCGAAATGGCCAGGCACACACCGGTGATCCCGACGCTGCCCACATCGGACAGGCTGCCGAGGATCGGGTTCATCACCACCAGCGCGAGGCTCTGACACAGCACCACGATCGACTGCAGCCGGGACTGGAACTCACGCTCCACCGAGTTCATCAGCAGCGGCAGTACGTGACCGGTGAACGTACCGACCCCGATCCCGCTCAGTACGCCGGCCGCGAACGTGAGCGGCAGCGGATCGAAGACCGAGAGACCGAACAGGCCGACCGCCGCCACCAGCAGACCGACGGCGGCGAAGATGCCCGGCCGCGGAAACGCGCCGCGCATCAGGATCCGCAACGCGATCACGCCAACACCCAGGCTGCGGCTCGCGACCAGCAGACCGGCGGTCGAGGCGCTCCAACCGTGCGAACGGGCGAGCAGCGGGAACAGCAGCGCGTCCAACGGCATCAGCAGACCGGCCGCGACCGTCATCGTGATCAGCAGCGCCCGGGTCAACGGACGCCCGAAGGCGACCTGAATCCCGGCGACGATCGACCGGATCATCCCGGTCGGCATCCGCCCGGGCGGCGCGATCGTCTTCCGCAGCAGGATCAGGACCACGATCATCGCGGCGAAAGTCAGCGCATCGAACCCGGCCGCAGCAGCCAGACCGGACCACGCCACCAGTACGCCGCCGACCGCCGTGCCGCTGACAGCGAAGACAACCCCGGTGACCTGGAAACTCGCGAGCGCCCGCGGCACCTGCTCCGGCGGCACGAGCAGCCGCGGCATCGACCGCGACGACGGCAGAAAGAACGCGTCGATCACACCCACGACCAGCGCGAGTACGAGCAACAGCGCCACTGGTTCGCCGATCGCCAGCGTGGTGGGAACGAGTGCCGCGGTCACCGCGAACATCGCCGCACAGCTCGCCATCAGCACCCGCGGCGCGCCGAACCGGTCGCCAACGGCGCCGCCGACCAGCAGCAGCGCTGCCCGGGGCGCGGCGGCGAGCAGGAGCACCAAACCGGCCACCCGGCCGCCGTGCTGACTCGCCGACCAGCCGATCCCGAACGTCATGGTCAGGTCGCCGAGAAGCGACACCGCCGCGCCGAACAACCAGATCCAGTAGCGGACCGGTATGCGCTGCGTATCCGGATCAGTGGGCGGAGTCACGATCGACGACCTTAGACGACAACCAATGGGATCTCACGACTACCCGCCCCCGTCCTGTGGAAACCCGAGCCGCGCTCAGCCTTTACGCAGCTCTGCCGCGCCGTCACGCACCGTGCTGCCCTTGCCGCGCGCCAGCTCGGCCAGGGATTCCTGGAAAGCGATCATCCGGTCCCGGAGACCGTCGTCGGAGGCCGCCAGGATCCGGACCGCGAGCAGGCCCGCGTTCCGAGCGTTCCCGATCGAGACGGTCGCAACCGGAACTCCGGCCGGCATCTGCACGATCGAGAGCAGCGAGTCCATTCCATCGAGGTACTTCAGCGCCACCGGTACCCCGATCACCGGCAGCGGAGTCACCGAGGCGAGCATCCCGGGCAGGTGCGCGGCGCCGCCGGCCCCGGCGATCAGTACCTTCAGGCCGCGCTCGTGCGCTGACCGTCCGTAGTCGATCATCTCGGTCGGCATCCGGTGCGCGGAGATCACATCTGCCTCAAAGGGCACGTCGAACTCGGTACACACCTCGGCCGCGGCCTTCATCGTCGGCCAGTCCGAGTCCGACCCCATCATGATGCCAATCATCAGCAGTCCCTATTCGTCGATCGTGCCGGTCAGGTACGCGGCCGCGTGCCGGGCGCGTTCGCGGGTTTCGTCCAGATCGTCGCCGTACGCGGTGACGTGGCCGACCTTGCGCCCCGGCTTCACCGACTTCCCGTAGAAGTGCACCTTCAGCTCCGGATCGCGCGCCAGGCAGTGCAGCAGCCCCCGGTGCATGTCCTCGACATCGCCACCGAGCACGTTCACCATCACCGTGTACGGAGCCCGCGCGGCCGGCGAACCGAGTGGAAGGTCGAGCACCGCGCGCAGATGGTTCTCGAACTGGGAGGTGACCGCGCCGTCGATCGACCAGTGCCCGGTGTTGTGCGGACGCATCGCCAGCTCGTTCACCAGCAGCCGGCCGTCGCGCGCCTCGAACATCTCGACCGCGAGGATGCCGACCACGCCGAGCTCACCGGCGATCCGCAGTGCGGTCTGCTGCGCTCGCGCGGCTCGCTCCGGCGCGAGGCCGGGGGCCGGGGCGGTGACCTCGACGCAGATGCCGTCGCGCTGGACCGATTCGACGATCGGGTACGCGACCGCCTGCCCGTGCGGTGAGCGGGCCACGATCGCGGACAGCTCGCGGACGAAGTCGACCTTCTCCTCGGCCAGGATCGGTACGCCGGACCCGAACGCCGTCGCTACGGCCGCGTCGTCCGGTCCGTCGACGAACCAGACGCCCTTGCCGTCGTACCCGCCGCGGGTGGTCTTCAGGATGATCGGGAACCCGCCGACCCGCTTGGCGAAGTCCGCGACATCGGCCGGCGTCTCGACCACCTGATGGGCCGGGGACGGCGCGTCGAAGCTGTCCAGCCGGGCCCGCATCACGGCCTTGTCCTGAGCGTGCACGAGCGCGTCCGGACCGGGCCGGACGGCGATCCCGTCCGCCTCGAGCGCGTGCAGCAGGTCCGTCGGTACGTGCTCGTGGTCGAACGTGACCACATCGCACTCGGCCGCGAACCGCCGTACCGTCTCCGGGTCCTTGTAGTCGCCGACGGGCGCGTCCGCGACCGCCTGGGCGGCAGACACCGCGGGGCCTTCGGCGAGCACCCGGAGCTGGATGCCGAGCGCAACGGCCGTTTCCTGGGTCATCCGGGCCAGCTGACCCCCACCCACCATGCCGACCACGGGCGTACCTACGGGCAGGTCATCTCGATCGAACTTCACAACCGGGAGCCTAATGTCCATACATCATGCGCTTGACGGCGGCTACCGCGGCGCGCGGGGGATTTCGGGGTAGGACCTGTCGCCGGGTACCGTGGGAGGCTGACCCCGTTGTGGCTGTCCGATCACAGAAAGTCCCGAACCCCGTTGAAGCTCGTCACCACGCTGTACCGCCAGTTCCAGCACCTGGTGCACGAAGTGGCCAAGTTCGGACTCGTCGGACTGCTCGGTCTGGTCGTCGACCTGCCGATCTACAACTGGCTGGTGTTCAACAACCCGCTGGTGCTCGCCGACTCCGGCGAGGGCATGCTGCACCACAAACCGCTGACCGCGAAGCTGATCTCGACGACCGTGGCCACCGTCGCGACGTACTTCGGCAACCGGTACTGGACGTGGCGGCATCGTGAGCGCAGCGGCCTCCGCCGGGAGTACGTGCTGTTCTTCGTACTGAACGGGATCGGGCTGCTGATCGCGGCCGGCTGTCTGGCCTTCTCGCGGTACGTGCTGGACCTGCACACCTGGCTGTCCGACAACATCGCGGCGAACTTCGTCGGTCTCGGACTCGGGACGTTGTTCCGCTTCTGGTCGTACCGGAAGTTCGTCTTCCGCGAGGAGATAGCGCTCGACGAGGTCGAACACACGCCGGCACCGGATTCGCCGGCCGAGCTCGACCCGGACACCGGGGACCTGCCGACCGTCCGCTGATTTCCAGCGCTGATTCCCGGCGCTGATTCACGCGCTGATTCACGGGCGCCACCGCCGCATGTGAGGATGCGGAGGTGAGTGAGATCGAGATCCGTACCGCGAACGCGGGCGATTACGAGACTTTCCGGACCGTGTTCGCCGCGGCGATGATGTTCGAGCCGTCCTTCGACGAACTCTCGGCCGAGTTGTTCGAGCCGGAGCGCGCGCTGGTGGCGACCGACGACGGCAAGGTCATCGGTACGACACGGGTGCTGACGCGGGACCTGTCCGTCCCCGGCGCGGTGGTTGACGCCGCGCACGTGACCAGTGTCGGCGTACTGCCGACGCATCGGCGGCGCGGCGTGATGTCCGGGCTGATCGGGCGGCAGCTGCGCGAAGTACCCGAGCCGATCGCGGTGCTGTGGGCCAGCGAGCCGGCCATCTACGGGCGATTCGGGTACGCGACCGCGTCCTGGAAGGTCGGCTACGAGGCCGACCTGCATCGTGTTGGCCCGACCAACGATCGGCTGCGGCCCGGTGAGCTCGGCGAGCTGACCACCGAGGACGCGCTCAAGGAGCTGCCGCCGATCCTGCGCCGGCTGCAGGAGCAGCGGCCGGGTGTGTCCAGCCGGACCGAGCTGGCCTGGCGGAAGCACCTCGAGGACAAGCCCGAGGACCGCCACGGCTGGAACGCCCTCCGCGTCCTCGTGCACCGCGACGAGAGCGGCACCATCGACGGGTACGCGCTCTGGCGCGGCAAGATGAACTGGACCCAGACCGGCCCGTCGAACGAGCTCCTGCTGGAAGAGCTCGCCGCGCCGGAACCGGCCGCGTACAAGGCGATCTGGCAGTACCTGCTGACGATGGACCTGAGCGGCAAGCTCAGCTACAGCTTCGCGAGCGTCGACGAGGCGCTGGTGCACCTGGTGGCCACTCCTACCGCGTTGGATCGGCGGCTGGGCGAGGGGTTGTGGCTGCGCGTCACCGATGTACCGCGGGCGTTGAGCCAGCGCCGGTACTCCGTACCGCTCGATGTGGTTCTCGACGTGACCGATGACCTGATCGCGGCGAACACCGGGCGGTTCCGGCTGACTGCTGATGGTGGATCGGTGACTTGCGAGCGTACGGAGGACGCGGCCGATCTGAGTTTGACGGTGACCGAGCTTGGCGCGACGTACTTGGGCGCCCGGTCACTGGCCGAGTTCGTGGCGACCGGGCGAGTGGTGGAGCACACGCCGGGCGCTCTCAACCAGACGAGCGCGGCCTTCCGCTGGGCGCTCGCCCCAGTCAGTTTGGAGATCTTCTGACCGTCAGCGGCGGCGGTCGTCCTCGTCGGAGCTGAAGATTGTTTCGCCGTCGTCCGGCCGGGGCCGTTGTTGCTGGGCCTGGTCCGGGCGGCGGCGCATGTGCTCCGGCGGCTCCTCGTCGTCCAGGATGCCGTCGCCCATCTTGCCGTCGGGGCCGCCGAAGAGCAGGTCGGACATCTGCAGGTGGACGTGCTCGACATGCGGCACGTCCGGCAGCACCACCTGGCCGCGCTCGCCGGCGGACTCGATGTGCAGGGTGCCGCAGCCGAGGATGCGGTCGATCAGGCCGTGCTCGTACGAGACGTCGTTGACGCGCATCAGCGGGATGTCGCGCCCGGTCCGGGTCAGGATGCCGTGCCGGGTGATCAGCCGCCGGTTCGTCACGGTGTACGTGGAGAAGTACCAGTTCAGCACCGGCTTCAGCGCGAACGCCGCGAGCAGCACCACCCCGACCGCGAGGATCGCGATCCGGGCCGGCGTCTGCAACGAGCCCGATGGCACGATCGCGGCCAGGAACCCACCCGCGCCGGCCACCACCAGCAGCAGGAAGACCGGCCCGATCAGCGCCTTCCAGTGCGTCCGGGTGCTGACGACCACGTACTCGTCCTCACCCAACAACTTCGCCGAGATCGCCATACCCCCAGTCTCACAGGTGCCGGGTTCGGTTGTCCTGTCCCGACACCAACGCGTCGGAAGAGGTTTAACTCTTCACAAAATGCATACAGTAAGCCAAGATGCGCGAAGGGTTACCAGCCGATGGGAGCGCCGTCTTGCCGATACTCGACCGCGAGCACACCGTCGCGCCGCCGGGCTACAGTCGCTGGCTGATCCCGCCGGCCGCGCTGGCCGTACACCTCTGCATCGGGCAGGCGTATGCGACCAGCGTCTACAAGACCTCGATGGTCAAGCACTTCGGCAGCAGTCAGACCGCGGTCGGGGTGGTGTTCAGCATCGCGATCGTGATGCTCGGCCTGTCCGCCGCGATCGGCGGCACCTGGGTCGAGCGCAACGGCCCCCGCAAGGCGATGTTCGTCGCCGCCTGCTTCTGGTCGGCCGGGTTCCTGGTCGGTGCCCTCGGCATCGGTACCGGTCAGCTCTGGCTCGTCTACCTCGGGTACGGCGTGATCGGCGGGATCGGCCTCGGCATCGGGTACATCTCCCCCGTTTCCACGCTGATCAAGTGGTTCCCGGACCGCCCCGGACTCGCGACCGGGTTGGCGATCATGGGTTTCGGCGGCGGCGCGCTCGTCGCCAGCCCGCTGTCGCGGCAACTCCTTGGGTTGTACGACTCCGGGTACGACCCGAACGTGAGTACGTCGGTCGCGGGCGACAATGCCCTGGTCGGGCTGTTCCTCACCTTGGGCATCGGCTACTTCGCGATCATGATGTTCGGCGTCTTCACCATTCGCGTACCGGCCGACGGCTGGGCACCGGACGGTTTCGACTCGGCCGCCGTCCGGCAGAAGACCCTCGTCACCAGCGCGAACGTGTCCGCGGCGAACGCGATCAAGACACCGCAGTTCTGGCTGCTGTGGATCGTCCTGTTCTGCAACGTGACCGCGGGCATCGGCATCCTCGAACAGGCCAGCCCGATGATCCAGGACTTCTTCCGCGGCGCGGACGGGACCTCGAGCGTCGCGGTCGCGGCGGCGGCCGGCTTCGTCGGGCTGCTGTCGATCTTCAACATGGGCGGCCGGTTCGGCTGGTCGTCGACCTCGGACGTGATCGGCCGGAAGCCGATCTACGCGCTGTACCTGGGCATCGGCATCATCGCGTACACCTTGCTCGCCACCGTCGGGCAGACGAGTACGGCGGTGTTCGTCCTGCTGGCGGCGGTGATCATCTCGTTCTACGGCGGCGGATTCGCGACCGCGCCCGCGTACCTGCGGGATCTCTTCGGTACGTATCAGGTCGGCGCGATCCACGGCCGGCTGCTGACCGCGTGGTCGGCGGCCGGGATCGCCGGGCCGCTGATCGTGAACGGATTCCTCGACCGGGAGGGCAAACCAGGCACGTTGACCGCGGCGGCGTACCGGCCGGCGCTGTTCACGATGGTCGGCGTACTGGCGGTGGGGTTCGTCGCCAACCTGCTGATCCGCGCGGTCGCCGGCCGCTTCCACGAACAACCCGCGACCGCGACGGAGGCAGCACGATGAACCAGACGCCACGCCTGGTGATCTCCTGGCTCCTGGTCGCCGTACTGCTCGGCTACGGGATCGTCGAAACCCTGATCACCGCGGTGAAGCTGTTCACCGCGTAGTGCGCAGGTGCGTCACGTCCCCGGCGGCGAGCTGGTGTACGCCGTCGCGGGTGTCGACGATCAGCCGGCCGTCATCGGCCAGGTCACGGGCAGTGCCGGTCAGGAACGTACCGTCCGGAAGCTCGACGCGGACCGGCCGGCCGAGGGTCGCGGACAGCTCGCGGTACTCGGGCAGGAGCACGGCCGGATCACCGTTCGCCTCGACCCACGACTGGTAGCGAGTGGCGAGTTGCCGAAGCACAGCCGCCAGTACGGTCGCGCGGTCGGTGGTGGCCGCGTTCTCCAACGCGAGTGAAGTCGCGGCCTCGTGCGGCTTCTCCGACTCGCGGAGCGTGACGTTGAGACCGATACCGACCACGGCCGCGGGTCCTTCGACGCGTTCGAGCAGGATGCCGGCCAGCTTGCGGTTCTCGACCAATACGTCGTTCGGCCACTTCACCTGTGCTGGGATCTCCCCGACCTCGCGGACAGCCGCAGCAACAGCCAGGGGCACCAGCAGGCCCAGCCACGGCCAGCGGGACGCGTCTACCGCAGTGGGGCGCAGTAGAACCGACATGAGCACAGCTGACTGCGGCGGGGTCGTCCACGTCCGTCCTAGTCGGCCACGACCGGACGACTGGTACTCCGCAGTGACTACAAGCCCCTCCGGCTGGCCGGACGCCGCTGCGGCTGCTACTACCGCATTGGTCGAAGGTGTCTCGGCCAGTACATCGATCTGCGTCCACAGCGAACCAGGACGCACCAACCGGCCCCGCAGGAACTTCTCGTCCAGCGGGGGCCGGTCCAGGTCGTTGAACATCAGCCGGTGTTCTGGAGGCCGGCCGCAACACCCGAGACGGTCAGCAGCAGTAACCGTCGAGTGCGGATGACCTGCTCCTCGTCCAGTGAGTCATCGGTACGCAGCGTCCGGAGCGCACGCAGTTGCAGGTAGCTCAGTGCATCCACGTACGGGTTGCGCAGCTCGACTGCACGGCCCAGTACACGCCGCCCCTGCAGCAGCCGCTCCTGGTCAAGCACCTTCAGCACCCACTCAGTAGTGAGTGCATGCTCGTCCAGCATCTGCTGCGTCAACTCAGGCCGGTCACCCAGCTCGAGGTAGCGGCCGAGGATGCGCCGGTCCGTCTTGGCCAGAGACATCTCCGCGTTCTCCAGCATCACCTGGAAGAGCGGCCAGTTCTGGTTCGCCTCCTGCAGCAGCGGCACGTCTCCAACCGCGGAGAGCGCTGTGCCCAGCCCGTACCAGCCTGGAGCGTTCACACGCGCCTGCGACCAGGCAAAGACCCACGGGATCGCCCGCAGGTCCTCCAGCGACGACACCGCCACACCACGCCGGGCCGGACGTGAACCGAGTGGCAGCTGGCCCAGCTCCTCCAGCGGAGTCACCGTGCTGAACCACTCCGCGAACCCGTCCGCCTTCACCAACCGGTGGTAGGCCGTCCGCGCAGCCTCGTCGAGCGTCTTCTCCATCACCGCGAACCGCTCCGCGGCCACAGTGGCCCGCTCCTCGATCGCAGGGGTCGACGCCAGCAGTGTCGCCGCAGTGACCTGCTCGATGTGCCGCTGCGCGATCGGAGCATTCCCGTACCGAGCCGGGATCGCTTCACCCTGTTCAGTGAGCTTGAACCGGCCCGCAACGGAACCAGGAGCCTGCGCGAGTACGGCGCGGTTGGCCGGACCGCCGCCACGGCCCAGTGCACCACCACGACCATGGAACAGCGTCAGCCGGATGGCATTGCGCTGCGCCCAGGCAGTGATCCGCGCCTGCGCGTCGTACAGCGCCAGCGTCGCCGACACCGGTCCGACGTCCTTGGCGGAGTCGGAGTAGCCCAGCATGACCTCGAAGCGCCGGTCGTTCGCAGTCAGCCGGTGGCGTACGCGGGTGAGCTGGATCGCGTTGTCCAGCACCTCCACCGAGTTCTGCAGGTCTTCACCGGTTTCGAACAGCGGTACGACGTCCAGCTCGATCGCACGGCCGTCAAGCGCGGCGTCGGCCAACTCGTACACAGCTGCGAGGTCACCGGCGTTGCGGGTGAACGACACGACGTACCGACGGCACGCCTCCGGGCCGAAGCGCTGCTGGATCTGCGCGATCACCCGCAGCGTCGCCAGCACCTCTTCGGTCTGGTCGGACAGCTCGCCGCCGCCCAGCACCTCCTCCAGCGCCTTGGCGTGGACGGATGAGTGCTGGCGGATCTCCAGCTCGGCCAGGTGGAAGCCGAACGAGTTCACCTGCCAGATGAGCTGCTGCAGCTCGCCGTACGCCTGGCGGGGTGCACCTGCAGTCACCAGGGAGTCCTGCAGCACCTTCAGCTCGTGCAGGAAGTCAGCAGAGCGCGGATAGCCGAAGTCCGCGTCGCGGGACCGGGTGGCAGCCAGCCGGCGTGCTGCGAGCAGCAGGAGTTGCCGGTGCGGCTCGGAGGGCGAACGGGACTCGATGTCCGCGATCAGCTCCGGGTTCACCGCGCGGGCGTCCTCCAGCATGCGACGGACCGGCGCGGACGGCGGCGTGGTCGCGGCATCCAGCGTCAGCGAACGACCGAGCGCCTCAGTGGCCCGCTCCAGCGCCCGGAGCACGTGGTCGGCCTGGATCTGCATGGCCTCGCGGGTGATCGCGGCGGTCACATTCGGGTTGCCGTCGCGGTCACCACCGATCCACGACCCCAGATGGACGAACGGGGCCACCACCGGCGTACGCGTCCCGGCCGCGTCTCCGGCGAGCGCATCATCGAGCCGCCGGTACACGTTGCCGACGACATCGAACAGGGTCTCCTCGAAGACCGCCATCGCCGACCGGACCTCGTCCAGTGGAGTCGGGCGGCTGGTGCGGAGCTGGGACGTACGCCAGAGGACATCGACCTGCTCGACCAGACGGCGCCGGTTCTCGGCCAGGTCGCTGTCACCGGCCCGCGGGTCGTGCCGCTCGTCCAGCAAGGACGAGATGCGGCGGATCGTCGCCAGTACGGCACGGCGGCGTGCTTCGGTCGGATGCGCGGTCAGCACCGGGCGGAACTCCAGGCCGTTCAGCAACGCCCGGGCCTGCTGCTCGCCGCTCTCCTTGGCGATCTGCTCGACCGCCTGGGCCAGCTCCGACACCACCGCCTCGCTGCCGGCCCGGTCACGCTCACGCAGCACGCGGGCGCGGTGCAGCTCCTCGCTGAGGTTCGTCAGATGGAAATAGCAGGTGAAGGCCCGGGCAACGTCCTCGGCACGCTCGTGCGGCCAGGAGGCAACCAGCGCCTCGGCCGCGGCGCCGTCTCCGGCGATGGTCAGCTCACGCAACTTCTCGACGTCGTCGAGCAGCGGCTGACCGGCGTACTCGACCAGAACTTTGCCGAGGATCTCGCCGAGCAGGCGGACGTCGGCCCTGAGTTCCTCAGGCACCTCGAACCGCGCGCGGGTACGGGTCTCACTTCCGGTCTCGCTCACGTTCGCCCACCCTATCGGCGGACGCCCGTCGCCGCCGCAGCGTCCATCCACTGGAAGCCGATCGTGACCGATCGCTCAGCCATCTCCCAGTTTCGGGCACTGTGCGTAACCGAGCGTCCCGGCGGCCGGCACTTCGGGGGCCCTGGTCAGCACTGGACGGCGGGTTGGTCAGCACTTGACGCTGCGTTCGTCAGTACTTGACGCTGCGTTCGTCAGTACTTGACAAAGGCACGGCCGCAGGGGAAATTCCTACGGGTCTGGTGGGAAAGCTGCCGCGGGGGTGGTCGATGACCGAACGAGGCAGTGCCGGCTGGCTGGAGTCCGAGGGTGTCGCCGCCCTGGACGCGAGTGAGCTGTCCCGACTGGTCGACCGGACGTCGGAGCGGGAGCTTCGGCATCGACTCATCGGGGGAGTACGAGAGGTCGCGTTGCGCGAGATCTTTCGCCGGATGCCGGAGTACCTCCGACCCGCCCGGGCCGCCGGATTCGAAGCTGTCATCAGCTGGCAGATCACCGGCGCGGGCGGGGCCGGCCGGCCCGAAGCCGTCACCGAGTACTGCCTGCACATCCACGACGGCCACTGCACCCTGAAACCACCCGGCGGCGCCGCGGACATCTCGATCCGCACCGACCCCACCACACTGCTACGCGTCGTCACCGGCAACGAGGACCCGATCACCGCCGTCCTCAAACAACACCTCACCGTCCAAGGCGACCTAACCCGAGCCGCCCGCCTAACCAAACTCTTCGCCGCCGGCCCCACCTAACCGCCCAACCTGCCCGCCGAGCCCCGCCCCCCACCTGACCGCTGCCCGCCTGACGAGTGCCGGGCTCGCCTGATGACCGCCGGGCGTGCACAGACGACCACTGGACCTGCGTGACGGGGCCTGGTGGTCAGCGGTCTCGGTCGGGGCGCTTCGGGGTGGAGGTGGTTCGATCCGCAGCCGGGGCGGCCGAACCAGCCGTGCCCTTCGAGCCGCCGGCCGGACCGGCCGGTCGTGCACCCGGCGGGGCGTGCGCCGGATCGTGCCCCGGGGCGAACCTGGTCAACTCACTGTCAACCGCCGCCGGTGCCCCTCTCGCCCCCGGCGCCGCACCAGCACCAGACGCGCCTCCCGCGGCAGACGCAACACTGTGCTCCGTCGGCGCGGGGTTCCCAGGCACGAACCAGTCTTCGGACTCGAGCTGATCCGCCGGCGCCGCTCCCGCACCAGATGCGCTTCCCGCGACACCCTGCTCCGTCGGCGCGGGGTTCTCGGGCACGAACCAGTCCTCGGACTCAAGCTGATCCGCCTTCGTGAGCTGGTCGGCGGTTGTGAGCTGGTCCGCCGTCGTGAGCTGGTCGGCGGGCGTGAGTTGGTTGGTGGGGGTTACGCCTTCTTCGGTCTGGAGTTGGGCTTGTTCGGCCAGGCGTTGTTCGGCGGCGCGTTCTTCGGCGGCTGCTTGCTCGGCCAGGGCGGCTTGCTCGGCGGCGCGGACTTCCTCGACGTGGGTCTCGATGATCTGGTGCGCGAGGCGGCCGGCCTGGTGACCGTACAGGAACGGATCATTGACCGAACGATCGTGAACATACGTCTGCTCACCCGCCGCCCACCGATCCAGCTCCTCCGGCAGCGCGTCGAACCTCTGGTCGATCGCCGCCGCGACCTGCCCGGCGATGCGGAACCGCTCCGCCGGCCGGACCCGGGACTCGGCCACCAGCGCGTCGGCCACCATCTGCCCCATCCGGACCCGATCCTGCCCGGTCATCTGCCGCAACGTCTCACCGTCCGGCCGCCGCATCGCGACGTCGATCGCGCTCGCGAACCCGCGCGCCGCCGGTGCCAGCCGCTGATCCGGTGCCGGCGCCTCCCGCACCTGCCGCGCCAACTCAGCCGGCAGCGACCGATCGACGATCTTCGCGTAGTTGTCCTCCGCGAACGCCTGACCGACCGCCTGGTCGATCACCGTGTACTGCGGCGCGATCTGCCGCGCGGCTGCCTCGTGCGCGGAGCTGTAGCCGTCCGGCACCGCCATCCGCGCGTGCGAAGCAGCCAGCACCTGCAACGCTTCCCGCGCACTCACCACCTGCCCCGCAGTCAGCACCGGCTCCTCGGTCACCACCTGCTCCGCAGTCAGCACCGGCTCCTCGGTCACCACCTGCTCCGCAGTCACCGCCTGCTCCGCGGTCACCGCCTGCTCCGCGGTCAGCACCGGCTTCTCAGTCAGCGCCTGCTCCCCAGTCAGCGCCTGCTCCTCGGTCGCCGCCTGCTTCTCGGTCAGTACCCGCGCCCCAGCCGGCGCCTGCTCGTCAATCAGCGCCTGCTCCGCGGTCAGCGCCTGCTCGGCGGTCAGCAACTGCTCCCCAGTCAGCGCTTGCTCCGCGGTCAGCGGCGGCTCCGAAGCGCTCTTCAGCAGTGCGTCCAGGGACATGATCTGGGTCGCAGTCAGGCGGACCGTGGCGTCAGGTGCTTGGCCGAGCTCGATCTGGATGTTGCGGCCGTTCCACCGCGTCGCCGGCGCCTCGGAAAGCTCGCCGACAACCTCCCCGATCTGCCGGGACAGCGCGTCGATCGACTCCGGCCGCGGCACTTCCGGCCAGCCGAATTCGTCGAGGTTCCGGTACAGGTCCGCCATCGCTTCGGTGCCGAGGCGGCTCGCATTGGTGATCGCGTACGCGCCAAGGTTCGCCGCGGCCCGCCTGGACCGCCAGGCGGCCACCGCGCCCGTACCCGGCTGCGGCCGTTCGGCGCGCTCGAAGTGCAGCTCGATTTCGTACGCGACGCCCTCGACGAGATCGTCCCGCTCCCGGGCCGGAAGCGCCTGGAACTCGGCCCGTGGTTCGAGCAGCATCCGCGCGGCGGCCGGTGCGACCGCGTCCCGGCCGGCCGCGACCAGGTCCCGCAGTACTTCGCGCTCACTGCCTTCGGTCCGCGCGATGATCGACAGGGCGACCGCCCGCGCGGCCAGTACGTCACCGTCGAGCTGTCGCGGCTCGAACCGGCCGAGGTGCGCCGCGTTTCCTTCCGGCAGCAACTGCTCCATCAGTCGCGGCATCGCGGACTCGGCGTACGCGCGGCTGATCCCGGCTTCGAACCGGTACCGGCCCCTGTCGTAGATGTCACCGGCCGGGCGCTCCCGGGCCACGAGTACACCGGCACAAGCCGCGACCGTTTCCGTCAGCGCCGCCCGAAGCGCCGGACGCATATCCACCTGCCCCGGGCCGGGGGTCAGCCGATCCGGTCGGTCCAAGTTGTCCGCGAGCAGTTGCAGGACCTGCGCGTTGGTCTTGGTCACCCGCCCTGCGATCTGGTCGCCAACCGCGAGCGACCTGGTGCCGGTGTCGGCCACCACGAGCTCGTTGATCCTCTGCACCAACTCACTGACCCGCACATCCGCCACCCCCGCAACCTACCGCCACCGAGGGTTGCCAACCGGCAATCGCCGACCGGTCGGCTACCCCGTCCGGGGTGGCGGATCGGTTGCTACCCCGCCGGGGTGGCGGATCGGTTGCTACCCCGCCGGGGGTTGCGGATCGGTTGGCTACCCGCGCCGGGGCTGCGGAGCAGTCAGCTACCCGCGCCGGGGCTGCGGAGCAGTCGGCTACCGCTGGGGGTGCGTCCCTGCCGGGTGCGGCAGGCGGGGTGTTGGGTGCCCCAAACCGGTTTGGAGTAGCGGGTGGAGCTGTCGGCTATGGCCGCCAGGGCCGCGGAGCAGTCGGCTGCCGCCGGGGGTTACCCCTGCCGGTTTCGTCAAGCGGGGTGTTGGGTGCCCCAAACCGGTTTGGGGTGGTTGCCTACGTAGAGCGGGGAGGGTTGTGCTCCTGCAATGGGCAGTTCGGCGCCCCAAACCGGTTTGGGAGGGGTAACAGGTGGAGCTGTCGGCTACAGTCGCGCGGCCGGGGCCGCGGCCGGTCGGCTAGAGGGCCGGGCTGCCGGGGGTGTGCCGTTTGCTGCCGGTGGAGCCGCGATCGGCTCTTCCGTGCTCACCGGCCCGTCCCTGCTCACCGGTTCGTCTCTGCTCACCGGACGTGGCCTGCTCACCGGTTCGTCCTTGCTCGCCGGATGTGGCCCGGCCCCCGCCGGCACGCGGCAGCGCCGGGTCGTTCGCGAACCTCGCGGCCAGATCATCCGCGACGGACGCGGCCGGCTCGCCCGCAATGGACGCCGCCGGCTCGTTCGCGACGGACGCAGCCTGCTCGTTCGCGACGGACGCGGGTGGCTTGTTCCCAACGGACGTGTCGCGGTCGGAGGGTACGTCAAGCGGGGCTGGCGGCTGCGCTTCGAATACGCGGACCGCTGCCAGCGTCTGGTCGCCCAGCCCCGCGCCGTACCGCTCCGCCTCGCGGCGCACGTGGGTGTCGGTGCCTTCGAGCCGCCAGTCGGCGACCCGGACGGGAAGTTCCTGGAAGCCCTCAGCCAGCACCGTCGCGGTCGCGGCCGCGGCCGCGGGCCGGCTCGCGCGCGGGATGGACGACCGCGCCACCATCGTCTCCGCCGCTGCGACCGTCACGAGGTCCGGCGACTCCACCTGCTCGTTTCGCAGGCCGGTCTCGCTGTCGGCGTGGTGCTCCACCCGGTCCACGAGGGCTCGCGCCACGATTGCCCTGATCTCGTCCACTTGTGCATCCGCCACGGGCGGCAGCGTAGCGGCTGGGCGAGTCAGCGGCGTTGCGGCCGATGTCACAGGCAGCGCGGCCTACTGGCGCGTAGGCTGCCGGTTCATGGGAGAGACGGTGAACATCCACACCACCGCCGGGAAGCTCGCGGACCTCGAGCACCGGCTGGACGAGGCCGTGCACGCCGGGTCGGAGCGGGCGGTCGAGAAGCAGCACGCGCGCGGCAAGAAGACCGCCCGGGAGCGGATCACGATGCTGCTGGACGAGGGCTCCTTCTCCGAGCTGGACGAGTTCGCCCGGCACCGGTCGACCAGTTTCGGCCTGGACGCGAACCGCCCGTACGGCGACGGCGTGGTGACCGGCTTCGGCACCATCGACGGCCGTCAGGTGTGCGTGTTCGCCCAGGACTTCACCGTCTTCGGCGGCAGTCTCGGCGAGGTGTTCGGCGAGAAGATCGTCAAGGTGATGGACCTGGCGATGAAGATCGGCTGCCCGCTGATCGGCATCAACGACTCCGGCGGCGCCCGGATTCAGGAGGGCGTGGTCTCCCTCGGCTTGTACGGCGAGATCTTCCGCCGCAACGTCCGCGCGTCCGGGGTGATCCCGCAGATCTCGTTGATCATGGGCCCGTGCGCCGGCGGTGCGGTGTACTCCCCCGCGGTCACCGACTTCACCGTGATGGTGGACGAGTCGTCGTACATGTTCATCACCGGCCCGGACGTGATCAAGACCGTCACCGGCGAGGACGTCAGCCAGGAAGAGCTCGGCGGTGCCCGTACGCACAACACCAAGTCCGGCAACGCGCACTACCTCGGCAGTGACGAGGAGGACGCGATCGAGTGGGTGAAGGCGCTGGTCGCGCATCTCCCGCAGAACAACCTCGAAGACCCGCCGGTGTACGACGCGCCGGCCGATCTCGAACCGAACGACACCGATCTCGCGCTCGACACGCTCGTCCCCGATTCGCCGAACCAGCCGTACGACATGCACACCGCGATCGAGGCGGTCGTCGACGACGGCGACTTCCTCGAAGTGCACGCGCTGTTCGCGCCGAACCTTATCGTCGGTTTCGGCCGGGTCGAGGGCCGTCCGGTCGGCGTGGTCGCGAACCAGCCGATGCAGTTCGCCGGCACCCTGGACATCGACGCGTCCGAGAAGGCGGCCCGCTTCGTCCGTACCTGCGACGCCTTCAACCTGCCCATCCTGACCTTCGTCGACGTCCCCGGCTTCCTGCCCGGTACGGACCAGGAATGGAACGGGATCATCCGCCGCGGCGCGAAGCTGATCTACGCGTACGCGGAGGCGACTGTCCCGATGATCACCGTGATCACCCGGAAGGCGTACGGCGGCGCGTACGACGTGATGGGCTCGAAGCACCTCGGCGCCGACATGAACATCGCCTGGCCGACCGCCCAGATCGCGGTGATGGGCGCCCAGGGCGCGGTGAACATCCTGCACCGACGCGAACTCGCCGCCGCCGAAGACGTCGAGACCCGCCGCCAGGAACTGATCACCGAATACGAGGACCATCTCGCGAACCCGTACGTAGCCGCCGAACGCGGCTACATCGACGCGGTGATCAAGCCCAGCGAAACCCGCGCCGAAATCGTTCGCGCCCTCCGCCTCCTCCGCACCAAACGCGACACCCTGCCCCCGAAAAAGCATGGGAACATCCCCCTGTGAAGATCATCAAAGGCGATCCCACGCCGGAGGAGCTGGCTGCCCTGGTCACGGTCCTGGCCGCCCGCGCCACCACCCCCGCCCCCAGCCCCGACCCACAGCGAGCCGGCAACTGGGCCACCTACTGGCGCAACGCCCGCCAACCCCTACACCCCGGCCCCGGCCAGTGGCGCGCGTCCGCCCACCCGTAGTCGCCCGACTGGCGCTGACCGCCGCGATCTACCTGTTGCCTGGTAGCCGCTAGCCGTTGCCGGTCGAGCGATCGGGCGTTCGGGACTGGCCGGTCTGCCGTACCTGCCCGGTCGGCGCGCTGCCGCCGGACGCCGGTGCATCCGCCGCGCCACCGCCCGGTTCGGCCACCCCGATCCGCGGGTCCACGATCTGTGCCTCGGGTGCACGCTCTGGCTCAGCCCGCGCCTCGAGCGCACGCTCCTGGTGCGCGATCAGCTCCAACGCCAGCGTGGCCACCCGCCGTCCCCCATTCGCCGACTGAGCAGCGGTGTTGGCACCGTACGCGTGAACCATCCCGGTGTCCTTCAACTGCTGCAGATTCTCGAACTCGGAGCGGATCACCTCCGACACTTCTCCTTCGAGTACGGCGTACGCGGCCGGGTCCTCCTCGAACAGCCGAACCATCCGTTCGGACCCGCGCATCAGCAGCCCAGCAGCAACCTCAGGAGCCCTGTCCGGCGGCGCATTGTTCAGCCAGTGCAACGTACGCTCGCCCGACATCCCAGCCCGCCGGCCGACCGCCTCCGCAAACGCGTACCCAGCGGGCGCCTGATCGTCGACGCGAGCCAGCAGCCGCTGCCGCTCCACCGAATTCGCCTCCGCCCACCCCAACGCCAGGTAGTCGGTGGTCCCGGCAGGCACCCGCCCGTTGCCTTCCAGGTCGTGCAGCACACGGTCGTAGTGCGCGGCAGTCCAAGCCCCAGCGACCGCCTCCCGCATCGCACTGGCTTCCACCTCGGTCGCGGCCCGCCCGTCCCGGTAGCGCCGCGACTCGGCCAGTTCGGCCACGGCCCGCAACGCGCCGATCATCGCGGTCTGCCGAATGTTCCGGTTGTCGTACCGCTCCTGGTACTCGGCCTGGTCACCACGCATCCGCAGACCGATCCGTTTCCCCACTCCAGGCGCGATCAGGTCCTTCAACGTGCGGTGCTCCTCCGCACCGAACACCGGCGTACCCGGCGCGCCCGGCGCCGAACTCATCACCCCGCGCCGGCCGGCATCGACCCGCGCCTGCCCCATCGAGGTCCGATCCGGCTGCCCACCGCCGTAGAACTTCCCGACCTCGCGCATCGACACCTGCATCTGCCGCATCAGCTCGTGCACCTTCTGATGCACGAACGGCAACCGGTCACCGTCCATAACCCAACGTTGCCAGCCAACCAGGCCACCCACCCCGGCCGCCGACTCACCTCGGCAACAGTTCACCCACCGTTCAGGGCGGCCTTCACACTCGGCGGAAGCGGATCAAGGGGTACGTCGGGGAGTCGCCGGTGTTGCGGGGTGGGCCTTGGAAGGTGGTGGCGCTGTCGAGGGCGAGGCCGTGTTTGGCGGCGGTGGCTGCCAGGTGGGTGAAGGCGTCCTGGGAGCGGCGGTCGTCGGGGCCGCGGCCGTCGGCGTAGCGGGTGGCGTCGGATTTTTCGGTGGTGGTGATGAAGACGCCGTCGGTGCGCAGGACGCGGGCAGCTTCGGCGATGACTGGTTCGCTGTCGTCCAGGAGGTGCAAGAGCCAGACCGCGACGACCGCGTCGCAGCGACGGTCGCCGACCGGCAGCCTGCTGGCGTCCGCCGCGGCGACGTGGCCGGGGAGGCGTACGCGGGCGTGCTGCAGCATCGCCGGTGACAGATCGACGCCGTGTACCAAGTTGCCCATGGCAACCAGCTCCGCGCCGACGATGCCGGTACCGACAGCGAGTTCGAGTACCCGGCCGCCCTTGGGCAGCATCGCGTCGACCGCGCGGGCGGCGGCTTCGGCGCGGGCAGTCCCGCCGCGGGTGTCGTCGTACGCGGCCGCGACCGCCTCGTCGTACAGATAAGGCGCCGTCGTCGTCCACAGCTCGGGCCAGGAGATGCCCACCTCGGCGAGCATCCGGCGCAACAGCGGCAGCGATAGGCCGACGACATTGTGGTAATCGCCTTCGATCGACGTCACGAACGGCCCGCCGAGACCATCGACCGTGAACGATCCGGCCACCACCAACGGCTCGCCCGTGGCCACGTACGCGTCGATCTCAGCGTCGCTCATGTCCGCGAACTGCACAGTCGTCGATTCGAGTTCGCGAAGCTCGTGCTTCGACGCGGTGTCGATCAGGCAATGGCCGGTGTGCAGTACGCCGCTCCGCCCGCGCATCATCCGCAGTCGTTCACGGGCAACTTCCGGCGTACCGGGTTTGCCGTACGCCACACCGTCGAACTCCAGCACCGAATCGCAGCCGAGTACGGTCGCGTGATCGGTCAGGTTCGCGATCACGGCCCGCGCCTTCAGCGTGGCGAGCAACCGGGCCAGTTCGCCCGGGCTCTCCGCGGTGATGTTGTCCTCGTCGACCCCGGACACGATCACGATCGGCTCGATGCCCGCGCCGCGCAGCGTCTTCAGCCGCGCCGGGGACGCCGACGCCAGGACGAACCTCATAGCTTCGCCAGCGCCCGGCGGAGCGGGTCCAGACCGATCGACCCGAGGTTCAGCGCGTCCCGGTGGAACGCACGCAGATCGAACGCCGATCCCTTCCGCTGCTTGGCTTCCTCGCGGGCCTGCAGCCAGATCCGCTCGCCGACCTTGTACGCGGGCGCCTGCCCCGGCCACCCGAGATACCGGTTCAGCTCGGCCTGCAGGAACTCGGTCTCCATCCGGCAGTGCGCGCGCAGGAACTCGAACCCGAGGTCGGCGTTCCACCGCTCCCCCGGCCGCCAGCCGAACGGGTTGTCCCGCGGCACTTCCAGCTCCAGATGCATGCCGATGTCAACGATCACCCGGGCCGCGCGGAACCCCTGCGCGTCCAGCATGCCGAACCGGGCGCCCGGGTCCTCCAGGTAGCCCAGCTCCTCCATCAGGCGCTCCGCGTACAGCGCCCAGCCTTCGCCGTGGCCGGACACCCAGCAGGCGATCCGCTGCCACCGGTTCAGCAGGTCCGTACGCAGCATGGTCTGCGCCACCTGAAGATGATGCCCCGGCACACCCTCGTGGTACACCGTGGTGACCTCGCGCCACGTAGCGAACTTCTCGACGCCGGCCGGCACCGCCCACCACATCCGGCCCGGGCGGGTGGTCAGGTCCTCGCTCGGCTGGGTGTAGTAGATCGATCCGTCCGACGTCGGCGCGATCATGCACTCCAACGTACGAATCTCGTCGGCGATGTCGAAGTGCGTACCGCCCAGCTCGGCGACGGCCGCGTCGGACAGCTGCTGCATCCAGTCCCGGAAGGCTTCCTTGCCCTGGATCGTCCGCGCCGGGTCGTCGTCCAGCAGCGCCGCGGTCGCCTCGATGGTCCGGTCGCCACCGTTCAGCCCGGCGGCGATCTGCTCCATCTCGGACTCGATCCGGGCCAGCTCCTCCCAGCCCCAGGCGTACGTTTCCTCGAAGTCGATCGACGCGCCGAGGAAGTGCTGGGACGCCAACTCGTACACCTCGCGGCCGCACGCGTCCCGCTCCGGCGCGCGCGGCGCCAGGTCGGTGGTCAGCCATTGGCCGAACTGCCCGAACGCCTTCCGGGCCGACGCCGCCGCGGCCTCGACAGCCGGCTTGACCGGCCCGTCCGGCGCCTGCGCGGCCAGCCCGGCGAAGAAGTCGTCGCCGTCGGCGCCCGTCCAGCTGGCGATCCGCTCGGCCAGGCCGTGCACCTGCCGGACCGCGGAGATCCGGCCCTGGTCCGCCTGGTCGAGCAGCGTCTCGCGGTACCCGTCGAGGGTCGTGCCGAGCTGGTTCAGCCGGATCGCGACGTTCTCCCAGTTCTCGGCGGTAGCCGTCGGCATCAGGTCGAACACCTGCCGCAGATACGCCGGGACCGACGAGATCGCGTTCAGCTGGTACTGCGGTACGCCCGCGTCGTGCCGCTCGAGCTCCAGGCCGAGCCGCTCCAGCAGCGCGTCCTTGGCGACCTCCTCGCGCGGACTGCCCGGCTCGATCGCGCCGGCCTCGGCAAGGGTCCGCCGGATCAGCTCGGCCGGCGCTTCGAAACCGGCCGGTGTGTAGTCCGGCAGCTCGTGGTCGTGCCCGGCGACACCCATCTCGGTCGCCGCGATCGGGTCGAGGACGAAGGACTGCTCGAGGTACCGGTCGGCGAGCTGGTCGATGGAGCTGGTCGGCGTACTCGCCGTGCTGTGGGCATCGGTCACCTGGCCGACCTTACCTGCCGGGGCCGTCCGGAACTGACCTGATTGTTGCCGATACTGTGACGATCGCCGTAACGCACTTTGCTGTTGCTGTTGAACTACGAGAGGACCGGCGTTGAGCCAGCCACCCTTCGGGCCACCCGGCCAGAACCAGCAGTACCCGCCGTACCAGCCGGGGCCGCAACAGGGTCAGCCTGCTGCTCCTTACGGACCGCCACAAGGTCAGTACGGGCCGCCACCGCAAGGGCCGCCTTTTCAAGGTCCGCCTCAGTACGGCCCGCCGTCGCAGGGGCCCGGTTTCGGTTGGGGTCCGGGCTTCGGCGGTCCGGGTGGTTCCGGTGGACCAGGTGGTCCGGGCTGGCAGCCGCGGCGGCCGCGGAAGAAGTCGAAGGCCCCGCTGATCGTGATCCTGTCGCTGGTCGGTGTCGGGATCGTCGGTGCCGGCCTCATCGGCATCGTCCGGCAGGCGGCGAAGGACACGACGCACCCGCCGGTGGTCCCGACCCGGTACACGCCGAAGCCGACCACCGAGTCGACCGGGCAGCCGACCGAGGAGCCGACCTCGACCGCGACCGAGTCGCCGACGTCCGAGCCGAAGGTGAACGACGCGACCGTCGTCTCGAAGAACGCGATCTACAAAGTCGGCCAGATGCGTACGGCGAACTGCCGCGAGCCGAAGGTCCGGCCGACCAACGCCCGCAACGCCGCCGCGTACTGGGCCGCGATCAAGCCGTGCCTGGACCGGTCCTGGGGACCGTTGGTGACGAAGGCCGGCTACAAGTTCCAGCCGCCGTCGATGTCGTACTGGTCCGGTAGCAGCACCACCACCCCGTGCGGCAGCGGCGTGGTCAACGTGCCGTTCTACTGCTCGTCCAACAACAACCTGTACATGAAGGTCGACGTCTTCGTGAAGTCGTACACCCAGTACTCCGACGCGGAGTCCAAGGCGTACGCGCGGATGTGGTACACCCGATCCGTCGCGCACGAGTACGGGCACAGTGTGCAGAACATGACCGGCATTCTGCAGGCGTCGGACAACCTGCGCTACGAGCTGAGCGACTACAACGACCGGCAGCGTCAGACCCGCCGGATGGAACTGCAGGCGAACTGCTTCGCCGGTGTGTTCCTGGCGATGAACAAGAAGAGCTACCCGATCAGCGGTGAGCTGCTGTACGTCTGGAACAAGTGGGTGGTGACCGCGGGCGACAAGCCGGAGGACGGTGACCACGGCAGCGTGGCGAGTCAGCAGCGGTTCATGGGTCAGTCGTTCAAGACCGGCAACCCGGCCAGCTGCAACACCTTCGCGGTGTCACCGCGGTACGTCAGCTAGCCAGTTCCGGTGGCGCCACCTGGCGCCAGGAGTCGGCCAGGATGTCGTGCAGTTCGTCGGCATCCTCGAGCGCGGCGAGGCGGGCCCGAACCCAGTTCGAGCCCGCCTCGTGCTTTGGTACCCAGAACTTCTCCGGCTCCGCCGCGATCAGCTCGTCCCGCTCCAGCCGCGGACAGCGCACCGCGAACGAGCTCTGGTCGTCCGGCACGGTGACGAACATCCGCCCGGCCACATCGAACGTCGGGTGCCCCCAGCGCTTCTTCTCCACCGTCTCCGGGAAGGACAGGGCGATCCGGCGTACGTCGTCTGCGTCGAGCACGCTCACACTGTAGATCGTTCGCGTCCGGGGAGTAGCAGCGCGATCACCGCGCCGACGGCGACGACTGCCGCGCCGGTCCAGACGGCGGGTACGAGGCCGGCGGCGTACTTGGCCGGCGACTCGTACGACCCGGCCGATGCGAACACCGACGCGAGGAGCGCGACCCCCATCGCGACACCGACCTCGCGGATCGTGTTGTTCGTACCGGAGGCCACACCGCGATCCGCGTCGGACGCACTGTTCATCACCACGCTCGCACCGGGCGCGAAGGTCAGCCCCATGCCGACTCCGGCCAGTACGAACGGTCCGATCAGGTCGGCGTACTGCGTTGTGGCGGAGGTGATCAGAGCGATCCAGCCGAGTGCGGTGGCCAGTAGTACCTGTCCCGTTGTGATCAGCGTTCGCGCGCCGACCCGGTCGACGATCAGTCCGGCGATCGGTGCGACCACCAAGGGCGCCGCGGTCCACGGCAGCGTACGCAGACCGGATTGGTACGGCGAGTAGCCCTGCACCACCTGGAAGAACTGCGCGAGCAGGAAGACCGAGCCGAACACGCCGACCGCGAAGGTGAACGAAACCACGTTCACCACGCTGAACGAGCGGACCGAGAACAGCCGCAGCGGCAACATCGGCGTGGCAGTGCGGCGCTCCCAGGCGATGAACGCGGCGAGCAGGATGACGCCGGCGATCAGCGTGCCCAGTACGCCGCCGGAGGTCCAGCCGTCGTCGGCGCCGTGGATCACTCCCCAGACGATCGACAGTACGCCGCCGGCCGCTAGTACCAGGCCGAGCAGGTCGAGCTTCTTCGCCGTACCCTTCGACTCGGTCAGGACGCGCGCCGCGAGCAGCACGGCGACCACACCGATGGGGACGTTCAGCCAGAAGATCCACTGCCAGTTCAGCCCGTCGACGACGGCGCCGCCGACCACCGGACCGACCGCGACGCCGAGGCCGGAGATCCCGCCCCAGATGCCGATCGCGGCGCTCCGCTGCTTCTCGGGTACGGCGCCCGCGAGCAAGGTCAGCGACAACGGCATCACCGCCGCCGCACCGACGCCCTGGATCGCCCGGGACGCGATCAGCATCCACGAGTCGGTCGCCAGCGCGCAGGCGGCCGAGGCCAGCGTGAACAGCGCGATCCCGGCCAGGAACATCCGCCGCCGGCCGAGCCGGTCGCCGATCGCGGCCGCCGTCAGCAGCAGCGCCGCGAACGACAGTGTGTACGCGTTCACGAACCAGGCCAGATCGCCCAGCGACGCGTTCAGCTCGGACTTGATCACCGGCAGTGCGTTCGTCACCACCAGGTTGTCCAGCGTGACCATGAAGGTCGGAATCCCCACCGCGGCGAGCACCACGCCAAGCCCGCTTGGCCGCCTGGGCCCACGCAGCCCACGACCCGGCCTGGGCTGCTGGTTCACATCCCCCCTGCCGAGAGCGGTCGCTGTCATCTCGTACTCCTTGTTGTAATTGACTGATAACAAGCTCGATCACGAGAGTATGCATCGACTGATAACATGTCAAGCAACGGAGGGAGAACGGATGGCGAGCAAGGTCAGACTGACCGCCAAAGAGCGTGGCGACGAGGTGCTGCGGGCGGCCGTACGCGCCTTCTCCGCGTCCGGCTACGAGGGCACCAAGACCGACGAGATCGCCCGGCTGGCGGGGGTGTCGCAGCCGTACGTGATCCGGCTGTTCGGCACCAAGCAACAGCTCTTCCTCGCCGCCGTCGAGACGGTCTGCGCGCGGATCGAACAGATCTTTCGCGAGGCAGCCGCGGAACGCCCCGACCTGGCGACCCTCGGCCGCAACTACGACCGCCTACTGGCCGAGCCCGAGCTGCTCCTGGTCCTCCTGCACAGCTTCTCCGCCAGCGGCGACCCCGTCATCGGCGACTGCGTCCGGCAACGCTTCGGCAGCATCTACACCCTGGTCCGCGACCTCACCGGCGCCACCCCCGAACAAACCCGAGACTTCCTCTCCGCCGGCATGCTCCTCACCTGCATGTCCGCCATGCAGGTAATAGGCCCCAACCCCATCCCCATCCAATGGGCCCAAGAACTAATCCAAACCTTCGGCATCGACTAGTTGAGTTTTTGGCCGGCGGTTAGCCAGATGGTGGTGGTGGTTAGGGCGATGGCTGTGACGGTTATGGCCAGGGAGCCGGGGATGTTGGCGTTGTGGATGAGGGTGGCTGCTAGGGCGATGGCTGGGGCCAGTAGGACGGCGATGGTGGTGGGGACGCGCCAGCGGGTTAGGGCCTTGGGGGTCAGGCGGGCGTAGGACGGGAGTTGGGCGGTGAAGGCGGTGGCCAGGTGCAGGATCACCAGAGCTACTGCGGTGATGACCAGGCCGGCGGTGAGGTCCGCGGGGGCTCGGGTCAGCCAGCCGAGGGTTACTACCAGCAGGAACATCAGGCCGGCCAGGGAATCGGGCAGGACGACCGTGGTGAGCAGCAGCGGGACGCCGAGGATGGGTACTAGGTCCAGCTGGTCCCAGGGCTGGATTGTGGGTACTACCAGCGCGACAGTGCCGGCCGCAGCGATCAGTAGGCGCGCCAAGAGGACGGCGCGGCCGGAGGAACGTAGCTGGGCCAGCCAGAGGGTTACTTTTTCTGAGGCTGTCATGAGCGGATCCTGGGAGCGGCGGACAGGCGGGCGGCGTCGCGGAGGACCTCGTCCAGGGTGCCGGAGCCTTGCCAAGGGACCGCGGGGACGCCTAGGTCGCTGAGGCGGTCCAGGTCGCGACGGCGTTCCAGCAAGCGCAGCCGCCAGGCCAGCGGCCACGAGCGGGCGTCGTGGGCTTCCGGGTCCAGCACCGTGGTGATGTCCGGCGGCAAGGTGTCGACCGCGATCACGGTGCAGCCGGAGTGTACGAGCGTGACGATGTAGCCGAGCATCGACGGTCGCAGCAGTGGACTGAGTACGAGCACCAGGCTGTCGGAGCGGACCCGGTTTCGCCGCGCGAGCTGCTCTTCATCCTGCTGGCGGCTGCGCCGATCGGCGTGTACGAGCGTGTCCAGGATCCGCCGCAAGTGCCCGCGCCCGCTGCCGGAGCGTACGCCCCGGAACACACTGCCCGTGTCGATCAGCCGAACGCGGTCGCCGTTGCGCAGGTAGTGCTCGGCGATCGCCGCGGCCGCGCGGACCGCCGTGTCCAGACTGCTCGATCGCCCGTCGATCCCTTCGCTGATGCCGATTTCGCCGCCGGTGTCGACCATGATGACGACCTCGGTGTCGCGGTCCGACCAGGTCGAGGTGACGTGCAGTTCGCGGGTCCGCGCCGAGACCGCCCAGTTGATCCGCCGCAGCCGGTCGCCAGTACGGAACGGGCGGACGCCGGCCAGCTCGGTGCCCTCGCCCGGACGCCGCGACCGGTGCAGGCCGACCAGACCGGCCGGCCGCGGTACGGCATCGACCGCTTCGAAACCTTCCCGCAACGGCAGCGTCGTCACGGTCTGCACCTTCGCGGACAGCACCGGAATCCGGTACGCCCCGATCGACGACGTCGCCACAACCGTGGGTCGCTCCAACGACCGCATCCCCCAGCGCTGCGACCGTACGCCGACCTCCAGCGTCACCTCGCCCGCGGCGACCGGCTCCGCGATCGCCGCCTGCGGTGGGTCGTACTGGAACCACGCCGTCCGCGGCAACGCGGCCACGATCAGGTCGATGTCCGGGTCGGCACCGGACGGCACGGACAGCCGGTACGTCGTCGCCTGCCCTTCGAACAGCACGTCCGCGTCGAGCTCGGTCTGCACCTCCGGCTGCTCGCGCGGCCGGAAGAACCGCCCCCACGCCGCCAAGAACGCCAACGGCAACCCGAAGACCGCCGCGTCCGGCCGCCGCAGCAGGACGGCGACGCCCAGCAGCACCGCGGCCACGCAGATGGCGCGGATCTGCGCGTGCGTCGGACGCCACTTCATGCTTGCGCCGCACCAACCACAGTGGGCGGCGCGGCGACCGTACCGAGCACAGTGCGAACGACCGTCGCCCCTGTGACCTCATGCAGCCACAGCTCCGGCCGTACGGTGATCCGGTGCGCCAGCGCGGCAACCGCTACCGCTTTTACATCCTCCGGTACGACGTAATCGCGACCGTTGATCACTGCGTACGCCCGCGCCGTCAACAGCAAGGCCAGCGAACCACGCGGCGACGCACCGACTAGTACCTGCGAGTCCCGACGAGTAGCGGCGGCGAGATCCACGCAGTACTGACCGACTGTGTCGTCGACTGTCACCGTCTCAACAGCACGTTGTGCAGCTAGCAGGCCCGCGGCGTCAGTCACCGCCTCTACTGTCTGGTCCTCGCTGCGACGGCTCATCCGGCGCCGCAGCACCTCCCACTCCTCCGCAGGCGTCGGGTACCCAAAGCCGATCCGCAGCATGAACCGGTCGAGCTGAGCCTCCGGCAGCGGGTACGTCCCCTCGTACTCCACTGGGTTCGCTGTAGCGAGCACGTGGAACGGAACCGGCAGTGGGAACGTCTGGCCCTCCACTGTCACCTGATGCTCCTGCATCGACTCCAGCAGCGCGGCCTGGGTCTTCGGTGGCGTCCGGTTGATCTCATCCGCCAGCAGCAGCCCGGTGAAGATCGGTCCGGGCCGGAAGACGAACTCCGACTCCTTCTGGTCGTACACGAAGGCACCGGTCACATCCGACGGCAGCAGGTCCGGAGTGAACTGCACGCGCCGGAACTCCAGCCCCAGCGCCTGCGCGAACGACCGTGCGGCCAGCGTCTTCGCCAGACCCGGGTAGTCCTCGAGCAGCACATGCCCGCCGGCCAGCACCCCAGCCAGTACGAGCTCCAGCGCCTCCGCCTTCCCGACTACTGCCTGGCTGACGCGCTCCAGCACCCGCCGGCTCAGCTCCGACACCTCAGCCAGCGTCAGCTCGCCATCAGTCACAGGTTCCCTCACAGATTCTCGATGGTGTGGATCGCGGCCTCGATGTCGCCGAGGGACGCGGTGCGTTTGTCGTCGCTGGTGATCAGCTGCCAGAGCTGGTCGCCGGTGATCGCCCGCGCCCGGTCCGGTTCGAGCTCCGGGTCGACGCCGTGGCGGTGCACCAGCCGGTCAGTGGTCAACTCCAGTAGCAGCGGCCGGACGCGGCGGACGAAGGTCAGCGACCCTTCACCGGACCGTCGCTCCCGGCCGGCCTCCTGCACCCAGGTGGCAAGGAACTGGGTGCGGTTGTCGTTGGTACGGGTCCGCAGCGCCGCCAGCTTCTCGTCGTGCCGCCCGGGCCAGCTCGTCTCCAGTACCTCAGGCAGTACGAGCCGGATCGCCAGTGACACGATGCCGATGGCCAGTGCGGCCGCTATGAACCACAGTGGGCGCGGCGCCATCCCGGCCAGTGCGAAGATCACGACAAGGGCGAGGCTGACCAGTACGGCGATGCCGACGTGCTGCAACAGCAGCTTGTGCGGCAGCAGCGAGCGCTTCTTCTTGACCTCCGGCGGCGGCCCTTTCTCCTCCAACGGAGTCCACCGGTACGAAGTCATCGCACCGCCCCCGCCCCGGACTCCTGCCCGCCCGATCCGCCCGGTCCGTCCTGTCCGCCCGGTCCGTCCTGCGCCGCCCGCTCGGCGCCAGCCGCCGCCCGTTCGGCGCTAGCCGCCAGCTCGTCCCGGAGGCGTTCCAGGGCGGCCCTGGCTTCGGTGCGGGCTTGTTCACTGGAGCCGTGCGTCGAGTAGCGCGCCTCGCGGTACAACGCCCCCAACCGGATCAGCTGCGGCTCCGAGATCCCGCCGACCCCGAGCACCCGCACCGTGAACTCGGCCGGCGTCTCGGAGGCTTCCCGCGGTACGCCGGCCGATGCGGCAGCGCCCTCAAGCGCTACCCAGCACGCGATCACCGCATCGGTCGCCGTACCGCTGTCGATCCGCGCCAGCCCGCTGTCCACCGCCTCGGCCAGCCGCTCGGCCTTCACCCGCTCCCAGTCCGTTCCCTCGGGCTCCGCCTGCGGAAGCTGCACCCTCCGGATGATCCGGTAGAGCACGAGACCGAGCAGCACCGCGACGGCCGCGATCGCCAGGTAGATCAGCGCCTGCCACAACGACTTCAGCCAGCCCGGCATCTCGGTCTGCTTGATCGGGCGCGCGGACCGCGCCGGCGGGGGCGTCTGCGCCGACTCGGTCGGCGTGAACGTCGGAAGCGGTTCCGGACTGGCCTTCAGCGTGCTCTCGCTGACCGGCCGGACCGGACCGCTGGCGGACGCGAGCACGACGAAGCCGGCCGCCACGATCCCCACCAGCAGGACGGCGGCGACCGTCAGCGCACCCCGACGCTGCGTCTGCATCTCGGCAGGCTACCCCGTCAAAAGCCCGTGTCGAGGAATGGAAGCCGGATTGTGGAAAACGCTTCCGACGTAACCGCCAGCGCACCCGCCGTGTGCTCCTCGACCAGACCCGCCCGGCCGAGCCCTGCCAGCGACGGCCGGCCGAGGTACGCGGCGCCCAAGTCGCGGACGTGCAGCGTGAGGTCGGCGTCCCGCGAGGCCTGCGTGCAAGCGGCACCGTCCGGTCCACCCGTGAGGTGCCAGCGGCCCGCGTTCCACGGCAGGAAGTCGTCGATCACCTCGATGACGACGTCCACGTCTCGCGCGTACGTACGCCCGGCGAGTGTCGCGGCGACGTCGACCGCCCGGAGCCACAGACCGTCCCGGGTGATCGGCGACGGCGCCCGCGGGTCGAGCAGCAGGTCCAGCAGTGGGTCGTCCGACGGGAGCGAGCCGCACCGCGTCTCACTGAGCAGGTCCGGCTCGAGCAGGTAGCGCCAGAGCGCAGCATGTGAGGCGAGATCGGCCGCGTGCACCCGCTCCACGTCGACGAACGCCTTGTCCGCGCGCTGCGTCCGGTAGTACGCGAAGCCGGTCAGCTCACCGTCCCGCTCGGCCACGACGCAGCGAAGCTTCGACGCGCTCCCAGCGCTGGTGGACATGGAGGTGCCGATCGCGGCCTCCTGCCAGTGCTCGTTGTGCTGGAACATCCCCGGCCGCTCCAGCGCCAGCTTGTTCCGCAGTGCGCCGCAGCGGGCCAGGTACTCACGGGCGTCCACGTAGCGGATGCGTACGTCGTCGATGCCGGCCACCGGCTTCAGCTCCCGCGACGCCTTCGGTACGACGATCGCCTGATGATCCGTCGCGAGCCCGTACCCGAACCGGGGGTAGATGACCGGCTCGCTGGCAGTCAGCCCGGCCAGCGGTTCGCCCGCCTCGTGCAGGTCGTTCAGCTGCGTACGCATCAGGTCGCGCAGGATGCCGCGCCGGCGATGCGTCGGCCGGACCGAGACCATGGACACGCCGCCCATCGGCAACTGGCCACCCGGCACCGACAGCCGGAGCGAGAACGAACCGGTGTGGCCGACGATCTGGCCGTCGTCCACCGCGACCGTGCTCCGGTCGAACTCCTGGATGCCCCGGGCCGCCTCGTACTGCTCGTCCTTCCACGGCGCCGCGAACGCCAGGTCCAGCAGCTCGACCAGCTCTTCCCACTCACCCTTGAACCGCTCGATCTCGATCGTCATAGGCACTGCCTATCAGACGATCCACCTCCGGCACCTCCCCCTTTTGGCTGGACCAAGGGCAGCTCGAGGACTGGACTGATGAAAACCGTTTTCATATACTGCTGTCATGACCGCCCGAGCGAAAACCCCGTTGTCCTTGCTGGTGGGGCTGTCCACGACGTTGCGCGAGCCAGTACTGGCAGCGATGACCGACGCCACCACCGTGGTTGTGGCCGTTGACCAGGACGAGCTGCCAGGCCGGGGCGTACTGGGCTGGCGCGTGTCCGACAGCTCCGGCCCGATCGACGCCGGTGAGTTCACAGTCGGCGACAACTGCGGTGCATGCCAGCTAATCGAGTCCCTGCTGCCGTTGCTGGAGACACTGGTCGATCGCGGGCACTGGGACCACATCGTGCTCGCCGCACCACCTGCGATGGAGGCGCGTCCACTCGTCAGCACGCTGGTCTCCGTACTGCCTGAGGTCGTCGTAGACACGGTTACGTGCGTGGTGGATGCGGTACTAGTGGTTGAGCAGCTGTCCGGTGATGAGCTGCTGGCCGAGCGTGGTCTGGCGCTAGGACTCCCGGATCGGCGGAACGTTGCGGAGCTGACTGCTCGCCAGGTCGAGTACGCGGACGTGTGCGTACTTGCCAATGCGCATCGCAGCGCAAAGCTGGAGCGGCTGGAGCACCTGCTAGTACACCTGAATCCACGGACCAGCGTGGTGCCCGCGGATGCGGCCGGCGTACCAGCTGGACCTGTCGCCCGCACTGGACGGTTTGACTTCGACGCGGCTGAGGCATGGGCCGGTGAGTTTGCGTCGTCCGACCGGGTGCAGCCGAGTGACGACGGTGTGACCACGGTGCTGTGGCGGTCGACCAGGCCGTTGCATCCGGCGCGGTTGAACGATGCGCTGGAGGACATCGTCGACGGAGTGGTTCGCAGCCGCGGTGTCGTGTGGCTGGCGAACCGGCCGACGCAGCGGGTGCGCTGGGAGTCGGCCGGCTACAGCGCTTCCCTGGGTACGCTCGGCGAGTGGTCCGACTCCGACCACCTTGCCGAGTGCACTGTCGTCGCGACCGGCATGGGACTGGACCCGGCCCGTCTGCAAGCGGTCCTCGACGCGTGCCTGCTGACAGAGTCCGAGCTGGCCACCCTCGACTGGAACAACCTGGACGACCCGTTCGCCGGAGTCTTCTAGACCGGCAGCTCGACAGGAGGTGTCCGGCGCAACCATCCGCCGCCAGGCTCAGCGACGCACCTCATCCGGCGCAGGATGCGGACACCTCCTGTCGAGCTGCCGATATCAGCCGAGGAGCGGGAGCCTGCTCGCGTGCGGGCCGAGCATGTCCAGGTCGTCCTCGTCCAGCGGGAGGCGGCCGGTCGCCTTCAGTACGTAGGTGGTGGTGTCCCAGCCGATCACGTCCCACGCCTCCG
Organism: Kribbella hippodromi; assembly: GCF_039531045.1. Classification (NCBI taxonomy): domain Bacteria; kingdom Bacillati; phylum Actinomycetota; class Actinomycetes; order Propionibacteriales; family Kribbellaceae; genus Kribbella; species Kribbella hippodromi. The sequence goes on along the minus strand of NZ_BAAAPH010000020.1, from coordinate 93,236 downwards.
GACCGAACAGTCCGTCCAGCGTGCGCGCCGTGACCTGCAGGCCTTGTGGGTCCGGCTCGGGTGCGCCGGGTAGTCCGACGATCAGGTCGAGGTGATGAACAGTTGCCTCAAGCACCAAAGTCGCGACGAAGTCGGCCGCGTACAGTACATGCCCTTGGGTCTCGATCCGGTGCCCGTTCGCGGACGTACCCACCGCCGCGGCCCGGACCGCCGCCTCGGACACCTCGCGCCAGTGCTGCACGAGCACACCAGGCCTGCGGTACGCGGCGGCGATGTTCTTGACGAAGCTGGTGTCCGTCTCCGGCCCGGGCGGGAAGTCGCGCCAGTACGTGACGAAGTCCCGATCCGGCTCGGCCACGGCCGGGCTGGCAAAGGCGACCAGCGCCCGCTCGGCGTCGTACAGGAGATGCACTAGCAGCGGCCCGACCGGCATCCCCGGACACCGCGTCTCCCGCCCGAAATCCGCGTCACTCAGCCCCTGCACCGTCTGCGTCAACCGCCCGTAGACCCGCCCCAGCGTCCCCGCCAGCCCCCGCGGCAACGCGCCGCGCTCGGGTGCCTTCATCCCCGGCCTCCTCGGTGTGCTCTCCCCGAAGGTAGTCCGGTCGCGCACGAGGCACCAACCCCGGGACTACACCGGGGGTACGCCGTGGCGCTTGTGGCTGAAGGTGCGGTCCTTGGACTGGGCGGCGGCGAGGCGGGCGATCAGGTCGGCGCGGAGATTCTCCGGCTCGACGATCGCGTCGATGACCAGGTCGGCGGCCAGCCGGAGGATGTCGATGTCGGTCTCGTACTCCTCGCGCAGCTTGGACACGTACTCGACCCGTTCGGTCTCGTCCGCGATCTCCTGGATCTTGTTGTAGTACACGGCGTTGATCGCGGCCTCCGGGCCCATCACGGCGATCTTCGCGGTCGGCAGCGCGATGCACGCGTCGGGCGAGAAACCGGGGCCGCACATCGCGTACAGGCCGGCGCCGTACGCCTTGCGGACGATCACCGACACCGTCGGCACGGTCGCCTCGGACACCGCGGTGATCATCTTCGCGCCGTGCCGGATGATCCCGGCCCGCTCGACCTCGCTGCCGATCATGAAACCGGGGACGTCGCACAGATAGATCAGCGGTACGTTGAACGCGTCGCACAACCAGATGAACCGCGCTGCCTTGTCCGCCGAGTCGACGAACAGCACCCCGCCCTTCACGGCCGGCTGGTTCGCGACGATCCCGACCACCTGCCCGGCGAGTAGTCCGAAACCGACCACGAGCTCCGGCGCGTACGCCGGTTTGATCTCGAAGAACGTGTCCGCGTCCAGTACGGCATCGATCACGTCGTGGATGTCGAACCCGACGCTCTCCTCGGCCGGCACCAGCTCGCGGGTGAAGTCGCGACCGGGTTCCGACGCGTCGTACGACGGTGGCCGCGACCGCCACGAACCGGGCAGGTACGAGAAGTACTGCCGGGCGAGCTCGATCGCCTCGGTGTCGTCGCTCGCGAGCAGATCACCGCAGCCGGACACACTGGTGTGCATCCGGGCGCCGCCCATCTCCTCCAGCGTGACCTTCTCGCCGACGACCATCTCCGCCATCCGCGGCGAACCCAGGTACATGGACGCGTTCCCGTCGACCATGATGACGATGTCGCAGAACGCCGGGATGTACGCGCCACCCGCCGCCGACGGACCGAACAGGCAGCAGATCTGCGGCACCTTGCCGGACAGCGCGACCTGGTTGTGGAAGATCCGGCCCGCGCCGCGACGGCCCGGGAACAGCTCGACCTGGTCGGTGATCCGGGCGCCGGCGGAGTCGATCAGCCAGAAGATCGGCAGTTCATCGCGGAGCGCGACCTCGGTGATCCGGACGATCTTCTCCACCGTCCGGGCGCCCCACGAGCCCGCCTTCACGGTCGGGTCGTTCGCGACGATCAGGCCCGGCCGGCCGTCGATCAGCGCGCGACCGGTGACCACGCCGTCCGCGGGCAGGCCGGGGTTCAGCGCGTTCGCCAGCTGCGCCTCCTCGACGAAACTGCCTTCGTCGACGAGGAGCGCGATCCGGTCCCGTACGTACAGCTTGTGCTGGCTGTCGAGCTTGGCCGCCGCCTTCTCCGACGGAGCCAGCGTCGCCTCGCGAGCAACCTTGACCTCGGTCCAGTGGTCGTGGGTCATGTGGTCATCATTCCACTGGGAGGCCGAGACCCCGGGCAATCAGCATCCGCTGTACTTCCGACGTACCCTCGCCGATCTCCAGGATCTTGGCGTCGCGATAGAAGCGGGTCACCGGGTACTCCTCCATGAACCCGTAGCCACCGAACACCTGGGTGGCGATCCGGGTCGCGGTCACCGCGGACTCGGTCGCGTACAGCTTCGCCACCGACGCGGCCTGCTTGAAGTCGGCCACCGACGCGACGGCGTCCTTCATCGCGGCGGCCCGGTAGATCAGCATCTCGCTCGCGTCGGCCATCACCTTCAGGTCGGCGATCTGGAACGCGACACCCTGCTTACGGCCGATCGGCCCGCCGAAAGTCTGCCGCTCGCCCGCGTACTGGATGGACATCTCCAGGCAGGCGCGGATGCAGCCGAGCGCGACTGCCGCGATCGCGACCCGCCCGTCGTCGAGCGTGGCGAGGAACTGCCCGAAGCCCTTCCCGCGCTGACCGAGCAGGTTCGCCTCGGGTACGCGGCAGCCCACGAAGGACAGCGGGTGCGTGTCACTCGCGTGCCAGCCGAGCTTGTCGTACGCCGCTTCCGCCGTGAAACCGGGCGTGCCGGCCGGGACGATGATCGTCGAGATCTCCGCCTTGCCGTCCGGCTTCGTGCCGGTCCTCGCGGTCACTGTCACACACGACGTCATCGCGGAGCCGGAGTTGGTGATGAACTGCTTCGACCCGTCGATCACCCACTCGTCGCCGTCCAGCACCGCGCGGGTCTTGGTCGCGCCGGCATCCGATCCGGACTCCGGCTCGGTCAGCCCGAACCCGGCCAGCCGCCGGCCCGCGACCAGGTCGGGCAGCCAGGTGGCCTTCTGCTCGGCGGTGCCGTAGGTCAGGATCGGGTTGATGCCGAGCCCGACCGCCGCCTCGAGCGTGATCCCCATCGACTGGTCGGCGCGCGAGATCTCCTCGATCGCCACGCACAGACTGGTGAAGTCACCGCCGGCGCCGCCGTACTCCTCCGGCGCGGTCAGCCCGAACAGGCCGAGCCCACCCATCTTCTGCACGACCTCGACCGGGAAGTAGTGCTTGCGGTCCCACTCCGCCGCGTGCGGCGCGATCTCCGCCTCGGCGAACTCCCGGACACTGTGCCGGAACTCCCGATGCTCCTCGGACAACTCGAACATGCCGCACTCCTTCGTGCTTGACGCTTACGTAAACGTAAAGCACGCTGGCAGCATGCACAAGGCTGCGCGGACCTGGTCGATCGCCGAACTGGCGGCCGAGTACGAGGTGACGCTGCGCACCATTCGCTTCTACGAGGACCGCGGCCTGCTCACCCCCGAACGCCGCGGCACGGTCCGCGTGTACCACCCCCGCGACCGCATCCGCCTGGCGCTGATCCTGCGCGGCAAACGCCTCGGTTTCTCCCTCGACCAGATCGCCAAGATCGTCGACATGTACGACGCCGAGCCCGGCGAGGAAGGCCAGCTCGTCTACCTCCTCGACCAGATCACCCACCGCCGCGCCGAACTCGAACAACGCCGCCAGGACATCGACCAAACCCTCGCCGAACTCTCCGAAGTGGAAACCCGCTGCCGCACCGACCTCCAGGCCCTCCGCACGCAAATCACCACCCACAAATCACCAGCCGACGGGTGAACCCTCCGCAACCCGCCCACCGTCATTTCAGGGGTGAACGTCTGCCCTTGCCCGTTCACCCCCCGCCTGCGGATGGTGAACGGACGCGATCGGAGGTCCACCCCTCAAATGGCGACGGTCAGCCGGCCGCCCCGCACCTCCACCGCGACGTTGCCCGGGCTCTCGACCGTCGTTCCGCGGAGCACCCAGGTGCCGGCGACCGCTACGGCCTGTTGCACCACGAGCTCGGCTCGATGGTGCTCGGTCGCCGCCCGGTACTCGACCAGCACGACCTCACCGCCCTCCGGAGAACCTTGGACCGCCTTCGCCTCGGGAACCGGCTCGGGGCACAACGCCCGAGCCAGGTCGCGGACCCCGCGCCGGAGGTGCTCGTCCGCGGCGAACTCGGTCATCGTCTCGCGGAGGTACGGTGCGAGCTCGTCACCGCCGGCCGCGATCCAGTGCTCGATCAGCCGGCGGAACGCTGCCTGCCGCCGCACCCGGAGACCACCGGCTGCAATCATCGCGGCCCCCGAACCAGCGAACGCCCGCGCGATCTTGTGCACCGGCATCTCATCCGCGAGGGACGGGTACCGGACCGCCCGCACGTCGAGCATGGCGCGGTGCAGGACGATGGCCGCGAGCAGTCCGGCGTCGGCCAACCGACCACCCGCCCGACCAGCGCGGCGTGCCGCCGGACCGGGCAGGGTGGCGGCGCGGCGTACCGTCGGATTGGGTGGGGTGGCGGCGTCGGCGGCGTGGCCGGCGGTTGAGTGGTGCCACCAGCTGTCGTGGATCCAGGATGTGGCGTGGGTGGCGCGCAGTACGCCGGTTGGGCCGATCGTCAGCTGGTCGGCGATGGTTGTTCCGAGGGAGTTGCTGGAGTCGAACCGGAGTTCCTCGACGCCGTCGAAGCGCAGGTCGAGCTCGGCCGGCCCGGCGTCGTCCTGATCGATCTCGAACCGTCGGTCGGCGGCCAGCAGCAGTGCGGCACGAAGCCCATCGGCGGAGCGCTCCACCACCAAGTGCCGCACCCGGGTCGACGCCAGGTCGTAATCAGTCGCGAGCGCAACTGCAACCTCGGGCGTCAACGGCTCTTGCGGTGCGTGCACCTTTCCGTCGTACCCGCGCCGGCCGCCTTCGGTCCGCGACACCGGTGGCAGGCTGAGCGACCGACCGCAGGCTGCTGCTTGTTCCAGCACCCAGTCCCGGCGCTCCGTCCCGAAGTCCGCCATCCAGCGGAAGCCTGCCTCCGCCAGCACAGCCTGTCGCGAGCCCCGCGCGACAGCAGCGTGGACGAACGGGAAGGTGTTGTTGTCCCAGACATCCGAGACCCGCACGATCAGGGTCCGGTCGAACGCGCGCGCATCCGCCGAGGCTGCCGCGATCGACTCGAGCGACCGGTCCAGCACCGCTCCCCACAACTCCAGCACCGTCGCATCAAACCGCGCGCCGGGCTGTCACACAACCTGCTACTGGGTGGTTTGTTCGAGGATTTGTTTGGCTCGGTCGAGGGCTGAGACTTCGGTGTCCATGGAGTGCTGGACCGGCTTGGTCATCAGGAGTTTTTTCAGGCCGGTGAGGTCGGCGGTGAGTTTCAGGGTTACTTCGGTGCCGTCGGGGACGGGCTCGAAGCGGTAGTCGCCGATGGGGCGGACGGGGCCGGCGGTGACCTCGAAGGCCAGGTGGCTGTCCGGTTCGTACGCGGTGACCTTGTAGTCGGACGGGATCGCGCGGCCGCCGGGACCGGCGATGCGCTGCCGGTACGTCATGCCTGGACCGATCGGGCCGTTGCGGATGATTTCCTTGACCCCGGTACGCCACTGCGGGTCGTTCTCACCGTCCGCGAAGTACGCGAACACCGCTGCCGGTGGACGGTGGATCCGGATCGTGTGCACAGCCTCGGGCATGATGCGCCCCTATCGAAGAATCGGCTACGTGCGCTTGCGGCGCCCGTACATCCAGTAGGCGATCGGCGCGGCGCCGACCGAGTTCACCAGGGTGATGACGACCGCCCAGAGAGCCTTCGGGCCCTTGACCTCGGCAGCGGGCCGGCGGGCGAGATCCACCAGGGCGGCCACCTTGAGTACGCCCTCGGCGGCTGCGCCGATCACGATCAGCCGCCGGTACCTGGGGCTCAGGTCGGCCCATTTCTTCCCATTCACCTCTCCACGATGCGCCCCGGTGGGCGGGGTACGCAAGCGTCCACGCTCACTGTGCGTACTCGAACCTGCTGAGGTTCTCCAACCGGCCAGGTGCTTGGGGCAGTTGGCGGTTGGCGAGGGCTTGGTCGTAGCGGTGGAGGGCGAGCGCGGCCAGGCGGGGGTCGGCGCCGAGCGGGGCGGAGACGGGGTGCGGACCGGCGAGGCGGCGGGTGCGGTCGGCGAAGAAGCCGGGCGCGAGCAGGTAGGTGGCGACGGCCAGGCGAGATTTGGTGCGGGCGAGGACGGATTGGAGGCGTTCGCCGGCGCCGGAGAGGTAGCCGACGGTGACCGGCCGCGCGATACGGGCGCTCAACAGCCCGGCGGTTTCCTCGCAATCGCGCAAGGCGCGCGGATCCGAGGAACCAGCTGCGGCAAGCACCACCTGATCAACAGGCAGCTCGGCAGCGGCGGGGTAGTGATCGGGGAAGCAGGCGGCGAGGCGGTCTGTGAGGATATCCGCGAGGGCTGGGTCGGGGCCGAGCGCCGGGGCGGTGTGAAGCTGGTTGGGGTACCGGTTGGCCTCGGCCGCGATGTCGACGTACACGTGATAGCCCGCGCTCAGCAACAGCGGCACCGCAACCGCTTCGTCGGTGTCGGCAGTGATGCGGCGTACGAGTGACGGCAGCGCCGGCGTCAGCAGATCCACGAACCCCAGCGAAACCGCAACCTCCGGCCGCGCCCGCGCCATCAACCGCACCAGCTCATGCACAACCCGGATGCCACCCGGATCAGCAGTCCCATGCGCAACCGCCACCAGATCAACCGGCTGCACGGCCGTGCGGCCGGCAGCGGAGATCATGTGGGTACTCCGGCTGTTTCAACGGACAGGCGGTACCCGCGGCGGACCACTGTCCGGATCAGGTCAGGCCGCCCTACCGCTGTCCGGAGCCGGTTGACGGTCACTTCGACCGCATGCACGTCCTCCGCACCAGGGAGAACAGCCAGCAGCTCAGGCCGGGACACCACGTCACCCCCAGCCGCGACCAGTGCAGCGAGTACGGCACGTGGCCCAGGCCCCAGCGGCAGCACCGCACCATCCAGCACCGCCGCCCCGCCCCGGATCACCAGCAACCCGAACTCGGTCTCGATCGACCGCGCATTGTCAGCCGTCAACCGATCAGTGACGATCCGGATCAACGCCCCCAACCGGTACCGATCCGGAACCAGCGGCTCCAACCCCAACGCCACAAAGGGCCCTGCCGTCACAGGACCCACACACGCGTTCAGCACCCGCCCAGTACGCAACGCCGACACCAACGCGTCGTACTGCCCGCCCAACGCCGCCGCGTCGAGCATCGCCTGCGCACCGGGCGCCGAGGTGTGTACGACAGCATCGACCGTCCCCGCGCAAACCTGACTGATCATCCGCTCGACCGCCACCGGGTCCGGCGCGGGCCCCCACCGGTACACCTCCAACCCGCGTACGGACGCTCCCGCCGCCCGCAGCTCGTCCTGCAGCGACGGATCCGACAACCCATGCAACTGCACGACGATCTTCCGCCCGTGAATGCCCTGCGCGCACAGCCAATCCACCACCTCGGCCGTCGTCTCGGACCGCGCCGACCAGTGCTCGACCAGCCCGGCCGCCCGGATCGCGCCGCGTGCTTTCGGGCCGCGGGCAAGGATGCGCGACTGTTCGAGCGTGCCGAGCAGCTCCGCCGCCAGCCCGGCCGTGTCGGCCGCCTCGATCCAGCCGCGAAACCCGACCGCGGTGGTGACCACGACATCGTCCGGCGGGTTCGCGATCACCCGCCGGGTCGACTCGATCAGCGCGTGGTCGTCCGCGACCGGCACGATCTGCAACGTCGGCGCGTGCACCACCTTCGCGCCACGCCGCTCGAACGAGGCGATCAGATCCTCCGCCCGCCGATGCGCCGTGACCGCGATCGTGCAGCCACTGAGCGGCCCCGACCTGATCGTCACCGCGTCCGCGCCAAACCGTCAGCCCGCGCCGAACCGTCAGCCCGCGCCAATCCGTCAGACAGGGCGGCTACGACCACCTGCCCTTCGATCACTTCCACCGGGTACACCGGCAGCACCACCTCGGGATCGTCCAGGCACACCCCGGTGCGCAGATCGAAGACCTGCTTGAACATCGGCGACGCCACCGTCGGGACCTCGCCCCGGCTGCCGACGATCCCGCGCGACATCACATTCGCCCCGCTGAACGGATCTTGGTTGCCGATAGCAAACACCTCCCCCGCGTGCGTACGAAACAAGGCGATCTGTACGTCCCCGAGCAACGCGGCGGCACCGCGCTCCGGGAGCAGCACATCGTACGCGCAGACCGTGGTCGAACCAACCGCGATGACACTCATCGGCGAACCTCCAATCGGGGACCGGCCAGCAGGACCGGCTCGAGCTGGTCGCGTTCGGTGGCCGAGGCCGGGCGCGGCTGGTTGCGCTCGACCACGTACCGCAGGTCGGCGTCCGGCTGGTCCGGCGCGTTCACGAACGACACGAACCGCGCCAGCTTCGCCGGATCGTTCAGCGTCGCCTGCCATTCGTCCACGTACGAGTCGACATGCAAGGCCATCGCCGCATCGAGATCGGCCGCGATGCCGAGGCTGTCGTTCAGTACGACGTCGCGGACATGGTCCAGTCCGCCCTCGAGTTCGCGAATCCACACCGACGTACGCTGCAACCGGTCTCCGGTGCGGATGTAGTACATCAGGAATCGGTCCACGGCCCGGAACAGTTCCTCGTCGGTCAGATCGGACGCGAGCAGCTCGGCGTGCCGCGGTGTCATCCCGCCGTTCCCGCCCACGTACAAGTTCCAGCCCTTCTCCGTAGCGATCACGCCCACGTCCTTGCCGCGCGCCTCGGCACACTCGCGCGCGCAGCCGGACACGCCGAGCTTCAGCTTGTGCGGCGAGCGCAGCCCGCGGTACCGCAGCTCCAGTGCGATCGCCATCCCGACCGAGTCCTGCACGCCGTACCGGCACCAGGTCGATCCGACGCAGGACTTCACCGTCCGCAACGCCTTGCCGTACGCGTGTCCCGACTCGAATCCGGCATCGACCAGGCGCTTCCAGATCGCCGGCAGCTGCTCGATCCGCGCGCCGAACAGGTCGACCCGCTGCCCGCCGGTGATCTTCGTGTACAGCCCGAAGTCGCGCGCCACTTCGCCGATCGTGATCAGTCCGTCCGGGGTGATCTCACCACCGGGAATCCGCGGTACGACGGAGTACGTCCCGTCCTTCTGCAGGTTCGCCATCACGTGGTCGTTGGTGTCCTGCAGCGCCGCACGCTCCCCTTCGAGGACGTGCCCGGCCGGGTCCAGACTGGCCAGGATCGACCCGACCACCGGCTTGCAGATGTCACAGCCGCGCCCGCTGCCGTGCCGCTCGACGATCTCGCTGAACGTGCGCAGCCCGGTGACGCGGACGACGTCGAACAGCTCGGCCCGGGACAGCGTGAAGTGTTCGCACAACGCCTTGCTGACCTCGACACCGGCCTTGGTGAGCTCGGCGTTCACGAGGTTCTTCACGATCGGCAGGCAGGAACCACACGAAGACCCGGCCTTCGTCCGCCCGCACACCGACTTGACGTCCGCACATCCTTCGTCGCGGACCGCGCACCGGATCGTCCCCGCGGACACGTTGTTGCACGAGCACACCGGCGCATCGTCAGGCAGCTCGAGTTGCACCGGCGCGGCGCCTTCCGGCAGCAGAAAAGCGGCCGGGTCCGCGCCCAGTTCCCGGCCGACCATCGGCCGCAACCCGGAGTACGCCGACGCGTCGCCGACCAGGATTCCACCAAGCAGCGTACGGGCGTCGTCGGACAGCACGAGCTTTTTGTAAACACCGGCGACCGGGTCCGCGTACACGATGTCCAACGCGCCCTCGGTCGCACCGAACGCGTCGCCGAAACTCGCCACATCCACGCCGAGCAGCTTCAACTTGGTCGACGTGTCCGCGCCCGGGAAGGTCGCCTCGCCGCCGAGCAGCCGGTCCGCGACGATCTCGGCCATCGTGTACCCGGGCGCGATCAGGCCCCACACACGCCCTTCGATACAAGCGACTTCGCCGATCGCCCAGACACCGGGGACCGAGGTCCGGCAGGCCTCGTCCACCACGACGCCGCCGCGTTCGCCGAGTTGCAGACCGGCGGCGCGGCCGAGGTCGTCGCGCGGGCGAACGCCGGTCGCGAACACGACCACATCGGCCGGCAGATCGGGGCCGTCGGCAACAGCCATCGCCCGTGCCGCGCCCTGGGACGTGAGTTTGACCCGTTGGCACTGAGTCGCGGTGAGTACGTCGACGTCGAGCCCTTCGATCAGCCGGGCCAGCGCGGAGCCGCCGCCTTCGTCGACCTGCAACGGCATCAACCGTGGCGCGAACTCGACGACCTTCGTCGCGGCACCGAGCGCCCGGAGCGCACCGGCAGCCTCCAGACCGAGCAGTCCACCGCCGACCACGACACCGTTGACCTGCTTGCCTTCGGACTTGAGGCGCTCCACGTACACGCGGAGGGCTGCGACATCGTCAATGGTCCGGTAGACGAAACAGCCTTGGGCGTCGTTGTTCTTCACCGGTGGGATGAAGGCGGACGAGCCGGTGGCGAGGACCAGTTCGTCGTACGCGACCTGCTCGCCGCGCGCTGTGGTGACTGTCTTGGCGGTGGTGTCGATCGCGGTGACCTGGACGCCCTTGCGGAGGTTGACTGCTGGGTCGTTCCACAGGTCGGGGTCGCCGAGGGACAGGTCCTGCGGGTCGCGACCGGAGAAGTAGCTGGTCAGTGCGACCCGGTCGTACGGCAGCCGCGGTTCCTCGGCGAACACGGTGATCCGGTGGCTGGTGCCGGTGTCGCGCTGGCGAAGGGCTTCGACCAGTCGGTGCGCGACCATGCCGCCGCCGACCACCACCACGTGCCTGGCCCTGCGGAGCTCTGCCATCGTCGCCCTCCTGCTGCTCGGGACTGGTTCGGTCTCGCCGCGCCGGAGGCGGTCGAGCAGTTCACCGACGGCGCCGGTGCAACTGCCGCACCCGGTCGTCGCCCGTGTGGTGGCGGCGATGCCGTCGACGCTGTCGGCACCCCCACGCCAGGCCGTCTCGATCGCGGCCCTGGTAACGCCGTTGCACCTGCACACGGTCGCCACTCGCTTCTTCGGTACGACCGGCGCAGCCAGCAGACCGTCCGCGACAACCGGGGTCCCCCGGTCAGCCAGCAACACCAGCTCAGCCGCTACGTCCGGTGCACCTACTACGACCGCCGACCGCACTACACCGTCGCGCAGCACGGCCCGTACGTACCGCTGGTCATCCTCTAGCCGGACTACTTCCCCGGCCTCGTCCTGCGGGCCTAGTACCAACACGTCCAGTCCACCCGCGGTAACCCGCACCACCTCAACTACGGACGCCGGCGTGGGCTGCTGGGTGGTCAGAGTGGTGGCGAGGGCTTCGGCGTGCGCCCAGGCCGCAGCGACTGTCCCGGTCAGGCGGCTGTTGACTTCAGCGCAGTCACCTATTGCGTGGACTCGCGGGTCATCCGGGCTGGTGAGTGTCTCGTCCACCACGATGCCGTCTTGGACAGTCAGGCCGCCCGCAAGAGCAGTCCGCGCTCGTACACCACATGCGACGACCAGGAGGTCCCCGTACACCTGTTGCCCGTTCCGCAGCGTCAGCGCCTGGAAGCGGTAGTCCTTCAGCTCAGAATTGAGTAGTACTTCCACGCCGAGCTGCCGGACCGCCCGGGTGACTCGGCGGCCGGCGGAGGCCCGGATCGTCTTGTCCAGCAAGGTTTCACCGTCGTGTACCAGCGTCACCGCGACACCACGCTCGCGCAGCGCACAGGCGGTCTCGACGCCTAGTACACCTCCGCCGAGCACCACCACCCGCCGCACCTGCTTGGCGGCAGTCACGATCGCCTGGGCATCCGCTGCGGACCGCAGTACGCAGACTCCCTCCCCCGCGACTGGTGCTACTGGCTCAGCACCGGTCGCAAAGACCAGGTGGTCGTACAGATGCTCAGAGCCGTCAGAGTCGGTCACGACCCGTCGAACCCGGTCCACTGCAACCGCGGTCACGACTGGCTCATCCCCCAGCGCCAAAGAGCTGCGGCCCGCGATGTACTCGGTCAGTCGGCTGCGGTTGTATGACGGCTCGTCGCCAAGCACAGTCACGTCGTCCGCGGGCAGCAACGAAGCCAGCCGCCGACCGGCCATGCCTCCGCCGACGATCACCACCCTCATGCGGACACCTCCGCCACCGGCAGGCTCGCCGCACTGACCTGCACCGCACAGGCCTTGAACTCCGGCATCCCCGACACCGGGTCCAGTACGTCGTTGGTCAGCTCGTTGACCGCACCAACGCCCCCGAAATGGAACGGCACAAAGATCGTGTCCGGGCGTACGTCAGCAGTCACCCGCGCAGGCAGCACCATCGAGCCACGCGCCGTACGCAACCGCACCGGACGACCGTCACCGATCCCCAACTGCGCCGCCACCCGCGGATGCAGCTCCGCGAACACCTCCGGCTCCGCCTCCGCCAGCTCAGGCACCCGCCGCGTCTGCGCCCCACTCTGGTAGTGCTGCAGCAGCCGCCCGGTCACCAGGTACATCGGGGCACCAGCGTTGAGATCATCCGCCACCGGCCGGTGATCGACCGGCACCACATGCGCGCGCCCGTCCGGCGTAGCGAACCGGTCCGCGAACAGCCGCGGCGTACCTGGATGCTCTACGTGTGGCACCGGCCAGAACAGCGCCTCACCCGCGTCCAGCCGTTCCCACGTGATCCCTGAGTAGTCCGCTCGCCCGCCGGCACTCGCCAGCCGCAGCTCCTCGAACACCTCCTGCGGGTCCGTGGAGAACCCCTCCACCCCAAGGCGCTCGGCCAGTCCGGCGAACACCGCTAGATCGCTGCGTACTTGGCCGGGCGCTGCTACTGCCGTACGCCGCCGCAGCACCCGCCCTTCGAGGGACGTCATCGTGCCGTCCTCTTCGGCCCACTGCGTCACCGGGAAGACCACATCCGCGAGCAGAGCGGTCTCCGACGGTACGACATCGGCCACTACCAGCAGGTCCAGTGCAGCCAGGCGCTCCCGTACTGAGGCGAGGCGCGGCGCGGACACCAGTAGATTGCTGCCGTGTACGAGCAGCGCCTTCGGGCCGGTGTCCGTGCCCAGGGAGTTGATCAGCTCGACCGCACTCTTCCCCGGACCAGGCAGGTCCTCCGGCCGTACGCCCCAAACCCCTGCTACATAAGCACGTGCGGCCGGGTCCGAGATGCTCCGGTAACCAGGGAGCTGATCGGCCTTCTGACCGTGCTCGCGACCGCCCTGTCCGTTGCCCTGCCCGGTTATGCACCCGTAGCCGCTACCGAGCCGCCCCGGCAGGCCGAGCGCCAGTGCGAGGTTGATGCAGGCAGTGACCGTGTCCGTGCCCTTGCTGTGCTGCTCTGCACCGCGTCCAGTCAGGATGAACGCACCAGCACCACCGTGCACCGGAGCGGCTGCCGCGAGTACCCGCGCAGCCTGGCGGATCGTTGCTGCTGGTACACCGGTCACTCGCTCGGCCCGCTCCGGCCACCAGGCGGCTGTGGAACGGATGAGCGAGTCCGGGTCATCGGTACGCTCCTGCAGGTACGCCTTGTCGGCTAGACCCTCCTGCAGCACCACGTGCGTCAGTGAAAGCACCAGCGCCAGGTCCGTACCCGGCGTGGCTTGCAGGTGGAGAGCGCCAGTCAGTGCAGCTGTCGCGGAGCGACGTGGATCGACGACCAGCAGGCCGCCCGCGTCTCGTACGCCCTGCACATGTGCCACGGCCGGCGGCATCGTGTCGGCGAGGTTGCTACCCACCAGCAGCACCGCACCGGCACCGCCGAGGTCCGCCAGCGGGAACGGCAAGCCCCTGTCGATCCCGAACGCCCGGTTCGTCGCAGCAGCCGCCGACGACATGCAGAACCGTCCGTTGTAGTCCACATTCGCCGTACGCAACGCCACCCGCGCGAACTTGCCGAGCGCATACGCCTTCTCGTTGGTCAGTCCACCACCACCGAACACCGCGACCGCATCACGCCCGTACGCCGCGTGCAGCGACTGGAGCCGATCGGCAACGAAGTCCAGTGCAGCGTCCCAGGTCGTCTCCACCAGTACGCCGTCAGCGTCGCGGACCAGCGGGGTGGTGAGCCGGTCCGGCGCTGTCAGTACGTCAGGAGCCGTCCAGCCCTTGCGGCACAGTCCACCTTGATTGGTGGGGAAGTCGCGCGGCCGTACCTCCAGCTTGACCGGATGCAGCGTAGTGGCGCACTGCAGCGCGCAGTACGGACAGTGCGTGGCTACTGGCGTCACACGCGCTCCCGGCTGAGCGGGCCGCCCTTGCGCAGGTAGCAGAAGTACGTGACCAGCAGGCAAAGCACGTAGAAGCCGCAGAAGACGTACAACGCCGGGACCAGCGAACCGAAGTGGCTGGTCGACATCGCGAATCCACGGGGCACCAGGAACCCTCCGTACGCGCCGACCGCCGACGCGATCCCGATGCACGCTGCCGCCTCCCGCCGCGCCCGGCCCGAGTCGTCCGGCGTGGTGAGCCGGAAGACGGCCGGGATCATCCGGTACGTCGACCCGTTCGCGATGCCGCTGGCGACGAACAGGACCAGGAAGCTACCCAGGAACGCCGGGAAGCTCTCCGCGTTCAGCGCGAACACGGCGGACAGGATGCCGAGACCCATCACGACGAAGGAGCACACCGTCACCCACGCGCCGCCGACCCGGTCGGCCAGCCTGCCGCCGAACGGCCGCGCGACCGACCCGACCAGCGCCCCGAGGAACGCGTAGTGCGCGGGCGTGATGTCCGCGAAGGTGGTCTTGATCAGCAGCGGAAACGCGGCGCCGAAGCCGATGAACGAGCCGAACGTGCCGATGTACAGGAACGAGATCACCCAGGTGTGCGGCCGCTTCGCCGCCGCGATCGAGGTCCGGAACGAGGAGTTCGCGACCGACAGGTTCGCCATCGCCTTCCAGGCCCAGACCGCGGCCAGCACGATCAGCGGCAGCCACATCAGGCCGGCCCGGTTCAAGGTGAGGCCGGCGCCGGCGACGATGATGATCGGAACCAGCAACTGCACGACGGCGACGCCGAGGTTCCCGCCGGCCGCGTTCACGCCGAGCGCGAAGCCCTTCTCCTTCTCCGGGTAGAAGAACGAAATGTTCGTCATGCTGCTGGCGAAGTTGCCGCCGCCGACACCAGCGGTCGCCGCCACCAGCGCCATCAGCCAGAACGGGGTGGTGGGTTGCGTCATGAAGTACGACAGACCAACGGTCGGTACGAGCAGCAGCAACGCGGAAACGACCGTCCAGTTCCGCCCGCCGAAGCGCGGGACGGCGAACGTGTACGGCAGCCGGAGCGTCGCGCCGACCAGACTGGGCAACGCGACCAGCCAGAACA
Organism: Kribbella hippodromi; assembly: GCF_039531045.1. NCBI lineage: Bacteria > Bacillati > Actinomycetota > Actinomycetes > Propionibacteriales > Kribbellaceae > Kribbella > Kribbella hippodromi. The sequence goes on along the minus strand of NZ_BAAAPH010000020.1, from coordinate 77,861 downwards.
ACTGGTCGGTGCTGTAGGTGAAGCCGGCTCTCGGCATCGAGACCACGACGATGCTCCAGAGCTGCCAGACCGAGAAGCCGAGGAACTCGGCGAAGATCGACGGCCACAGGTTCCGCCGCGCGACCGCCCGGCCCTTCCCGGCCCAGAAACCGCTGTCCTCGGGATCCCAGACGTCGATCCAGCGCCCGCGCCGCGGCGCCTCGACCGTACCGACCGCGCCGCTGCCATCGCGGTGCGCGACAGCAGCCTGTCCTGCCTCGAGCGTCATCGCAGTTCTCCGATCATCCGACCCAAGAGGGCGTCTGGGAACTGTGCGCCTACTGCGCGGCACTCGGCGGGCACAGTTCCCAGACGCCCTCTTACTGATTAGGCCTGGACGTTATGACCGGGGTGTTTCCGCGTAGTCATCTTGTTGTTACGCCGCCGAAACGGCTCCCGCACACCGGTCGCCGGTGGGTGAGAGATCAACCGGTACTGTCGGCGTACCGACGGCGAGGGGACGATCGTGAAGCGGTGGATGTGGCGGGCGGGGATCGCGGCGGTACTGATCATCTGGCTGGTGCTCGGCTCACTCGGCGGCCCGGCGGTCGGCAAACTGAGCGAGGTCCAGCAGAACGACAACGCCAACTTCCTGCCGAAACAAGCCGAGTCGACCCAGGTCGCGAACGCGGCGGCCAAGTTCACCGACTCGAAGATCCTGCCGTACTTCGTCCTGGTCGAACGCGATTCCGGGATCACCGCCGTGGACCGCGCGAAGGTCGCCGCGTTCATCGCGAAGATCCCGGCGCTGGACCTCGGCGGCGGAAAGAAGCTCAGCGACTACCTGGTCGCCCCGATCGGTCCGCCGGCGCCGTCGAAGGACGGGAAGGCGCTGCTGATCACCGTACAAACCAGCAGCGATCGCGCCGATGAAGTGGTCAAGCAGGGCGAGACCGCGCTGTACGCCGTCGCGGACTCACTGCGCACCGACATCAAACAGGACCTCACCCCGACCGGACTTCAGGTGTACGTGACGGGCCCGGGCGGCGTGTTCGCGGACTTCGTGGTCGCGTTCAGCGGGATCGACGGGATCTTGCTGGGCGTGGCGCTCGCCGTGGTGTTCGTGATTCTGCTGATCGTGTACCGGAGCCCGATCCTGCCGATCGCCGTCCTGCTCACCGCCGTGTTCGGCCTCGCGCTCGCCGCGCTGGTGGTGTACCCGCTGGCGAAGCACGGCGTGCTCCAACTGAACGGCCAGAGCCAGGGCATCCTCTTCATCCTCGTCGTCGGTGCCTCCACCGACTACGCACTGCTGCTGGTCTCCCGTTACAAAGAGGAACTGCACGACTACGAAAGCAAGTACCAGGCGATGCGGGTCGCGTGGCGGGCGTCGATCGAGCCGATCGCGGCCAGCGCGGCGACGGTCATCCTCGGTCTGCTGTGCCTGCTGCTCTCCCAGCTCGGCAGTACGAAGGGCCTCGGACCGGTCGGCGCACTCGGGATCGCCGGAGCGTTCGTCGCGGCGATGACGTTCCTGCCGGCCATTCTGCTCGCGTTCGGGCGGCGGATCTTCTGGCCGTCGATCCCGCGCCTGGACCACGTACACTCCCGCGACCAGGTCGGCGGGCGGCGGCTCTGGGGCCGCATCTCCGGGCTGGTCGGGCGGCGCGCCCGCCGGGTGTGGGTCGTGACCGCGCTGGCGTTGCTGGCGTGCGCGGCCTTCCTGCCGACGTTCAAGGCCAGCGGCACGTCGCAAGAGGACCTGTTCTTGAACAAGGTCGAATCGGTCACCGGGCAGGAGCAACTCGGCAAGCACTTCGACGCCGGCGCTGGTACACCGGTCGAGATCCTCACCCCGGTCGCGCAGGCCGACCAGGTGATTCAGACCGCGACCAAGGTCAGTGGGGTCGGTGCGGCGTCCGCCTCGGCGGCTCCCGGCGTACCGCCGAAGGTTGTCGACGGCAAGGTGCTGGTGCAGGCGACGCTGACGGTCCCGGCGGACTCACCAGGCGCCACTCAAGTGGTCAAACATCTGCGATCCGAGCTCGACAAGGTCAGTCCGGACATCCTGGTCGGCGGCAACACCGCGATCAACCTCGACGTACTGGATGCGTCGCAACGCGATCTGCGCGTCATCATCCCGACCATTCTCGCGGTCATCTTCGTCGTACTCATGCTGCTGCTGCGCTCGCTGGCCGCGGCCGTACTCCTGGTGATCGCCAACGTCCTGTCCTTCGGCGCCACCATCGGGGTCAGCGCGCTGGTCTTCAACCACCTCTTCGACTTCCCCGGCGCCGACCCCGGCATCCCGCTCTACGCCTTCGTCTTCCTGGTTGCCCTGGGCATCGACTACTCGATCTTCCTGATGACCCGGGTACGCGAGGAGTCCCACACCGAAGGCACCAGACCGGGCGTCCTGATCGGCCTGGCGGTGACGGGCGGCGTCATCACCTCCGCCGGCGTCGTGCTGGCCGCCACCTTCTCCGCACTGGCCGTCCTCCCCATCCTCTTCCTGGCCCAAATCGCCTTCATGGTCGCCTTCGGCGTCCTCCTCGACACCACAGTCGTCCGCTCCCTCCTCGTCCCCTCCCTCGCCCACGACCTCGGCAAAAAAGTCTGGTGGCCCAGCAAACTCAGCCGCGCCGGAAAATAGGAGAGTCAGGAAGCTCAGCTTGCCCGGAGCAAGTGAGCGGCTTCCTCGGCGAGGTGCTCCGCTTGACCAAGCGGGAACGGAACTACGCCGAGGTCTGCCCAGGCATCTTCGGCGTCAGCGAACACTTCACGCTGTACAGCCGACGACGGCGGTACGTACAGCACCCTGATCGCGACGTCGGGGATCAGGTCGATCGGACGTTGGTTGGTTCGTCCGGGGTTCAGCAGAACTCCGCCGTGTTCACGAAGTCGCTTAATTGCGTAGCTCGAGGCCTGAATGTCCTGCGTCAGGCCGTCCAGCGACCGGCGATTGAAAGACCAAACCTGAGACAGCTGAGCGATCCGCTGCTCACCAATCGCAAACTCGAAGCGCGCGTGCTGGCGACCGACCTGGAGCCTGACGCGACGCTGCACCTCTCTTGGCGAGAGTTCTCCAGCCGTGTAGAACGCGTCGCGGAGCTCACGAACCGCAGAATCCCGCTCACTGCTCCTGACTTGTCCCTCAGAACTCACAATTAGTTGGTCGTAGAGGAGATCGGCTGCGGACTCCGCGCTGGCCGCTCGAAGGGGAAGCGGCGACGAGATCTGCAACGTGTTGTTCAGATGACGCCTGATGCGATCCAGCCAGGCGAGAGAGAGGCGCGGTAGCGACTCGTGCTGGTTCCGTCGTACGTGGAGCGACTCCGGAGCAACAGCCAACCGAATCCGGTCGAGCCAATCCTGCACCACTCTGGCGTCGCCGCCGAGCCGCGATGCTCTCGCCAACGACGGGACGGTACGGACCGCCCAGTCGGACGCCTCGTCGCTCCCTACGATCAGCCCGACGTTCACGAACTCACCACGGGCCGAGTCGGGTACATATCGCAGTAGCCAGTAGCTGTAACCCATATCACTCGACCTCCGTCCCGATTCGGTCATCGCAGCGACCTGCCGGCATCTCTCAGCCGCACAGCTACCTGTGTACGCCTTCGGTACAGCAGCCAGGCTACGGTCTCGAGCTCGAACTGCGGTACCTGCCAGGCGGTTGGCACACATGCTACGGCCTCCAGCAACTGTTGCACGGTCACGGCGTGGAGCCGATCCGCGACCTCGTGGAAGGCCGCCTTGTCCATACCGATCACCGATTCGTCCCAAGACCAGTCGACGCCAACATCGCGCTCGAGCTGGTCGCCGCTCCAGCCGAAGCCGCCGCCGAGCCACAGGCCATGGTCGAAGCTCCAGATCGAACGATCGTCATCAAGGTCGTAGAGCCACTGCTCGTCTTCTCCAAGACACCAATCCCACAGGGCCGCCAGGGCAGGCTGGCGCCGTTGGTTGTCGTCGTGAAATGTGTACAGCAGTTCATCTACGACGTCTGCCGACGGGAGGTTGAGTGAGCCGTGCGCGACTCCGGAGGCCAGCCGCTGAGTCTCGCCGTACTTCCAGCCGGCGAGTTCGTGCGGCACGGTGACCAAGGCTGTCGGCCGCACTGGTGCGTCGATCAACCTCCCGGCCGCTGCGACCAACTGCTCCGTCACCAGGATTTGATCGCCCTGCGGATTGCCGAGGGGTTTGATCCAGTACTGATTGCCGGATTCTGCTATTCCCAGGAAAGCTGCTGCACCCGAGTCTGTGGTCCGCACTGGCGCCATCAGTACCTCGGTTGCCTCCGATCGGCGTACGCCGTCGAGAGCACCGCGCCAATCCTCGCGACGTTCCACCTGCAGAAGAATCGCATAAGCCCGGCGGATTGCCTATTCAGGATTCACGATAATCCGTCGTGGCCCTAACGTAGGCGCGTCGTCGGCTCACCTGATTTCTCGTAGTCTCGTTGGATGGAGACGTTTGAGGGGACGATTGAGGTCGGCGATGGGGGCGGGGCTTGGGTGGAGGTGCCTGGGGAGGTTGTGGCCGCGCTTGGTGGGGGTGGGCGGATTGCGGTGCGGGCCGCCTTTGATGGGGTTGAGTATCGCGGGTCGATTGCGTCCATAGGTGGGTGTATGGCGCTTGGGGTGCTGAAGAGCATTCGGAGTGAGCTGGGAAAGGGTGGGGGTGATGCGGTGACGGTTACGGTCGAGCTGGATGGGGATCCGCGGACGGTTGACGTGCCGGAGGATCTCGCGGCGGCGCTGGCGGGGGCTGGTGTGCGGGAGGCGTTTGATGCGTTGAGTTACAGCCGTCGGCGGGAGCACGTGAACGCGATCGACGACGCGACGAAGCCGGAAACACGCGAGCGGCGGATCGCGAAGGCGGTTGAAGCGCTCAAGGGCGCGTGAAGGCCGAGGGCTTTTTGACGACCGAGGGGCCGGGGCGCGTGGGCGGCACGGCCGAGGGGTCGGGGCGCGTGGGCGGCGGCTCGAGCAACGCGTTGGCTCGCGGGGTTTGGTGGTAGATCATCTTGTGGGCGGTGATGAGGTTGGCGTTGCGGAGGATGCGTAGGTGTCTGCCGACCGTGCCGAGTGACAGGTCGAGGGTTTCGGCCAGGTCGGTGACGCTCGCCGGGCGCGCGAGCGCTTCGAGGATTCGCGTACGGCCGCGCCCGATCAGCTGTTCGACGGCCAACCGGGCGTCGGGCGTGCTTTCGGTGGCTGCGCGGCGTGCTGGGTAGACCAGGGCGTACCCGCGGGTCACGCTTTCGCACAACCAGGTGCCGCCACGCAGCGTGACTGGGACGAACTGGAGTCCTTCGTCGCCGACGTGTACGTCCGCGCCGGACTGCCCGCTGAATTTGATGCTGTCGGCACCGATCCACTTGCTGCGCGAACTCATTCCGTCCAGGGCGCGCGGCCAGCCGTACGCTGCCAACAGGCCGGCGCGATAGATCACTTCCTGCTCCAGTGCACGCCGGCGCCGCGGCCAGTCCGGGGCGACGTACTCGTTCCAGACCGACTGCAGCACCGCCGCGAACCGTGTGCCGAGGTCCCGCCCGCGAATCCAGCTCGGGTCGTGGTCGATCCAGCAATGCTCGATCGCCACCTCCAAACCGGCGCAGATCTCACGGTCCGTCATCGTCAGCATCGGGTCGAGCTCGTCCGCGAGCGCCGTGTTCATCCCACCGCTGGGCGGCAGCACCACAACGTCCGGCAGCCACTTCGTCGCGCTCAGCAGGTCAGCGAGCCCACTGAGAAACGGGTCCTGTTCAAGCCGCCGGTTGAAGGGCAGCTGATGACGCCGGTACCAGGCATACAGCCACGGATCGGGCTGTCCGCGCCGCAGGCTGATGATCGCGCCAACGGTCTCGGCGAGCGGGGACAGCGCGAACCGTGACCGGGACAGCGCCAGTGAGTTGAGCCGCAGCAGGGTCAACTTCTGTCTCCTAACGCATGGGTGGGTTTCGCCGCTCGGCGAAAGAGTCGTGCTGGTGGGTCGCGTAGCTGATTGTGGCGCAGTGACTTCTCCGCTACGCCGGCCGGCCTTTCGGTATTTTCTCGCCGGGCGGCTGGTTTCGCTGCTTGGTAGTTCGATGGCGCCGGTCGCGCTGGCGTTTGCGGTGCTGGACGCGGCGGGCGACCCGGCCGATCTCGGTATTGTGCTCGCCGCGCGGATGATCCCGATGCTGTGCTTCGTACTAATCGGCGGGGCGGTGGCTGATCGGTGGCCCCGGCGCACGGTGCTTGTTGCGGCCAACCTCGGTGGCGGGCTGACGCAGGGCGCGGTCGCGGTTGTGCTGATCACGGGCCACTACGATCTTCTGCTGATCGGTGCATTGAGCGCGGCCAACGGCGTACTGGATGCCTTCACCTCGCCTGCCCTTCGCGGATTGGTCCCGGAGCTCGTACCGGCAGATCAGCTGCGCAAGGCGAACGCGCTCCTCAGTTCAGTCCGCAACGCCACCAAGGTCATCGGGCCGGCGCTGGCCGGCGTACTGGTCGCCACCGCCGGCAGCGGCACGACGATCGCCGTTGATGCCGTCAGTTATGTACTCGCCGCCGCGCTCTTGGCACGACTGCCCGCGTCGCCGACGACCGCACCGCGCCGGTCAGACGTACTGGCTGGGGTTTGGCGCGGATGGGGTGAGTTTCGGCGGGTGCGGTGGGTGTGGGTGGTGACTGTGTCGTCGGCGGTGATGAATCTTGCCCAGGTGGGGGTCTGGCAGGTTCTTGGGCCGAGTCTTACCGGGCAGTCCGAGCTGTGGGGCGTCGTCTTGAGCGTACGCGGCGTCGGGCTGCTGGTGATGAGTGCGTTGATGTACCGCGTGGTTGTCCGGCGGCTGCTTGCCACCGGGCAACTGTTGAGTGGGCTCGGCGCGCTTCCGCTGTTCGCGCTTGGATTTGGTGTGCAACCTGGGTGGTTGCTGATCGCGGCCTTCGTGGCCGGGGTCGGATTCTCGGTCTCTGGTGTCGCGTGGGAGACGTCGCTGCAGGAACACGTCGATCGGGGAATGCTCTCCAGGATCTCGTCCATCGACGATCTGCTGTCGTTTGTGGCGATTCCGGTGGGGATGGTGGCGGTTGGGCCGTTGGCGGAGTTGTTCGGCGCCGGGCGGGTCGCGGTGGTTTCCGGGGTTTGTCATCTCTGTGCGGCTTGGAGTTCGCTGGGGTTCAAGGAGGTGCGGGTGCTCAAGAGCGTTTGAGGTTGGCGAGTTCGGTGCGGTTGGCGACTGAGAGTTTGGTGTAGATGTGGGCGAGGTGAGTTTTGACGGTGCCCCGGCTGATGAAGAGGCGGTCGGCTATTTGGGGGTTGGTCAGACCTTCCACGGCGAGGGCGGCCACCTGCTGTTCGGTGGGGGTGAGGCTCGGCCATCCGGATGACGGACGCCCACGAGCACCCCGAGACCGCCGCGCGTAGGCAACGGCCTCGTCAAGCGTGAGCACCGCGGACGGCTCACCGAGCGAGGCGGAAGACTGGTCGAGCGTTGGGCCGGGCCTGTCGGGTGTGAGCGACGCAGCAACGGGTAGGCCTAGGATTTGGCGAGCTTCGGCAGCGGCGGCAGCTAGACGGCTGGCGTCGGCGGGACGGTTGGTGTGGTCAGCCAGCAACGCGAGCGACTCCAGGCTGTCGATCAGGTACGTACGCAGGCCGTGCTCCACCCGGATCGTGAGTGCCTGGTGGAGCAGGTCAGCCGCCTGGTCCGGATGGTCCGCAATGGCAGCACGCCCCTGCTGGTCAAGGGCATCGGCAAGGATGCGCGGCAGGTCGTACCGGCGGGCTTGTTCGACCGCGCGTTCAAGCAGTTCGGATGCTTCATCAGGACGCCCCGTCGCCCGCAGCGCGGCCGCGACCGTCGGCATCAGCATCGTCGGTGCGAACGTCCCCGCCAGCGGGCTGTCCGGCGCGGTGTCGCGCGCCATCCACTCGATCGCCGCGTCGTACTCACCGCCCCAGAACGCGATCAGCCCCATCACCTGGCCAAGATTGGGTACGACCGCACCAGCCGTCTCCGCCAGCTCCAGCAGCGGCCGCATCAACTCGCGGGCATCATCGAGCCGGCCGACGCGTACGAGCACCGTCGCCAACTGTCCACGTGCCACCCCCACGCGATGAAAGTCGGCAAGCGGTTCGGCCGCGGCGAGTGCCCGCTCGGCGGTCGCAACCGCCTCCCGCGGTGAACCCGTGCTCAGCAAACTCTCCGACCACACCGTCAGCACAGTCGACGCGATCCCTCGCTCGCCGCTCGTGACCAGATCCTCCGCGACCAGCTCGAGCAACGGCCGGAGCTCGTCGTGCCGGTCACGAAGTGCGAGGAGTACGCATTGCAAGGCGATGTTCGAGTTCCTGGCCGCTTCGTCGCCGATGCCCTCCGCCAGCCGCCGCCCTTCGGCCGTGAGCTCCCACGCCTTCCCGAAATCAGTGAAGAACTCGCCAACCGCAACCAGCGCGAGAAAGAGCGATCGCAGCCGATCATCGCCCAACTCGGTCGCAAGCTCGAGTCCGCGACCGGCCGCGTCGTACCCGAACGGATCGACGGTATCCGCAACGGTCGCGTACCCGTACAGCAACCGGGCCTGCAGCAACGACCGATCATCCGGCACCCGTTCGATCGCCCGGCGCAGGTACCCGATGCCCTCGTTGCCGGTCGCCTGCAGGTTCCACAACCAGCGCAGCGCCGCGGCCAACCGCCGGCCGCGTTCCGGATCGGCCGCCGCCAGACCGTGTTCGAGGGCGGCGCGGAAGTTCTCCCGGTCCGGCTCGATCACCCTCCGCCAAGCGTCCCGATCCTTGTCCAGCAAGGGCTCCGCGACCTCAGCGACCTGCAGGTAGTGGTCCAGATGCCGGTCCCGAGCCGGGCCGGGATCGGTCAGCCGCGTACCGGCGTACTCGCGGATCGTCTCCAGCAACCGGTACCGGCCGCCCTCCGCGACGACAAGCGATTTGTCGACAAGCCGCGCGAGGATGTCGCGTACGCCGCCGCACACCGCCGTCGCCGCTTCCAGCGTGAACCCACCGGCGAAGACCGCGAGCTGCCGGAAGACTTCGCGTTCGTCGGCCGCGAGGAGGTCGTGGCTCCAGTCGATCGACGCGGCGAGCGTCTGCTGCCGGGCGGCGACGCCACGTACGTTCCTGGTCAGCAGGCCGAACCGGTCGCTGAGGCCGGCCTCGATCTGTTCCGGCGTGAGCGTACGCACCCAGGCGGCGGCCAGTTCGAGGGCCAGCGGCATGCCGTCCAGGCGAACGCAAATGGACCGGATCGCCTGCTCCGATTCGGGAAACTCCGCGCCGGCACGTTCGAGAAACAAGGCGCGGGCTTCGTCCGGGGCCAGGGCGGGTACGCGCCAGATCGCTTCGCCGGGCAGGTCCAGTGGTTCGCGGCTGGTTGCGAGTACGGAGATTTCTGGGCACCTGGTGTGCAGTGCGAGGACGAACTCGGCTACGCCGTCGATGATCTGTTCGCAGTTGTCCAGGCAGATCAGCGCGCGGTGCGTACGCAACTGCCCGAACAGCAGCCGGTCGCCGGGCTCGACGAGGAGCCCGATCGCGGAAGCGACGGCTTCCGGGAGTTGCGCGCTGTCGGTGACGCCGGCGAGGTCTACCCACCAGACGCCGTCGGGCCAGCGGTCGGCCAGCTCGGCCGCGGTCTGCGCGGCCAGGCGGGTTTTGCCGCTGCCGCCTGGCCCGGTCAGGGTGACGAGGCGATTGGCGGCGAGTTGGGTACGGAGGGCCGCGACCTGGGTCTGACGGCCGACGAAGCTGGTGAACATCACCGGCAGGTTGTTCGGGATGCCGTCGAGAGTGCGCAGCGGCTCGGCGGTCGCAGTCAGCTCGAAGATCCGCTCCGGAGATCCCAGGTCGCGCAACCGATGCACCCCGAGATCGGTGACATCCCAAGAACCTTCGGCCGCAGTTGTTGCGGTGAGCAACGTTTGGCCGGGGTTGGCGATCGCCAACAGGTGTTCGGCATGGCGGAGCGCGAGGGTTGCCGTCGGCGCGGTGTGCAGGGCGATCCGCAGCAGCTCACCGGCCGGTACGCGGGACGCCGCCGTACGCAGCTCCCGCGCCGCCCCGATCGCGACCACCACGTCGTCAAATCCGAGAACCGGCCGACCAGCTTCCAGCCGCTCCCCCGGCAACTCGGCGACCAGACCGGACAGCCGCTCGTACGCGGGCGCGCTGGCCGCGCCGACGTACGCCGCGATCAAAACCGTCACCCCGCGCATGCGGTCAGTCTGCCACTCGCCGGTTTGGGGTCGCCGTTGTCGACAGTATTCGCTACCCTCCGGGCAGGGGGTCGAGGAAGTGAGGAGCCGATGGCAGACACCGCACAAACCGACCACGGACGATTCGCACTGCCCACCAAGAACCTGCCCGCGCCGCAGGTTCGCGACCTGCCCGAGCCGCCCAGCAGCACCTGGAAGATCATCGGCCCCGGCATGGTCGGCGCCGGCGTCGGGCTCGCCTCGGGTGAGTTCATCCTCTGGCCGTACATCTCCAGCCAGGTCGGCCTGGTGTTCCTCTGGGGCGCCGTCGTCGGCGTCGTGATCCAGTGGTTCCTGAACATGGAGATCGAGCGGTACACGCTGGCCACTGGTGAGACCGCGTTGACCGGCTTCAACCGGTACGGGAAGCACTGGGGCCTGTTCTTCGCGATCATGACCTACTTCGCGAACCTCTGGCCCGGCTGGGCGACGAGCTCCGCGAGCATGCTCACGTACTTGTTCGGCGGCGGCGACCCGCGCTGGATCGCGATCGGGATGCTGCTGCTGATCGGCGCGATCCTGACCTTCGCCCCGGTCGTGTACGTGATGCTGGAACGGCTGATCGCGGTGAAGATCGCGGCCGTCGCGCTGCTGGTCGTGCTCGCGCTGGTGTTCGCGATCCGCGGCAAGACGTACGGTGCGCTCGGCGACGCGGTGACGAATCCGCAGTTCCCCGCGGAACAGCTCGGGTTCGCCCTGGTGATGGGCGCGATCGCGTACGCGGGTGCCGGCGGCGGGCAGAACCTGGTGCAGAGCAACTGGATTCGCGACAAAGGCTTCGGCATGGGCGTGCACGTGCCGCGGCTGACCTCGCCGGTGACCGGTGAGACCGAGGCCGATCCGACCGCGAACGGCTACACCTTCACGCCCGACGACGCGAACCTGGCCCGCTGGAAGCGCTGGTGGAAGTTCGCGAACATCGAGCAGGCGGCGACCTTCGTCGCGATCACCGTGCTGACGATCGCGTTCACGTCGATGCTTGCCCACGCCACCCTGTTCGGCGACCCGAACGTCAAGAACAACATCGGCTTCCTGAAGATCGAAGGCACCACCCTGCAGACCCTGGTCGGCGGCTGGTTCGGCTACCTGTTCTGGGCGATCGGCGCGTTCTCGCTGTTCGCCGCGGCCGCCGGGATCGTCGACTACACGTCCCGGCTGACCTCGGACATGATCAAGGCCCGGTACCTGCGGACCTCCCGCATCACCGAGTCCAAGCTGTACTTCTGGCTGGTCTGGGGGCTGGTTGCCTTTGGCATCATCGTGCTGCTCGCCGGTCTCACCCAGCCGCTGGTGCTGCTCGTCATCTCCGCGTGTACGGCGGGCACGATGATGTTCGTCTACTCCGGTCTGCTCTGGTGGATGAACTCGCGGGCGCTGCCGCACGCGATCCGGATCCCGACCTGGCGCTCGGCGGTGCTGTGGTTCTCGTTCCTGGCGTTCGGCTGCCTGGCCGTGTTCACGATCATCGACCAGGTGAAGAAGCTCTAGGCCCCCCAGTCGGGCACAACCCGGTTCACTCAGAACCGGGTTGTGCCCGGCGCGACTCAGGACTGGGTTGGGACCACCCGCACGTAGGCGACCGCTGCGTCCTCGGCCTCCGTGCGGCGTACGACCGGCGCCCCGGCGCGATCCCGGACTGTGCGGTAGACGTCAACCGAGGCGTTCAGCGCGCGCCAGCAGTCCTCGCGGTCGGCGATCGCGACAGTCGCGCGCAGTTCCGGTACGAGCTCCGGCGCCAGCGTTTCGAGGCGGCGTACGCCGGCCGGGCGGGACGTACGCCCGTACGCGGCCAGTGGTGCGAGTGCGGCCGATCGGATCATGCCAAGAGCATCGATCGCCTCGAACAGTTCACCGCGCTCGATCTTCACCGCGGTGTAGTGCACCCAGACCCAGACCCGGTCCTCGATCCACTGCGGATCGACCTGCGGCCACTCGGCGGCCGACTCCTTGAAGACGTGGTCGATGCTGTCGTCGCGCTGCCACAGTACGACGCCGTCCTCGACCCGGGTTCGAAGGTCGTCCACCGTGACGAACTTCAGATCGACGTGCACCGGCGGCGGGCCGTACAAGGCGATCAGCAGCCGCGGTTCGCCGACATGTTCCCCGGTGAAGCCCGCCAGCAACTTCCCGGCGCGCCCGGCGAACTCCTTCGCCTCCGCGAGGCATGCCGCTTGTCCCGCGGGCGTGCACACCAGCACGAGATCGAGGTCCGAGAACTCGTCGCCGGTACCGGTCGCGACCGAACCACCGGCGATGACGGCAACGATCCGGGCATCCCGCTCGGCCTCCGCCACCACACTGCCCGCCAGCTCCCGCAGGTGCTCCGGCACCTGAACGCCGACCATGCTCATACATCCTCCTTGAATCAGGCCAGCAGGCCAGAATTGCACACCAGCCAGCCCCAAGGCGAACGACTTACCGGGGGATGCCGCACCTCGCAAACAGCTGTGCGGCGAGGATGGTTGCCGGGTGCCCCAAACCGGTTTGGGGTAGGTGCTGCGCGGGGATATCCGCTCGCGTTGTGGGTTCTCCACTCGTGTACCGGTGGAGAACCCACAACAGCAGTGGATATTCACCGGTGTTTGGGCGAGTGAGTTAGCGGTGGGGGCCGTAGGGTTCGGGGGCGCCGGTGGTGGTGGTGAAGAGGGAGTAGACGGAGGTGGTCGCGGTGAGGAACAGGCGGTTGCGTTTCGGGCCGCCCCAGGTGAGGTTGCTGACGGTTTCGGGGACGAGGAGCTTGCCCAGCAAGGTGCCGTCGGGGTGGTACACGTGCACGCCGTCGGCAGCTGACGCCCACACCCGGCCTTGGGTGTCGAGCCGGATGCCGTCGAAGAGCCCGTTGCCGCACTCGGCGAACAGCTCACCGCCGGTCAGCCGGTCGCCGTCGACAGTGAAGACGCGGATCGTACGCTCGGCGGAATCGGTGATGTAGAGCAACGATTCGTCCAGCGAGAACGCCAAGCCGTTCGGGCGATTGAAGTCGTCCGCGACGCGGGTCAGCCGGCCGTCCGGCGCAACTCGGTAGACATGGCAACCACCGGTCTCGATCTCGCCCTTGTACCCCTCGTAGTCGGAGTCGATCCCGTACGCCGGGTCGGTGAACCAGACCGAGCCGTCGCGCTTCACCACGACATCGTTCGGGCTGTTCAGCCGCTTGCCGTCGTACTCGTGAGCGAGCACGGTGATGCCGCCGTGGTGCTCGGTCCTGGTCACACGACGGTTGCCGTGCTCACAACTGATCAGGCGGCCCTCGGTGTCGCGGGTGTGGCCGTTCGTGTTCCCGGCCGGCTGGCGGAAGACGGAGACCTGGTACGACGTCTCGTCCCAGCGCAGCATGCGGTCGTTCGGGATGTCGCTCCAGAGCAGGTACCGGCCGGACGGTGAGTACACCGGTCCTTCGAGCCAGCGGCCGCCGGTCCACAACCGCTCCAGCCGGCTGTCACCGCGGACCCCGTCGAACCGGTCGTCGAGCTTCTCCCACACCGCGGGTGCGGTACCGGCCAACGGCTCGGGAATTCCCGTCATCACGACTCCTCGCGAACTCGGCTGCACGCTTTCCCGCCGAGCCTATGTTGCCGGGCCGGTTGTCGCGCCAGTTGCCGCCGGTTGCCGCCGGTTGGCGCCGTTTGGCGGGGCGGATCTCGCGCCGGTTGGACCTCTGGTTAGGGAGGATTGGCGCGGCGCCGCAACGGGGGCGCTGAGTACGGCGCCTCAAGTGATCGTGATGTGGAGACATCCCCTTGAAGCTTGACACCGTTCGTGAACAGAAGGCGATCGAGAATCTCACCAGCAGGCTGACCGAAACCTTCGCCGACCTACATACTCCCGAAGACATCGAATCCGCGATCCGCACCGCCCGAGACACCTTCGAAGGCGACCCGGTCCGCGACTACGTACCGATCCTGATCGAACGCATAGTCAGAGAAGAACTCACTCCCAAACCCACACCCCAAACCCCAGAAGACCGCAAGGCCAAGTGGACCAGACCGGCAGTAGCTCTGGAGGCGGGCACCACCGCAGAGAGTCCGGGCAGCACCATCCCAGACGACGCAAATGCACCGGGCGCCGAAGGAGCGGCGGCTGGTGGTGGAGCCGAGCGGTCGGCGGCTGGTGGTGGAGCCGAGCAGCTGCCCGTCGCTTCAGCGGGTGGTGGAGCGGCCGGGGGTGGGTCGCTGGTTGATGTGTTGGAGGGCTGGCGGCGGAAGGCGGTGGTGCTTCCGGCGGCGGTTGCTGGGGTGCTGGTTTTGGCGACCGTGGCGACCGTGGTGGTGGTGCGGAACAGTGGGGACGTGCAGGCTCAGACGGCGCCCGGGGTGGTGACGGTTGGTGGGGTGGTCGGGTCGGAGAAGCGGGGGTTTTTTGCGGACCCGGAGGTGCAGGCGGTGCTGGCCAAGCACGGGCTGGCGGTGAAGGTTGATACCGCGGGGTCGCGCGAGATCGCCACCTCGGTCGACCTCGGGAAGTACGACTTCGCGTTTCCGTCCAGTACGGTCGCGGCCGAGCGCATCCTGCAGCCGGCGCCCGGCCGGCCGGCCGTCAGCGGCAAGAAGTACGCCGTGTTCTCGTCACCGCTGGCCATCGCCACCTTCCAGCCGATCGTCGACCTGCTGTCCGCGACCGGCATCGCCCGGAAAGTGAACGGCACCTGGTACTTCGACGTCCGCAAGTACGTCGACCTCGCGAAGGCCAACTGGCGCTGGACGAACATCCGCGGCAACACCACCTACCCGGTGAACAAGCGGATCCTGATCACCACCACCGACCCGCGGACCTCGAACTCGGCGGCGATGTTCCTCTCGATCGTCAGCTACGTCGCCAACCACAACACCGTCGTCCAGAGCCCGGCGGACGAACGGAAGGTGCTGCCCCTGGTCGCGCCGCTGTTCGTGAACCAGGGTTACACCGACAGTTCTAGCGAAGGCCCGTTCGACGACTACCTGTCGCTCGGCATGGGCAAGTCGCCGATGGTGAACATCTACGAAGCACAGTTCGTCGACGCCGCCGTACAGCACAAGCTGAAACCCGGCATGGTGCTGATGTACCCGTCGCCGACCGTGCAGTCCAAGCACACCCTGATCTCGCTGAACCCGAACGGCGAGAAGCTCGGTGACCTGCTGTCGACCGATCCGGAGCTGCAGGAGCTGGCCGCGAAGCACGGTTTCCGTACTGCCGACGAGACCCAGTTCGCGGGCGTCGTCAGCCGGTACCAGGTCCCGGTGGCGAAGGACGTGATCGACGTAGCCGACACGCCGACGTACGACACGCTCGAACACCTGCTCGACGCGGTCGGCAAGTCCTACCGCTGAACCAGCCACGCGTGCCGCCCGGGCGCGGAATCCGGGCGGCGACGCTGTGTGGTGTGAGGAACACCCTGTCTCCAGGACGGCCGGTTGACCCTAGACTCGGGCCAGCCGAAGGGAGCAGTCGTGTCCGACCGCAAGCAGATCACCAAGGTGCTGGTGGCCAACCGGGGCGAGATCGCCGTCCGGGTGGTCCGGGCCGCCGCCGACGCGGGGCTGGGCAGTGTCGCCGTGTACGCCGACCAGGACCGCGACGCACTGTTCGTCCGGCTCGCGGACGAGGCGTACGCGCTCGACGGCTCCACGCCGGCCGACACCTACTTGAACATCACCAAGATCCTGGACCTGGCGGCCCGCTCCGGCGCGGACGCGGTGCACCCGGGGTACGGGTTCCTGGCCGAGAACGCCGAGTTCGCCCAGGCCGTACTGGATGCCGGCCTGATCTGGATCGGCCCGCCGCCGTCGGCGATCGACTCGCTCGGCGACAAGGTCAAGGCCCGGCACATCGCGGACAAGGTCGGCGCGCCGCAGGTCCCCGGTACGCCGGACCCGGTCGCCGGTGCCGACGAGGTGGTCGCCTTCGCCGAGCAGTACGGCCTGCCGATCGCGATCAAGGCGGCGTACGGCGGTGGTGGCCGCGGCATGAAGGTGGCCCGGACGATCGCCGAGATCCCCGACCTGTTCGAGTCGGCGACCCGTGAGGCAGTCAGCGCGTTCGGGCGGGGCGAGTGTTTCGTCGAGCGGTACCTGGACCAGCCGCGGCACGTCGAGACCCAGTGCCTGGCCGATGCCCACGGCAACGTTGTCGTGGTGTCGACGCGGGACTGTTCGCTGCAGCGCCGGTACCAGAAGCTGGTCGAGGAAGCGCCGGCGCCCTTCCTCACCGACGAGCAACTGGAGACGCTGTACTCGGCGTCGAAGAAGATCCTGCGCGAAGCCGGGTACGTCGGCGCGGGTACCTGTGAGTTCCTGGTCGGGCAGGACGGGATGATCTCGTTCCTCGAGGTCAACACCCGGCTGCAGGTCGAGCACCCGGTGTCCGAGGAGGTCACCGGGCTGGATCTGGTGCGGGAGATGTTCCGGATCGCCCAGGGCGAAGAGCTCGGGTACGACGATCCGGAGGTGTCCGGGCATTCGATCGAGTTCCGGATCAACGCCGAGGATGGCGGGCGTGGGTTCCTGCCGGCGCCCGGCACGCTGACCCGGTGGCACGCGCCGTCCGGGCCGGGGATCCGGCTGGACGGTGGGTACGACCAGGGCGAGACGGTGCCGGGTGCGTTCGACTCGCTGGTCGCGAAGCTGATCGTCACCGGGCGGGACCGGACGCAGGCACTGGAACGGTCCCGGCGGGCGCTCCGCGAGTTCGTCGTGGAGGGGATGCCTACTGTGATCCCGTTCCATCAGGCGGTGGTGTCGGATCCGGCGTTCGTCGGGACCGATGGGTTCCGGGTGCACACGCGGTGGATCGAGACCGAGTTCGACAATCAGCTCGCGCCGTACGACGGGCCGGTCGCGGAGACGGCTGAGGACGCCGAGCGGGAGAAGCTCACGGTCGAGGTCGGCGGGAAGCGGCTCGAGGTCGTACTGCCGGCCGGGCTGGGCGCGCTTGCCGGTGCTGGCGGTGCGGCTGGTGGCGGTGCTGCCGGCGGCGGGGCGCGGAAGAAGCCGGCGCGGCGGGCCGGTGGGTCGAAGGGTTCGGCCGCTTCGGGTGATTCGCTGACGTCGCCGATGCAGGGCACGATCGTGAAGATCGCGGTCGAGGAAGGCGCCACGGTCGCCGAGGGCGACCTGATCGTCGTGCTCGAGGCGATGAAGATGGAACAGCCGCTGAACGCCCACAAGGCAGGAACAGTCACCGGCCTCACCGCCGAGGTAGGCGCCACGGTCTCCGCCGGCGCCCCCATCTGCGAAATCAAGGACTGAGAGGAGCGGGGGTGCCACGAAAGCGTGGCACCCCCGGTTCCGGTCAGTAGGTGAGGGTGCCGCTTACCTGGTAGCCGGTCTTGCCTGTTTTCGGGTGCAGGAGCATGACGAAGCAGGTTCCCTTGGGGACGTTGGTGGCGAGGGTTTGGGTGGCGCCCGGCTTGCTGAACAGCTGGACGTCGCCCAGGTCATGCCCGCCCTCGCACTCCTCGATCAGTACCTCGGTCGCCTTCGGCAACGTGCTCAGCTGCAAGGTGACAGCCCCGCCCTTTGCCACGTACGCCCCGCCGGTGCTCCAGTCCTTGCTGGTCAACAGATGCGTGTACGGCTGACCGCCCTTCGCGGCCGCCGCCTGCGGCGTGACCGGTGCCGCCTGCGCCGCAACCGGCCCGCCCACCAGCGCCGCCGCCATCACCGCAACCGCACCGACCCGCATCCAGCTCTTCATCATCCATCCTCCATTGCATACTGGGTATTTAGATACCGAGTATGCAGCAACCGAGGGTCACTGGTCCAGCGACCCGCGCAACTGGCATAGTCCGCAGGTTATGAACCCAACCGTCGCGGAATCCTGGGCAACGATCGTCGACTGGCTGAAAACCAACCTCCCGTCAGCGCTGGAGCACCTCCAGCCACCGGCGACCGGAGCCGACCTCACCGCCCTACGCACCGCGATGGGCCGCCGCCTCCCGAACGACCTGATCGCCTGGCTCACCCTGAACAACGGCTTCGCTCGGACGACGAGCTTCGGCAGTCTGATCCCGGTCCTGTACGTACCGATGTCCACCACCGAAATGCTCCGCGACCGGGACATGCTGCGCCGCATCTGGTCCACGATGGACGTGCCGATCGAGGATGGACCGGCCGGTACGCCGTCCTTCCCCTGGCTGGACGAGTTTCTGCCGATCTCGCGGGCGTCGCGGACGGGGTGAACGGGGGCGGGTCGGGAGGGTGGACGGCGTACGTCGACGAGGGCTACCTTCAGTGGGATTTTGACTAGCACCTGTGCGGCCCGGGGTGCGGCGCGCGGATTGACAGACAGTTCTCAGGTTGAGGCGGTAGGTTCCGTGCAGACATTCCGGTGAGGAGGGTTCCTGCATGTCCAAGAAGACCCATCAGCAGCAGTTGGCGGCGCGCAAGGCCAAGCGGCAGGCCGAGCGGGACGCGGAGCACCGCCGGCAGCGGCGGAATCTCGCCATCACGATCACGGCGGTCGCCGCGGTGGTCGTGGTGATCGTCGGGGTCTTCGTGGTGGTCGGGAACGGTGACAGCAACAAGCCGGCCGCCGCCGCGGGTCAGCCGTCCGACACGCCGTCGGGCGCGGATCAGTCGGCGGCCGGGCCGGACAACAAGCCGGCCAGCATCCCGACCGCGCTGGCGCCGGCCCCGAAGCGGCCGAAACCGCTCGCGGCCGAGGTGAGCTGCACGTACAAGAAGTCCACCGAACCGGCGAGCAAGAAGGTGAACCCGCCGGCCGACGGGATGACGAAGGCGTCCGGGACGACGAAGGTCAGCATGAACACGTCGATCGGCGATCTGCAGCTCAACCTGGACAGTGCGCTGGCGCCGTGTGCGGTGAAGAACTTCCTCAGCCTGGTCGGGCAGAAGTACTTCGACAACACCAAGTGCCACCGGTTGACGGTCGGCGAGGGGTTGCAGGTGCTGCAGTGCGGCGACCCGACCGGCACTGGATCGGGCGGTCCGGGGTACAGCTTCAACGACGAGGTGTTCCCGACGCTGAAGTACGGGCGCGGAACGCTCGCGATGGCGAACGCCGGCGCGAACACCAACGGCAGTCAGTTCTTCATCGTGTACGGAGATGCATCCGGGTTGACCCCTCAGTACACGGCCTTCGGGACGATCGACGCGCCAAGCCTGAAACTGATCGACAAGGTCGCGGAAGCAGGCGTCACACCACAGAACGGACCGCAGGACGGCACGCCGATCATCCCGGTAGACATCAAAACAGCAACTGCCGCGGCCTGAGTCAGGCGAGCAGGTGGTACTTGGAGCGGGGCCAGGCCAGCAAGGCGTGTACTTGGGTGATGCCGGACTGCTGGAGTAGTTCGACTGAGCCTTCGCGGAACTTGTAGAGGTTGGTGGCCGGGTCCCGCTGGGTGGTCCAGGTGTAGTCGGCGTACGCCTGCATCGCCTTGCGATACCGGGAATCGGGAACGACCGAATCCAGGATCAACAGGTTCTTGAACCAGATCGAGTTGAACGCCGCGCCTTGTTTCGCGAGGATCTCCGGGGTGTTGTAGAACGCCAGCGACGCATTCGCCACCGACTTCGCGTCCCGCAGGTACTTCGCGTCACCCGTTGCCTTGAACAACAAAACCCCGGCGCCGAGCATCACGCCCTGGTTGTAACTCCACTGCGTCTTCTCGACCTTTCCGGCCAGGTCGATGTGGTCCCAGTACAGACCGTTCGGCGCGAGCATGCAGTCCTGCGCCCACTTGTACATCCGCTGCGCCCAGGTCAGGTACGACCGGTCACGCGTCAGCAGGTACAAATGCGCTCCGAGCTCGGCGCCCGGCCCGTTCGAGATCGTGTTCCGGTCCTGGCTCCACGGCGCCTGGGTCCAGTACACGCCGCCGGCGCACGGATGCGACGGGTCCGTGTCCCAGCCGTGTACGACGAGCGCGAAGATGTCCTTGGCGCGAGCGAGCGCGGCGCGATCACCGGTCCGCTTGTACCGCTGGATCAGGTTCAGCCCGATCCACTCGTTGTCGTCGTAGAACTTGTCGCCGCCCTGACCATTGGGCGGCCGGACGTACGAGTCGTACCCGGTCGGCGTGGTCCCGGCGTTCCAGTAGAACTCGTACGCGGCCAGCCGCCGGTCGGCCTCCGCGGAACCAGCCCGGCCCGCGCCCGGTACGCCGGCCAGGTCCTCCGCGGCGATCGCGGCCTGCGAATACGGCCAGACGTACGAGTACGGGTTGGACTGCGTGTTCGGGTACTCCTCGAGCAGCAGGCCCTTGCCCTGCGTCGAAGTACTTGTTGATGGCGTCGTACGAGGCCCGCGCCCGCGCCGCGGCGGCCGGATCAGTCCCCGAACCGGCGTCGGCACTGGCCAGATTCAGGCTCCCGAGAACGGCGACCGCGAGCACTCCCGCGGCCAGACGAGTTGATATACCAAATTTCCTGCGCATCGACCTGCTCCTCCTGGGCGGTGGCGGTTGACAGCGATGTCAAGGTTCTAACCGGCCCGGGGATACGGCGTCAATGGCTCAACGAGAAGCCGTTTCGTCAACGTCGATTGGTATATCAAGTGCCCGCGCCGGGAAGCTGATCCAGCCGGACCGGAGGTGCAGCCGAATCCGCACCTGATCGGCGCTCAGCACCCGCGTCCCCTTCGAGCCGACCGCCTGGATCGTCAGCGCCCGGCCGCCACCCGGACCCACGCCGGTGCGCTTCAGCACCCGCAAGCTGCGGATCGATCCGACATCGAACGTCGCCTGCAGGTCGGCCGCGGACCGGGTCACGGTCCAGGTGACGTTGGGGTTGCCGTTTCGCGGGTACCCGTCCCAGCCGTCCGCTTTGAGCAGTTGGTACGGCGCGTCGCCGGCCGCCGTCGCGCCGCCGTTCGAGGACGAGAACTCCGCGATGATCGGCTTCCCGTTGTACAACCGGATCTGCCCGGCGGTCGCCGCGATCGCGTTGTTCGTCGACGTTTCCTCCGAGTCGTACCCGCCGTACACCTGGCAGGAGGTGGTGTCGCACAGGTCGTACGCGCGGCTCGAAGCGCGGTTCCGGTGGTACACGGAATAGGTGCGGGCGGCAACGGCTTGGGCTTGCAGCGCGGCCGGTTTCCAGCTGGTGATGGCTTCGCGCGGTACGACGCCGCGGAGGTAGTACTCCAGCGACAAGACGTTCACGGTGTCGAGATGGGTGCCGGAGACATCGATCGC
Organism: Kribbella hippodromi; assembly: GCF_039531045.1. Classification (NCBI taxonomy): domain Bacteria; kingdom Bacillati; phylum Actinomycetota; class Actinomycetes; order Propionibacteriales; family Kribbellaceae; genus Kribbella; species Kribbella hippodromi. The sequence goes on along the minus strand of NZ_BAAAPH010000020.1, from coordinate 56,483 downwards.
ACGAAGCGCGCCGCGGTACTTGCGTACGGCACCACTCGGCAGCACCAGGCCGATCACGGGCGCGCCTTCGAACTGCGCCATCCCGGTGAACGTCTTGTAGAGCGTCCATTTCTTCGTCTTCGCGTCGTACGAGCTGAGCTTGGTGCCGTGCTCACCGTTCGGGTCGATCGACCACTGGTTCATCGTCGTTGCCCTAGGCAAGGTATAGACCTTGCCGGTGGCAAGCGATCGGACCTGCAGGCCGCTGACCGCGCCGACCCGGACGCCATCGGTCGTGTCGGCGCTGATCCGGACCCGGATGCTGCCGGTCGCCTTCGCGGTCGTCGTCCCCGGGTAGTAGAAGTCCAGGATCTGCTTGACCGACTTGCCGGCGATCGCCGCGCCCTGCGCGCCGTACTGCGACATCCCGCGGCCGTGCCCGAAGCCGCGGCCCGCGATCGTGGTGGCCGCGTCGGCGGTGGCGGCCGGATCGATCTCGCGGGCCTGCGCGGTCGCGCTGATCACCGTGGACGACAGGACGATGGCGGCGATCCCGCGTTTCCTCATGATGCTCTCCCGTACACAAGACTGACTTGACGGCTGCGGCGGTCCCAGACGAGCCAGCCGCGCTGAAACTTCTGCCGGGAACCGCCCGGCACCTCGTACGCGTCGGTGATCGGCAGTCCGAGCCGGGCACTGCCCGCGCCGAGCCGCCGGTACCTGGTCCGGAACGCGCCCGCGGTGGAATGCGGGCCGGCGGCAACGGAATAGAAGACGTCCCGGGCGGCGAAGTACGTCGCCCAGCCGGTACGCGTCGGGTGCTCGCCCCAGAACGGCTGGCCGACGGTCCGGAAGCCGATCCGCCGCGCGTACTGGTAGATCGGGGTACTGAAACTGCCGCTCATCAACGTGTTCACGCGCTGCTTGAGCCAGCCGAGTCTGTTGTACAGCTGGGTTCCCGGGCAGTCGGTCGCCTTGGTGTCGCGGTGCCCGGACACGGTGTGCAGGCGGCTGCCGTCGAGGACGATCGTCGCCAGCGGTGAGCGGTAGTTCGCGTCCAGTTTCCAGGCGATCAGGCGGGCGGTGGATTCCAGCATCACCGGCGGTGGCGCGACCTTGTCGAAGTTCCCGATCAGCGCGACGCCGAACGAGTTCGAGTTGAAGGAGGCGGTGTGCGCGCCGAGCACCGGCCATTGCGCACCACCGGCGCGACCCTCGAAGATCCGGCCGAACCGGTCGATCAGGAAGTTGTAGCCGACATCGCACCAGCCGCGACTCTTCACGTGGTACGTGTAGATCGCCCGCATCATCGCCGCGACCTGCGTACGCGTGTAGTCGTTGCGATCGGCGGTGTGGTGCACGAAGGCTGCTTGCACAGTGGTGGTGTACTTCGGTCGTACGCAATCGGCGCCGTTGTGCGCGCGGAGCCGCTCGTCGGCACCCCAGCGGCGACGGCTGACCATCAACGGCATCGGGTACGGCGCCCGGCTCGCCTCGGGCTCGATCGCCTGCGCGCCCGGGTCGGGATCTGCATCAGTTGCCAATACACCTGGCTGAATCAGGACGACCTTCGCACCCTCGATCGTCGTACCGGCGGTGGTGACCGCGCTCGCCTCGACACCCGTGGCGTCACCGACCCATAACGGTTCGGTACCACCGCGCTGGATTCCTTCGGAAACCAATGGATCTGGGCCGTGCCCGTCCTCGACCCGCAAGGTCTGCCAGGTCGTCCACTGCCCGGCGCGCTCGACGCGGATCTTGGCGACCACACCGTGCACGCCCTCCGGCCAGGTGACGCCGACCATTCCGTACGGCTTGGTCTCGGCCTGCACGGACGGTCCGTCGAGCGGAATCTCTTCGTACGTTGGGTTCTCGGCCTGGACCGGTGCGGGCGCGCTGGGCATCGGCGATGCGGCCGGGGCGTGGGGTGACGGGACCAGAGCAGCCGCCGTGAGGACGAGCGGGAGCAGTCGCGCGGTCTTGCCCATGAACAGCCTTCCGGCGGGGGTAGGACGGACGCTGGGCGGCGCGGCTCCTCGATTATGCGTTGCTGGGCACCGCTTTCCCGGCATTTCGGCCCGATCGGTCACCCTGCGTGGCGTCCGCGGCTTGAGGGATTGGATAGGCTCGGTCCAAAGAGCCCCCGAGAGAGGCCCGACATGACACTCATCCTGATCATCGCCGTGGTGGTGATCGCGGTTCTGGCGTACCGGTCGTACCGTCGGACCCAGCTGCAGAGCAAGCAGCAGCACGAGATCACCGCTGCCGAGCTGGAGGCGGTGAAACGGACCGCCGACGAGGACATCACCCGGTTCGGCGAGGAACTGCAGGACCTCGACCTGGAGATGGTCGGCAAGGACCTCGGCGACGGCGCGCGGCAGGACTACCAGCGCGCGCTGGACGCCTACGAGTCCGCCAAGCAAGCGGTCGGCGAAGTCACCCAGGCCGACCAGATCAAGCACGTGATCGAGATCCTCGAGGACGGGCGCTACGCCGCGGCCTGCGTGAAGGCCCGGGTGAACGGTGAGCCGCTGCCGCAGCGCCGGCCGGCCTGCTTCTTCAACCCGCAGCACGGCCCGTCCGTCGTCGACGTGATGTGGTCACCGCCGAGCGGTGCACCGCGCGAAGTGCCGGCCTGCGCCGCCGACGCCGAGCGCGTCCGGGCGGGCGCCGAGCCGGACGTCCGCAAGGTCATGGTCGGCCCGCAGCGCGTTCCGTACTGGGAGGCCGGTCCGGCGTACTCGCCGTACGCGCAAGGTCTGTTCGGTGGCCTCGGCGGCGTGATGACCGGCATGTTCATCGGCACCGCGCTCGGCGGCATGTTCGCCGGCGGTGGCTACGGTGACTACGCGGCCGGTTACCAGGACGGCATGGCCGACGGCGGCGACGGTGGTGGCGGCGACGGCGGAGACGGTGGCGACGGGGGCGGCGACTTCAACCCCTTCGACGGCGGCGACGGCGGCGGCTTCGACTTCGGCGGCGACTTCTGATCGATTGACGCGGCCCCGGTAACCAGGTGGTTACCGGGGCCTTGTCATGTGGTCAGTCGGTCACTCGGTCACTGGGTCACTCGCCGAAGAGCGGGGGCTGTCCCTCGGCGGTGGCAAGGAAGTACACCGGGTCCTTGAACGTACCCGGCACCTGGCCGAGGCCCTTGATCACCGTGGCAGTTCCGTTGGCGTGACCTACGGCGTACAAGAACGCGGTGCCGGTGTCCTTGTCGATTGCCGTCAGCAACGTACCCTGCGTACCGCACTTCTCGGCGACCAGCGACTCGAACTTCTGCCAGGTGGACGTCCGGACCTGCTTGACGATCGGCTTCATCGGCGACGTCCGCGGAATCCGGATCGTGTACAGCGCGCCGCCGCGGGTGTTCGCGAGGAACGTGTCGTACGTCTGCGTCTCGCTGATCAGCGCCATCGTCTTGACCGCGGTGAAGCCGGACGCGACCTCACGGCGCCCCTTGACCCAGCGGTACAGGTCCCCGCTGCCACCCTTCAGGCCGTACATCGCGCTGGCCGTCACCGTCGAGCCGGGCGCCTTCTGCCAGAACGACTCCTCCACCGTGGTGAAGTTGCCCCAGCCGGAGCCGATCTTGGTCAGGCCCTTCGGCGGCGCGCCGGACAGGTCGGAGTAGAACGCCGAGTAGAGCGTGTCGTTCAGGATGACCAGGCCGGTCGAGGTCGAGCCGGCCGGTACCTCGAGCGCGGTGGTCCAGGTCGAACTCGCCTTCGTGATGCCCGCGGTGAACAAGTGCGGTCCCTTGCCGCGCGTCGCGGTCGGCGGCGCGGTGGCGGTCGCCGTCGTACCCGCAAAATCGCCGGCACTGGTGATCGATCCGGCAGTCACCTGACAGGCGGCGCTGACCGCAGTGGCGGTCGTGGTCGCGGCGCCGGCTGTGGTGGTGGCAATGGCCGGGCTGCCCGGCGCGGCAGCCAAACCACCGAGCAGCAGCGCCGCGGCCGCGGACACTCGTTTGAGCTTCATAGGAATCCCCTTCGGAAGTTGTCTTCGCATCAGCTAGATACGGTACAGACCGGAAAAGTTGTCATTCACCATTGCGCGGTGGGGCGTCGTCGCGGGTCCAGCGCGCCACCACCGGGTCCTTGAACGTCCCCGGGATCCGGCCAAGTCCCTGAATCACGGTCGCGGCGCCTTTCGCATGCCCGACCGCGTACAAGTACGCCGCCCCGGTGTCCCGATCGATTGCCGTCAGCAACGTGCTTTGCGTACCGCACCGCTCGCCCACCAACGTCTCGAACCCCGCCCAGCCGGCCGATCGCACCTTCGTCACCACCGGCTTCAACCGCGTATCCGCCGGAATGCGAATCGTGTACAGCGCCCCACCCCGGGTCGTCGCGAGAAAGGTGTCGTACGTCCTCGTCTCACTGATCAACGTCATCGCCTTCACCGCGGAGAACCCGGCGTACTGCTTCGGGTTCTTCCAACTGGTCCAGCGAAACAGCAGACCGTCGTTGCGCATCCCGTACCGGGCGGTGCGCAACGTACGCCCCGATCCCCAGACGGACTGCTCAACCATCGTGAACCTGTCCCAGCCCCCACCCACCGGATTCGGGTACACGTACAACTGCCCAGTCATCTCGTCATACCCATACGAAACCTGATACAGCCTCGACCCCAACACCACGTACGCATCCGTCGCCCCCGCATCCCACCGCCAGGTAGAACTGATCCGCGCCACCCCCGCCCCAAACAAATGCGCCCCACCCACAACCTTCGAGGCCACGGGCTTCCCAGCCGTGACGTAGGTATCAACCACATCCCCCCGCCCCGAAACCCCCTCCAACTGCACCTTGCACACCCCCGCAGCCTTAGCAGCCGCATCAGTCCGAGCAGCCGCAACCACCCCCGGCGTCCCCGCCGCACCCACCAACCCAGCCCCCACCACAGCCAGCCCAACAGCACCGACCCCAACCGCCGCCAATTTCCCCAAGGAACCCTTCACACCACCCCCGATGCACCCCCACCCCCAAAAGTTGCGCCCTCACACCCCGCTTTGAGAACCCACCAGGCATTTCCCGGCGACCAAAACACGCGGCAGCTTCCCAAAGGCGCCCTGCACAGGGCTGGGTCGTCGGCAGGGCGACAGGAGGTGTGGGCGCTTGAGGTGCGTACGTGAGCGTGCGTAGTCGGACCGCGCACCACTAGTGGACGTATACGTACAGTCCAGGCACGCGAATGCTGCTCTTCAGTTGCGGAGGTGGAGGCGGCGGGCGGCTTCGGCTATGGAGCCGGTGATGGAGGGGTAGACGGTGAAGGATTGGGCTACCTGGTCGACGGTGAGGCGGGCGCCTACGGCCAGGGAGATGGGGTGGATGAGTTCGCTGGCTCGGGGGGCCACGACGACGCCGCCGACCACGATTCCCGTGTTCGGGAGGCAGAAGAGTTTGACGAAGCCGTCTCGGACGCCCTGCATTTTGGCTCGGGCGTTGTCGGCCAGCGGGACCTTGACGACGAGGGCGGTGCTGCCGCCGGCGTCGACTACCGCCTGGGTCAGGCCGACGGTGGCGATTTCGGGGGCGGTGAAGACGTTGGCGGAGACTGTTGACTGGTCCAACGGTGTGACGGCGTCGCCGAGGGCGTGGGCCATCGCGATCCGGCCCTGCATCGCGGCGACGGACGCGAGCATGAGTACGCCGGTGCAGTCGCCCGCCGCGTACACCCCGCGCGCGGTCGTCCGTGACACCCGGTCGACCTGGACGAAGCCGCCGTCGGTGAGCGACACGCCCGACTCGACCAGGTTCATGTCATCGGTGTTCGGGAGGGAGCCGACCGCGAGCAGCGCGTGCGATCCCTCGACCGTACGGCCGTCCGTGAGCGTCACCACAACCCCGTCGCCCCGGCGCTGCACTGACTCGGCTCGCGACTTGCTCAGTACGGTCAACCCGCGCCGCTTGAACACGTCCTCCAGCACCGCCGCTGCGTCCGCGTCCTCGCCAGGCAGCACCCGGTCCCGCGACGACACCAGGACCACATCGCTGCCGAGCGCGTCGTACGCGCTCGCGAACTCGGCGCCGGTCACACCCGACCCGACCACGATCAGCCGCTCCGGCAGCTCGGAGAGCTCGTAGACCTGCTCCCAGGTGAGGATCCGCTCGCCGTCCGGCTCGGACCCCTTGAGGATGCGAGGCCTTGCCCCGGTGGCGATCAGCACCACGTCGGCGTCCAGCCGCTCGTCGCCGACCACCACGGTTTCGGGGCCGTCCAGCCGCCCCCGGCCCTGGATCACCCGCACCTTGTCCCGGTCCAGCCGGCGACCGATGCCGGAGGACTGGGCGGCGGCCAGCGCCTTGACCCGTTGGTTGACGACGGAGAGATCGACACGCACGGAGTTGGCCGGATCCTCGTCGCCATCGTCCAGCCGGACACCGAGCTCGCCCGCCTCCTCCACCTCCGTCATCACTTCGGCGGTGGCGATCAGCGTTTTGCTCGGTACGCAGTCGGTGAGCACCGCGGAACCGCCGATTCCGCCGGAATCGACAACCGTCACCTCCCCGCCGAGTTGGGCGGCCGCACTCGCCGCTTCGTACCCGCCTGGACCGCCTCCGATGATCACAACTCGCGCCACGGGAGGCCATTGTTCCGTATCCTCTGATTCCGTGAACCTGTACGCCGCGTTTGCGTCGAATCTGGACCCGAACCTGATGGCCGAGCGGTGCCCGTACTCGCCGCTGCGTGGGACCGGCTGGATCACCGGCTGGCGGCTCACGTTCGGCGGCGAGGAGCTCGGTTGGGAGGGCGCGATGGCGACCGTGGTCGAGGACCCGGCCGACCCGTCCAACCAGGTCTTCGTCGCGCTGTACGACGTGCACCCGAAGGACGTCGAGCGGCTGGACGAGTGGGAATGGATCGACCAGGGCGTGTACCGGAAGATCCAGGTCCGCGTACAGACCCTGGACGGCGAGCAGCTGGCCTGGATGTACGTGCTGAACGCCTACGAGGGCGGACTGCCCTCCGCGCGCTACCTGGGCATTCTCGCCGAGGCGGCCGAGGCCGCGGGCGCCCCGGACGACTACGTCGCCGACCTGCGCTCCCGCCCGTGCCAGTCGTCCGGTCATTAGAGTGCCCATGTGACAGATGACTTGAAGGCCGCCGCCGAAGCCTGGCTGCGCGAGGACCCTGACCCTGATACCCACGCCGAGCTGGAACACCTCCTGGCCGCCGGGGAGACCGCTGAGCTGGCCGATCGCTTCGCCGGCACCCTCGAGTTCGGTACGGCGGGACTGCGCGGTGCCGTCGGCGCCGGCCCGAACCGGATGAACCGGGTGGTCGTGATCCGCGCCGCCGCCGGCCTCGCGGCGTACCTGAAGGCGCAGGGGCGTACGGACGGCCCGGTGCTGATCGGGTACGACGCGCGCCACAAGTCCGATGTGTTCGCCCGGGACACCGCCGCCGTGATCCGCGGCGCCGGCCTGGACGCCGTACTGCTGGACCGCCCCGCCCCGACCCCCGTGGTTGCCTTCGGGATCAGGCACTTGAAGGCTGTCGCCGGCGTGGTCGTGACCGCGTCGCACAACCCGCCGCAGGACAACGGCTACAAGGTCTACCTGGGCGACGGTTCGCAGATCGTCCCGCCGGCCGATGCGGACATCGCGGCCGCCATCGCCGCGGTCGGCCCGCTGGCTGACGTACCGCGCGGCGACGACTGGCAGACGACCGGTGACGACCTCCTGGACGCGTACCTGGATCGCATCGCCGAGCTTGTCCCAGCGGATGCCCCGCGGGACCTCAAGGTCGCGTACACCCCACTGCACGGCGTCGGACGCACTTTGGTCGAGGCGGCCGTCGCCCGGGCCGGGTTCGAGGCGCCGCGGGTGGTGCCGTCCCAGGCCGACCCGGACCCCGACTTCCCGACCGTCTCCTTCCCGAACCCGGAGGAACCGGGCGCGATCGACGCCGCGCTCGACCTGGCCCGCGAGATCGGCGCCGACATCGCGGTCGCGAACGACCCGGACGCGGACCGTTGCGCGGTGGCGATCCCGGACCCGGCCGCCGCGGACGGCTGGCGGATGCTCCGCGGCGACGAGCTCGGCGCCCTACTAGGCGAGTTCCTGCTGAGCCAGCGCCCGGACGGTGTCGCCGCGTGCTCGATCGTGTCGTCGTCACTGCTCGGCAAGATCGCCGCCTCGTACGACGTCAAGTACACCGAGACGCTGACCGGCTTCAAGTGGATCGGCCGCGTACCGGAGCTGGTGTTCGGCTACGAGGAAGCGCTCGGCTACTGCGTGGACCCGGCGGCCGTGAAGGACAAGGACGGCATCTCGACGCTGGTCCGCGTACTGCAGCTGGCCGCGCAGGCGAAGGCGGCGGGGCGTACGTTGCTGGACTTGCTGGACGATCTCGCGATCAAGCACGGACTGCACGCGACCGATCAGCTGTCGGCACGGGTCGAGGACCTGTCCTTGATCGGCGCCGCGATGGACCGGCTCCGGGCCACACCACCGGCAACACTGGGCGAGTACACGGTCGAGCGGATCGACGATCTGAGTCAGGGGTCGGCGGCACTGCCTCCGACGGACGGGCTGCGGTACACGCTGTCCGCGGGCGCACGCGTGGTCGTACGCCCGTCGGGGACGGAACCCAAGCTGAAGTGCTACCTGGAGGTCGTCGTGCCCGTGACCAGGGACGTGGCCACGGCGCGCACCACGGCGGCAGCAGCGTTGGCAGCCATCAAGACCGATCTGGCTGCCGCGGCAGGTATTTGAGAACAGAACACCTGGCGGGTGGTTCGGTTCCCGATCAGCGGGCGGCGGCGGCCGCCTCGGCTGCCTCGGCGTGCAAGGAGCTCTGCAGCGACGAGTGCAGGATGCGGAGCGTGCTGGTGGACTGCATCAGCGCGTCCCGCTCGTCCGGGTTCCGGTTCGCCAGCGCGGTGATGTCGTTGATGCTGGCCTCGATCCGGGCGATCCGGTCCGCGACCGTACCCTCCTGGCTGCTGGCCTTGCGGATCGCGTCCGACGTGACCGTCCAGACGTCTTCCTTGTCGTTGGTCCGCCGGGACATGTCCACCATCTGGCTGAGCGCGGCCAGGTCGTGGTCGACCTGGGTGCGCTCGACCGGCGCGGTGATGCCGACAGTGGCCTGCCGCAGCCGGGTGACGTGCCCGGACAGCTCCGACCAGGTGCTCCGACCGCTCTTGATCTTGTCCAGCACCTTCGCGTACTCGGTGTTGAACTCGTCGTAGTTCACTTTGACTCCTGCTCGTTCGACGATCGACTCAGAACTCTAGGGCGTGCGCACCGAAAACTTGTAGCCACACGATCGCAGATCGTGCAGGTGTCGCCAAAACGCAACAGCCGCCCGGTACGCCAACGCGTACCGGGCGGCTGAGTTACGTCAGGACTTCAGCGGGTGATCAGGAGACCGCGCTGGAGGCCGCGTTGAAGGTGTTGCAGCGACCCGCGTAGGTCTTCGAGCTGGCCGCGTAGAAACCGGCCTGCGACCACCAGCCGTGGTTCTTCATCGAACCGTGGTCACGGGCACCGCCCGACTGGTCGCCGGAGTGCTGCACCAGGTAGACCCACTGCTGGTACAGGCCACCGCTCATCGGGTAGTAGCGCTTGTTCGCGCCGATGTCGGCCGAACCCAGGCAGGACGCCTGCAGCTCACGGCGACGGCTCTCCTCCATCTGGCCGGCGTACGTGCTGATCGCCCGCTGACGCTGCCAGGAGGCGCCCAGGATCCCGGTCAGGAACTGGACGTGGTGACCGTACTCGTGCGACAGCGTGTTGGTCGCGTACGCCCGCGCGAACGTCGGGCTCTGCTTCCAGAAGTTCGTCACCGTGTAGGTCGGGATGTACAGCAGGCCGTTGCCGTAACCGCAGTAGAACGCGGTCCCGCCACGCACCACGCCACACGGCGAGTTGACCGCGCTCGACTGGTGGAAGATCAGCCGCGGGGCGACCTTGTACGCCGCGCCGGCCTGCTTCAGCGGCAGCGCCCAGGAGGCGTAGATGCACTTGAACAGCTGGGTGTCGTACGCCACGACGCCGGCGTGGGTACGCAGGGAGACGTTGACTTCCTTGCACTTCGACGGGGTGATCGGGCCCGTCTTGTACAGGCGGTTGTAGCGGACGACGTTGGTCGTCGAGGCCTTCGTCGTCAGGCCTTCACCGGCCGGCGGCGGGCCGGCGACCATGCCGGTGCCGTCCAGCAGGATCGGCTTCGGGGTCGCGGCGGCCTGGGTGGCGGCGGTGCTGACCGAACCGGCGGTCGCGGCGGTGGCCGCCGAGCCGGAGGTCTGCGCTGCCTGGGCGGGCAGCACCAGCGTGGCGGCGAAGCCGGCCAGGACACCGGCCGTCGCCAGGCCACGCAGGGTGGTGCGGGAGAGGTTGACCATGAGCTCCACTCTCGATGTGTCTTAGGGACCTGTCAGCCCAATCCTGGGTGCACAAAGGTTCACCCGGGGCCGGACACGGGGTCGGACGCAGCGATTCTCGCCACAGTTCCCCGTCAGGAGGGCAGTTTCGCACCCAGGAATCGCAGGTGGTCAGGCAGCATGCGCCGCCAGTAGCCGGGCGTGTGCCGGCCGGGCTGCTGACCGCCCGCCGCGCGCAGCTCGTCGCGCAGCTCCAGCGCGGTGTCCGCGAACGGATCGTCCCGGCCGCAGTCGATCCGGACGGCGACCTCGCGGAATCCGTTGGGGCGCCCAAAGACCTGGCTGCGCTCGAAGTCGCCGGCGTCGTCGAAAGCACCCGGCTGCGCCTCGGCGTACGTCCGCCACAGCGCCGGGCTGAGCGCGCTGACCGCGACCGCCTGGACCTCCGGGCGTACCCGTCGCTGCCACGCCTGCAGTGCGACCCAGAGCAGCGCGCCGTACCCGCCCATCGACCAGCCGAAGACGCCGTACCGGTCGATCCGAAGACCGCGCTTGGCCAGCAACGGGAGGAACTCCTCGTTGAGCATGTACTGGGTGTCGTTCCCGTCCGCCCGGTGATGCCAGTAACTGTCCTGGCCGCCGTCTACGGTGGCGATCGCGAACGGGCGGGTGCCGGCTTGTACGGCCGCGGTCAGGTACTTGTCGATGCCGAGGTCGTTGACCGCCGAGGTGTGGTCGCCCCCACGACCGTGCAGGACGAGGACGACCGGAAGCTCGGCCGACGTGGCGTACCCGTCCGGGTACAGCACGCTGTACCCGACCCGGGTTCCGCGGCCGTACGACTCGAAACTGCCCGACACCGCCGGCCCAGCCGGTACATCAGGCACCACCCCGTCCGGCCCGGTCAGCCCAAGTGCGTCGTGTACGCGCGCCCGGCCCGGAATCACACCGGTCTCCAGCGCGGCCACCGCCCCGACACCTGCCACGCCCGCCGCCACCCCGGTCCGGAGCAGCACTCGCCGGGTCAGCACCGGCTCAGCGGACCAGCGCCGCGACGATGGCGACGACCGCCAGCACCCCGACCAGGATCAGCTCGGGTCGCGCCCAGCGGGTGATCACCTCACCGGTGGACTGCGCGGCGTACTGGTCCTGGTGGGTCTCGATCCGGTTCACGACGAAATCGGCCTTGGAGATCGAGCTGTCGGCCGCCAGCTTGCGGCCGCCGACGCGCTGCTTGCGCATGTCCCGCATCACCAGCTGGACGCCGGGAGCGCGGTACTTGTTGTCGCCGGTGTGCACCCGGAGGATGTCGGTGATGTCCACGCCGGACACTGCCGACCAGGGGATCTCGTGGTCGCGGAGATGGTTACGCAGCAGCAGCTTCTCGGGGCTGAGGGTGACCGACGGGCGCATCAGGCCGACGTACGCCAGCACCATGAAGATCCCGATGATGCTGCCCACCAGCAGCCCACTGGCAGTCCGCCACTCCAGGATCACGTCGAGCAGGCCGAGGGCCCCGATCACCAGCACGATGCTGCCGGTGATCCGGTTCGACGCCGACATGTAGTACTCGCTCTCGGGCGACTTCGGCTTCACTCGCCCAACGTAGCCGAGGCCCGGCGATCCGGCGACCAGCGATCCGGCGACTAGACTGCCGGGCGTGACCACACTCGACAGCGGCGTCGACACCCTGGCCGACGTGACCTCGTCCGAGGACCGGCTGCGCCGGTTCCTGCTCGGGCTGCCGGGCGTCGACCAGGTCGGCGCCGAGGCCCGGGCCGCCACCCTGAGCACCCGCTCGATCAAGACCAGCGCCAAGCAGTACGCGCTGGACCTGGCGATCCAGATGATCGACCTGACCACGCTGGAGGGCCAGGACACCCCGGGCAAGGTGCGCGCCCTGTGTGCGAAGGCGAAACGGCCCGACCCGGCCGACCCGACCGCGCCGCAGGTGGCCGCGGTCTGCGTGTACCCGGACCTGGTCGCGACCGCGAAGCGCGAGCTGCAGGGCTCCGGGATCAACGTGGCGAGTGTCGCGACCGCCTTCCCCAGCGGGCGTTCCAGCCTGGCGATCAAGGTGCAGGACACCAAGGACGCGGTCGCGTCCGGCGCCGACGAGGTCGACATGGTGATCGACCGCGGCGCCTTCCTCTCCGGCCGGTACGCGATGGTCTTCGACGAGATCGCCGCGATCCGCGAAGCCGCCGGGGACGCGCATCTCAAGGTGATCCTGGAAACCGGCGAGCTGGTCACGTACGACAACGTCCGCCGGGCGTCCTGGCTGGCGATGCTGGCCGGCGCCGACTTCATCAAGACCTCCACCGGCAAGGTGTCCCCCGCGGCCACGCTGCCGGTGACGCTGGTGATGCTGGAGGCGGTCCGCGACTACCACGAGGCCACCGGGCTGCACATCGGCGTCAAGCCGGCCGGCGGCATCCGGACCGCGAAGGACGCGATCAAGTACCTGGTCACCGTGAACGAGACGGCCGGACCGGACTGGCTGGACCCGGAGCTGTTCCGCTTCGGCGCCTCCAGCCTGCTGAACGACCTGCTGATGCAACGCACCAAGCTGGCCACCGGGCACTACCCCGGCCCCGACTACTTCACCCTGGACTGACGGCATGAGCAGATTCGAGTACGCCCCCGCGCCCGAGTCGCGGGCGATCGTCGACATCAAGTCGTCGTACGGGCTCTTCATCAACGGGCAGTTCGTCGACGCGACCGACGGGAAACCGTTCAAGACCGTGTCGCCCGCCTCCGAGGAGGTGCTGGCCGAGGTCAGCGAGGCCGGTCCGGCCGACGTCGACAAGGCCGTGCGCGCCGCCCGGAAGGCGTTCGACAAGGTCTGGGGGCCGATGAGCGGCAAGGACCGGGCCAAGTACCTGTTCCGGATCGCGCGGCTGATCCAGGAGCGCGCCCGCGAGCTGGCCGTGCTGGAGTCCCTGGACAACGGCAAGCCGATCCGGGAGTCCCGCGACGTCGACATCCCGCTGGTGGCCGCGCACTTCTTCTACTACGCGGGCTGGGCGGACAAACTCGAGTACGCCGGCGTCGGTGACGATCCCCAGCCGTGGGGTGTGGCCGGCCAGGTGATCCCGTGGAACTTCCCGATGCTGATGCTGGCGTGGAAGATCGCGCCCGCGCTGGCGGCCGGCAACACTGTCGTCCTGAAGCCGGCCGAGACCACGCCGCTGACCGCGCTGGCGTTCGCGGAGATCTGCCGGCAGGCCGATCTGCCGCCGGGTGTGGTCAACATCGTCACCGGCGCGGGCCGCACCGGTCAGGCGCTGGTCGAGCACCCGGACGTGGACAAGGTCGCGTTCACCGGCTCCACCGACGTCGGCCGGGCGATCGCGCGCTCGGTCGCCGGGACCCGCAAGGCGGTCACGCTGGAGCTCGGTGGCAAGGCGGCGAACATCGTCTTCGAGGACGCCCCGATCGATCAGACGATCGAGGGCATCGTCAACGGCATCTTCTTCAACCAGGGCCACGTCTGCTGCGCGGGCTCCCGGCTACTGGTCCAGGAGAGCGTGTACGACGAGGTGCTCGCGCGGCTGAAGCGCCGGATGAGTACGTTGCGGGTCGGCGATCCGCTGGACAAGAACACCGACATCGGTGCGATCAACTCGGCCGCCCAGCTGGCGAAGATCCGGGAGCTGTCGCAGATCGGCGAGGACGAAGGCGCCGAGCGCTGGTCGCCGGAGTGCGAGCTGCCGGCGAACGGCTTCTGGTTCCCGCCGACCGTGTTCACCGGCGTCTCCCAGGCGCACCGGATCGCCCGCGAGGAGATCTTCGGGCCGGTGCTCTCGGTGCTGACGTTCCGGACCCCGGCCGAGGCGGTCGAGAAGGCGAACAACACCCCGTTCGGGCTGTCCGCGGGGATCTGGACCGAGAAGGGTTCCCGGATTCTCTGGATGGCGAACCAGCTGCGCGCCGGCGTGGTCTGGGCGAACACGTTCAACCGCTTCGACCCGGCCTCGCCGTTCGGCGGGTACAAGGAGTCGGGCTACGGCCGCGAGGGCGGTCGCCACGGTCTGGAGGCCTACCTTGCCCACTAACGAAACGCCGAGGCTGGAAGTGCGCAAGACCTACAAGCTGTACGTCGGCGGCGCCTTCCCCCGCAGCGAATCCGGCCGGTCGTACGTCGTGAACAATGCCAAGGGCAAGTTTCTCGCGAACGCGTCGCAGGCCTCCCGCAAGGACGCCCGGGACGCGGTGGTCGCGGCCCGGAAGGCGTTCAACGGCTGGCACGCGCGGACGGCGTACAACCGTGGTCAGGTGCTGTACCGGATCGCCGAGGTGATGGAGGGCCGGCACCAGCAGTTCAGTGCCGAGGTCGCCGCCGGTGAAGGGATCTCGATCGGCAAGGCGCGCGCGGTCGTGGACGCGTCGATCGACCGCTGGGTCTGGTACGCCGGGTGGGCCGACAAGCTCGCCCAGGTGGTCGGCTCCAGCAACCCGGTGGCCGGGCCGTACTTCGACTTCTCGTTGCCTGAGGCAACCGGTGTGGTCGCGGTGCTGGCGCCGCAGGACTCCAGCCTGCTCGGGCTGACCAGCGTGATCGCGCCGGCGATCGTGTCCGGCAACACGGTGGTCGCGGTCTCCTCGTACGAGCGCCCGCTGCCGGCTGTCACGCTCGGCGAGGTGATGGCGACCTCGGACGTACCCGGTGGCGTGGTGAACATCCTCACCGGCTCCGCCGCCGAAATCGGCCCCTGGCTGGCGTCGCACCAGGACGTGAACGCAATCGACCTCTGTGGCGTCTCGTCCGACGACGAGGCCCGCGAGCTGGAGATCGCCGCCGCCGGAAACCTCAAGCGCGTACGCCGCCCGGCCGACGAGGACTGGACCGCCGACCAGGGCCTGTCCCGCCTGACCCAGTACCTCGAACTCAAAACCGTCTGGCACCCGATCGGAGTCTGAACAAGGTGATCCAGCCAGGCGACCGGGTGGCAATCGTCTCGCCGTCCGGTGGATTGCCGGAGATCTTCCCGCTGCCGTACGAGCTCGGTCTGCGCCGGCTGCGGGACGACTTCGGCCTCGAACCGGTCGAGTACCCGACCACTCGCAAGCTCGGCAGCACGCCGGCCGAGCGGGCGGCCGATCTGCATGCGGCCTGGTCCGATCCGTCGATTCGCGCGGTGTTCGCGTCCATTGGCGGTTCGGATCAGGTCACCGTACTGAAGCACCTGGAGCCGGCGGTGTTCCGTGCCGATCCGAAGCCGTTCTTCGGGTACAGCGACAACACGAACCTGCTGAACTTCCTGCATTCGCTGGGGCTGCCGGGGTACTACGGCGGCAGCGTGATGGTTCAGTTCGGGCGCGGCGGTGCGATGCACCCGGACACCGAGCGGTCGTTGCGGGCGGCGATGTTCACGCCGGGTGAGTTCGACCTCACCCCGGCCAAGGGCTGGACCGACCACGACCACGACTGGGCAAACCCGGCGAATCTGGAGACTGAGCCGCCACTGTTCCCGGGGACCGGCTGGCGCTGGAGCGGTTCGCGGACGGTCAGCGGGAAGCTCTGGGGCGGCTGCATCGAGATCATCGACTGGCAACTCGCCGTGAACCGCTGGATGCTGCCGACCGAGTCGTACGGTGGCGTGCTGTTCCTCGAGACCAGCGAGGACATGCCGACCGGCCAGCACGTGTACTGGATGCTCCGCAACCTCGGCGAACGCGGCCTGCTGGAACGGTTCGACGCGGTTCTCTGGGGCCGGCCGAAGTCGTGGGCCTTGGACCGGCGGCTGACCCCGGAGCACTCGGCCGAGTACGTCACCGGCCAGTACGCGGCGGTCGACCGGGCGCTGGCCGAGTACAACCCGGAGGCGGTCGTGGTGAAGGGGCTCGACATCGGGCACACCGATCCGATGCTGACGCTGCCGTACGGCGGCCAGGTCCGGGTCGACCCGGCCGCGGAACGGATCACGGTCGTGTACTAGCGGACGACTGTTCTCGTCAGGGCTGGGTTGGGGTTGGGGTAGCAGGCGACCGGGGCGGTGGTGGTGATGAACTTCCACTTGATCTTGGCCTGCAGGGTGAGGCCGGGGTCGTCGTAGCTGCTGCCTTTGAGTCTGGTTTCGACGGCGGTGCCGCGGCCGCCGGATCGGAGCCGCACGCTCAGCGTCGGCAGCTCGTAGCTCGCGCCGCCGGGGATCGGGCCGGGCACTTTGACGATCACGACGTTGCCGTCGCGCTGGATGCTCGGCGTGGAGTTGAGGCCGGAGCCGCCGGACAGGCTCGCGCTGAGGTAGACGGAATTGGCCGGGACCGGCACTCGCAGCGCCAGGTCGCGGACCTCCTGGAGCTTGAAGCCCTTGACCTCGCCCGGGAGCGCACCCGGCTGCAGGTCGACGGCGATGGTGAAACGGGTGTTGGGGCGTACGGTGGCCGGCGCCTTGGCGTTGACGCCCTGGCGCAGGGACAGAGTGTGCTGGCCGAACTTGGTGTTCGCCCGGCAGGAGTAACTCGCCACCGGCTGAGCAGCCTGGGCGAGCGGGAGTTGGACAGTGAGCAGCGGAAGAACGGCGAGCACCACAAGACTGCGGTAAGTAGCCATGAAACTACTCTATGCAGTCAGGATGCGAAGAGGAACCAGCCGCCCACGCCTGCCGCTACGAACACCACCGGCAGCGCCAGCAGGAACCATCGGCGCATCCGGCGCCGGCGTCGTACCGGCGCGTCGGTGGCGACCGTCGTGTCCAGGTCGTCGTCCGTGATCGCGGTCCGCTCCTCGGCCCGCAGCGGAGCCTCCTGCTCCAGCCGGTACGCCTCCGCTTCCAGCCGGTCGGCCAAGGTGTCCGCGCGCTCCCACCGGTCGGCGACCCGGTACGCGAGTGCGCGCCCGAAGACGTCGTCCAGCTGGCCGACCGAGTCGTGCAGGACGGAGCGCAGGCTCGGCGGCGGGAGATCGGGGTCGCGGTTCAGTACGTCGCCGATCGATCCCGCGGCGTACGGCGGATGACCGGTGAGCAGCGCGTACGTCACCGCACCGATCGCGTAAATGTCCGCGCGCTCGTCGAATCCGCCGTCGCCACGGCTCTGCTCAGGAGCCATGTACGACGGCGTGCCGACCGCCTGGGTCAGCCCGGACGCCTCGGCGGCCCGTTTCGCCAGGCCGAGGTCCGCGAGCACGATCCGGTGCGTACCGCCGCCGGCTTCGTCACCGGCGCGGAGCAGCAGGTTCGCCGGGGTGACGTCGCGGTGGACGACGCCCTCGCTGTGCAGGGCCGCTACCGCCCGGGCCAGGTCGGCGCCCCACCAGAGCGCGTCCACGGCGTCCAGCCGGCCCTGCCGGAGCACGTCTGCGAGGGTGCCGCCGCCGACGTAGTCCATCACGAAGTACGGGCGGCCGTCGTCGAGTTTGCCCAGGTCGAAGACCCGGACCACCCGGTCGCTGGCGATCCGGCGCATCAGCCGCGCCTCGGACAGGAAGCGTTCGCGCACGTCGGCGCGGGACGCCCAGTTGTCCGCGAGGATCTTGACGGCGACGTCGACGTCCAGGTCGTCGTCGTACCCCCGCCACACCGTCGCGAACGCACCGGCGCCGACCTTGTCCCGCAGCCGGTACCGCCCGATGACATCCATTCCAGCTATTGTCGGTCACAGCGAGCTCATCCAACACTGGGGGACGATGAACGACGAGCTTGAGGTTCTGGGCGCTCGGGCTGCTTCGGGCGATCAGAGCGTGCTGCCGGAGCTCCTGCAGGCCATCCGGCCGCAGGTGCAGCGGCGGGTGGCCAAGTTCCTGCCGTACCGGGAGGACGCCGAGGAGGCCGTCCAGGACACCCTGCTCCAGGTCGCGAACAAGGTGCACACGTTCAAGGGCACCGGCAGTTTCGCCGGGTGGGTGACGATCGTCGCCACCAACCAGGCCCGGCAGACATACCGCTCACTCAAGCGCCGCGCGGTCGAGCAGTCCGCCGAGATGCTGCCCGAGTCCGTCGACCCGCGGACCACCTCGGTGATCGCGGGCTCCCGGCTGGACCTCCTGGAAGCGCTCGAAGCGCTGGAGTCCAGCCACCCGCAGCTGGTTCAGCCGCTGGTGCTGCGTGATCTCGGCGCACTCACGTACGCCGAGATCGCCGACGAGCTGGATGTCCCGCTCGGCACCGTCAAGGCCCGCATCCACCAGGCCCGGAAGGCCGTCGCGGAACGGCTCACCGTCCGCTGAGCACCCTCACCGTTCGCTGAACGCCCTCATCGTCCGCTGAACGCCTGGCGGACCGCCAGCGTCCGGCGCAGGTCGTCGAGGAAGTCCGCGGTCTGCCGGCGGATGCCCGAGACCACGTCGGCGTTCCCGATCAGCGCCTCGGCCGGGGCGATCAGCGCCGGGTCGATCGCGTACCGCGGTGCGATCCGGCGTACGGTCAGGCTGACCACCATCCCGGCCCGGATCTCGCCGGTGCGGGGGATGTCGGCGAAGAAGCGCTCGACGTACGGAGCCGTGACTCCGGACTGCATCGGGTGCCAGAAACCCTCGGCCGCGGCCAGCAGCTCCTGCACACCGATCGACGGGTCGGTCATGATCCGCGCCCAGGCCGCCTCCTTGCCGTCCGGCAGCGCGGCCCGGCACCGGGCGGCGTGGTTCACGCCCTCGGTCGACTTGTCCCGGCCGAGCTCCGCGTCGATCTCGTCCGCCCCGAACGCGCCCAGCCGGACCAGCCGCAGGGTGATCGACCAGCGCAGATCCTGGTCGATCACCAGACCGTCGGGGCCGGCCGAACCGTCCAGCCACGACTGCAGCAACTGCGCGTCGTCGGTGGTCGCGACAACCCCGCGGGCGGTGATCAGCTGGAGGCTGCTGCCGGGCTCGGTGGTTGCCAGTTTGTTGCTCAGGGCCTCGGCAATCGGGCCGCGGGCGGTCTCGTAGTCCAGGTAGCCACCGAGTACGCGGTCCTCGAGCCAGCGGATCAGCGAGCCGACCGCGATGTCGCTGTCCTCGGCCGGCAGCGCGGCGCGGAACAGGGCGAGCGCCTGCCGCGGGTCGAGCTCCGCGTCGGCGACCGCGTCCCGGATCGAGTTCCAGATCACCGCCCGGGTGGTGCTGTCCGCGATCGTTGGCAGGACCCGCGGCAAGGCCTCGAGGCTGGCCGGATCGAGCCGGATCTTCGCCCAGGTGTCGTCACCGGCATCGGGCACCACCACATCATTGCCCAACGCAACTTCTACCGAATCGTTGGTCAACTCAACGTCAACCAAGCTGACGGCACCGTCCGCGGCGTACCCACCGACGCTCAGCTTGTGCAACCGGCGCGACTCGTCCGGGCTCTTCCGGTGCAGAACGACACCAGTGTCCGTACGCTCGACCGTGATCGTGTCCGCACCAGCGGTCCGCAACCATTGGTCAACCCAACCGTCGAGCCCATGTGCACCGGCCTCGGTGAGCTTCGCGACGAACTCGTACAGGTCGGCGTTGCCGTACTCGTGCGCCTCCAGGTGTGCGTTGACGCCCTTCAGGAACACGTCGTCGCCCAAGTACTTCGCCAGCTGTTTCAGGACAGCCGCGCCCTTCGCGTACGAGATGCCGTCGAAGTCGTCGAGTGACTGGCGGGCGTCCTTCAGGCTGTCCGGTGCGACCGGGTGCGTCGAGCTGCTCTGATCGGTCTGCAACCCCCACCACTTCCGCACGAACGCGAAGTCGGTCCAGTTGCCGCCGTAGCTGGTCGCGTCCTCGGTCACGCGGTGCGCCATGTACTCGGCGAACGACTCGTTCAGCCACATGTCGTTCCACCACTTCATCGTGACCAGGTCGCCGAACCACATGTGCGCCATCTCGTGCACGACGATCCGCGCCCGGGTACTGCGTTCCGCCTCGGTCGCCTGCCCGCGGTACAGCAGGCCGTCGGTGAAGGTCACGCAGCCCGGGTTCTCCATCGCACCGAGGTTGAAGTCCGGTACGAACACCTGCCAGTACTCGCCGAACGGGTACCGCGCGCGGAACAGCTGGTGGTACGCGTCGAAGGCTTCCCCAGTCGTCCGGAACAGGTCCTCGGCGTCGCGATCCAGGTACTCCCGCAGCGACTGCCGGCAGGCCATGCCGAGCGGGATGCCGTCGTGCTCGCTCCGGAGCTGGTGGTACGGCCCGGCGACGAGCGTGACGAAGTACGTCGACAGCGGCTTGGTCTCGGCGAGCGTCCACTCCCCCGGCGCGGTCCGGGTGGCGGCGCCGTTGCCCAGCACGATCCAGTCCTCGGGGCACTTCACCGTGACCGTGTACGGCGCCTTGAGGTCGGGCTGGTCGAAGCACGGGAAGTACCGCGGCGCGGACTCCAGCGACGACATCCCGTACGTGTAGACGCGGCCGTCCGCGGCGTCGACGGATCGCACCAGACCCTCACCGTCCGCGGAGTACTTCAGCTCGGCGGTGACGACCAGATCATTCTCCGCCTGCAAGTCGGTCAGCGGGTACCGTCCGCCGTCGAGTGCACTCGGATCGAGCGACTGCCCGTTCAGGAAGACGGAGATCAGCTGCTCGGGCTTCACGTCCACCCAGGTAGTGGCACTCGTCGCTCCGAAGCGAATCCGGCTGCTCGCCACGAACGTGTCGCCTTCGCCGGTCAGGTCGAACGACACCTCGTACGACCGCAGGCTCAGGTCCGCCGCCCGCTGCCGGGCCTCTTCTACTGTCAACGCACGCATGGGATGAACGCTATCCCTCGCCGCCGGTCACCTCGCGGCGCGCGGTGTCTGCTGCCAGCGCGGTGCTTGCTACTAGAGACGCGACCGCGCGGATCTGCTCGTCCTCCGTGCTAGCCAGTACGCCCGCGATCAGGTCGGCGTCGGCAGGCTCGGCGAGCGTGGTCAGTACGTTCAGCGCACTCAGGTGGTCGAAGCCGGCCTGGATGTCGTCGCTCGCCTCGACCGGCGGCCGGGACAGGATCTCGCGGGCCACCTGCCGTACCTCATCGGCCATCGGTTCGAGCGGGTTGCCGCCGCTCAGCTGGGTGTACGCGGCCGCGACCTGGTACATGTTCAGCGCCCGGCAGACGGTCGGGATGTTCGCGCTGTGCAGCAGCGCGCCGAACGCCTGCAGGGGGATGTCCACGCTCATGTAGGCACGCTAGCCGCCAGGTGCAAGTGCTCGGCGAGCAGGTGTACGGACTCTGGCGCATCGGTGGCGTAACAGAGCAGATGCCCGCGGGTGGACCAGGCGTCCTGGAGCGGGCAGATGTCCACGTCGGCGTTGGAGTGCACGGCCCGGCGGGGTACGACGGCCAGCCCGGCGCCCGCGGTCGCGAGCGTGATCAGGGCATGCAGTGTCGGGACCAGCGTGCGGTAGCGGGGCGCCGGTGCGTGCCGACCCAGTCGTTCGTCCATCCATTGGCTGAGCGGTGAGTGGCGGTCCAGTCCTACCAACGGGTGCTCGGCCACTTCCGCGTACGCGATCGAGGCGCGGCCCGAAAGGATGCCGCCGGATTGGCCGATCACGACCAGCGAGTCGTCGGCGAGCGGTTCGGTCCGGAGCTCGGTCGGTTCGTCGTCGAGGATCACGCCGAGATCGGCCTCACCCGCGGCGAGCAGCCGTACGCTGCGGACCGTCCGCCGCTCGGCCACGTTCACGTCGTACTCGGGGTGGTCGCGCAGGAACGTCGCCAGTGCGAGCGGTACGAGCTGGTGCATCGCGGACCCACCGGCGACGAGCCGGATCGGGGCGGTACGGGCGACCGCGTACGAGGCGACCGCGCTGTCGAGGCGGATCGTTTGCGCGAGTACGTCACGGGCGTGCCGGGCGAGCGTGGCGCCCGCCGGAGTGAGCCGTACGCCGCGACGCTCGCGCACCAGGAGCGGTACGCCGGCCTGCGCTTCGAGCGCTCTGACCCGCGCACTGGCCGAAGGCAGACTGAGGTGCATCATCCGGGCGCCGCCGGTGATCGAGCCTTCTGCCGCCACATTCGTGAACAGTCGGAGGTCGTCCAGGTCGTACCGCATGGGATCAGCCTACGCCTCAGCCTTAGGCTGGGTACGGGGATCGCGCATTGTGGCGAACCGGCCCAAGCCTGATCCTCGAAGGGTGCTGCTGATCCTCCTGGCCGGTGTCGTGGCCGGCGCGCTGAACGCCGTCGGCGGTGGCGGGAGCTTCGTGGCACTGGCCGCGCTGGTCTCGGCCGGGATGCCGCCGGTGACCGCGAACGCGACCACGACGGTCGCGATGCTGCCGGGGAACGCGACCAGCGCGTGGGTCTATCGGCGGGAGATCGAGGGGATCGGGCAGCCGTCGCGGACGCGGCTGACGCTGGCGAGCGTGCTGGGCGGGGCGCTCGGTGCCGGGTTGCTGTTGTGGTTGCCGTCGGCATCCTTTGATGCGGCGGTTCCTTGGTTGCTGGCGTTCGCGACCGTCGTGCTGGCGTTCGGGAAGCGGGTCAGCGCGGCGCTTCGGTTGGGTCGGCCGGGGCCTGCCGTCATCTTGGCCGGGCAGTTCTTGCTGGCGATTTACGGTGGGTATTTCGGTGGGGCGGTCGGGTTGATGATGCTCGCGTTCTGGACCGCTACGACCTCGCTGGATCCGGCGCGGGGGAATCCGTTGCGGGTGATTCAGGTCGCGGCCGTGTACCTGACCGCTGGGGTGGTGTTTGTGTTCGCGGCTGATGTGTTGTCGCAGCCGGTCGCGTTGGTGGCGATGCTGGGCGGGGCGATGATCGGTGGGTACGCGGGCGCGCAGCTGGTACGACGGATGCCGGCGCGGGTGCTTCGTACGCTCGTGCTGACGACTGCGGTGCTGATGACCGCGGTGTTCTTTGTCCGGGCGTTCGGATGAACCGCGCTCAACTGGCCGTGGCGTACCAGGCCTGTGAGGTGGCCGATCTTGCTGCCGCGCTGGTGCACAACCCGCAGGAAGCAACAGAACAGGCCGCTCGGGTACTAGCCGCCGCCCAGTCGCTGGTTGCGGCCGCCAACCACCTCAGCACCGGCGAACCGCCGACCGACCCACTGCAGTTGTTCGCGTACGAGCACCCGGAAGAGGCAGCTGCGGACATTGCCAGCTGGCTAGAGCGGACTACTTGAGCTGCTGCTGTTCACGCTCTTTGCGGAGGTACAAGCCGGCTGCTGTGGAGACACTGGTGAGGAGCCAGACGCCGACGCCGGCGTCGTCGGTGACGCCGATGATCGGGAGCAGGTCGGGGATGATGTCGATCGGTGAGACCAGGTAGACCAGCGCGAGCAGCCAGAGGAACGTGCGGCTCTTCGGCAGGTCCGCGTATGTGCCGCGGCGGACGTCGCGGAGCAGTCTCGGCAGTGCCTGCGCCCGCTCGATCACGTTCCCGACCGGGACCGGCTCGCCGCGCGCGATCTTCCGCCGCCGCACCACGCGCCGGCGCCACACCCCGAGCGCACCGACGCCGACGCCGATCACCAGCAGGCCGACGCCCACTCCAACCGCGGGCACGCCGAGCACGTCGCCGTCGCGGAACACCAGCGTCAGCAACCCGATCAGCGCAATCAACCCACCGAAAGGCACCATCCACCAACTGTAGGCGGTCGGCAGCCCGACAGTACGTATATCCCCACTACCCCAGCTCCAGCCGCCCCGCCCCGCCTGCTGCGGCGCGCAGCAGACGTATACGTACTGTCGAGCTGCCGGTCTCAGCGCGACGGGCTCAGGGCGGCCAGGCGGGCTAGGTGGGTTTCGGTGAGGGTCAGGGCGGCGGCTGCGACGTTCTCTTCCAGGTGGTCGAGTGAGCTGGTGCCTGGGATGGGGACCAGCTGCGGTGAGCGGTGCAGGAGCCAGGACAGGGACAGTTGGGCGGCGGTTGCTCCGAGTTCGCCCGCGATCAGGCCGAGCAACTGGGAGGCGGCGTGTTCACCGTGCGCGATCGGCACCCACGGAATGAACGCGATCCCTTCGGCGGTGCAGTAGTCCAGGACCTCCTCATGCTGCCGGTCGGTGAGGTTGTAGCGGTTCTGCACACTCACCACCTCCACGTACCGGCGGGCCTCTTGCAACTGCTGCACCGATACCTCGGACAGTCCCACGTGCCGTACCTTGCCCTCGGCAACCAGTCCGGCCAGCGCGCCGAGCTGATCGGCGAGCGGCACCGCGGGATCGACGCGATGCAGTTGAAGGAGATCGATCCGCTCGACCCGCAGCCGGCGCAACGACAGCTCGGTGGCTTGACGCAGGTACTCGGGGCGGCCGCACGGTATCCACTCGCGCGGCGACGGCCGGGTGTGCCCGACCTTCGTCGCGATCAGCAGGTTGTCGTACGGATGCAGGGCTTCGGCGAGCAGTTCCTCGTTCGCGCCGACGCCGTACGCGTCCGCGGTGTCGATGAAGTCGATGCCGAGCTCGACGGCGCGGCGGGCGACCCGGATCGCTTCGGTACGGTCAGCGGCCGGGCGGTACCCGGTCAGGCGCATCGCGCCGAAGCCCAGCCGGTGGATGTCGAGTTCGCCGATCTTCAAACGCAGGTTGTCCATACCGGACAGGGTCCGGCCGGCGGATGGGGTCCTGGAAATGATTTAGACTGAGCTAAATGCTGACGATCACCTTCACGGTGCCGGACCTGGCCCGGACGCGGCTCGCGATGTCGCCGCTCTGGGAGGCGGTGGCGAGCATCCGGCTGCTCAAGGCATCACGGCCGCACCCGTTCCATCGCCGCTGGGTGTCGGCGGCGCGGCAGCAGATTGCCGGCGCGGAGCTGGGCCTGCTGTTCGATCTGGTCGACCCCACCGCTTGGTACCTGGCCGATTTCCTCACCCCGCCGCCGAACAGTCCGCTGCCAGACCTCGAGACCGACCTCGGCGCACTTCGCCGCGTACCGGCCGAGCAGGTCCGCGCCGACCTGGACGTGCTCGCGTACGCGCGCCGTACGCCGCTCGGGTCGCTGGCGGAGGTGCGGGTGCCGCGGAGGTTACGACGGGCCCGGCCCGATGAGCTGCCGTCCGCGGCGGTCGCCGCGCTGTACGCCGACCCGGACGCGGGCATCGCGCGACTCGCGGAACAGGTCGAGGCGTACTGGGAACTCGCGATCGCGCCGTACTGGGGACGGATCCGCGCGCTGCTCGACGGGGATCTGCTGTATCGCGGGCGGCGGTTGGGGCAGGCCGGGCCGGCTGGGTTGTTCGAGGATCTGGCCGACGGGGTGCGGTGGCGCGACGGGACGCTGTCGATTAGGCATCGGCGGTTCGGGGGTGAGCGGAACTTGTCCGGTGAGGGGCTGCTGCTGATTCCGTCGGCGTTCCTCTGGCCGACGGTGTACACGACCACGATCCCGCCGTGGCAGCCGACGCTCACGTACCCGGCGCGTGGGATGGCGGGGTTGTGGGACGAGTCGGGGCGGGCGACGCCGACAGGGCTGGCCGGCGTACTGGGGCGCTCGCGTGCCGAGCTGCTCAATCAGCTCGAGGGTCCGCTGTCGACGACCGAGCTGGCGCGGCGCACCGGGCTGACTCCGGGTGGTGTTTCACAGCACCTCACGGCGCTTCGGGACGCTGGGCTGGTGATCCCACATCGAGCCGGGCGGGTCGTGCTGTATGCCCGTACGCCGGCCGCCGAGGCGCTACTGGCCGCTGCCCGGTGAGGGGTAGGGGGTGGAGAGGAGGGGCCGGGTGCTGGTGAGGACCTGGCTGTAGTTGGCGCGGATGGTGGCGGCGTCGACGGTGATCGCTGGTTCGGGTTTGCCCAGCGGGACTTGCCAGGTGGGCGGGGTGGCGGCGCCGGACAACGCCCAGGCGGCCTGGCGAGCTGCGCCCAGGGCGACGTACTCGGCTGGTTCGGGGAGGACGATCTCCGCGCCGAGGAGAGCCGGAGCGAGGGCCTGGACGGCGCGGGAGCGGGCGCCGCCGCCGAGGAGCAGGACGCGCTGGACAGGTACGCCCTGGTCGCGGAGTGCGTCGACGGCGTCGGCGAGGCCGCAGAGCAAGCCCTCGACCGCCGCGCGGGCCATCGTCGCGGGTTGCATGGTGGCGCGGGTGAGTCCGTAGATCAGGCCGGTGGAGTGCGGGAGGTCGGGCGTACGTTCGCCGTCCAGGAACGGGAGCAGGACCAGGCCGTCGCTGCCGGATGACGTGATCGCTGCCTCGTCGAAGGCGGACAGCTCCAGGCCGAGGAGGTGGGCGGTCGCGGACATGACACGGGCCGCGTTCAAGGTGCAGACGAGCGGGAGGTACTCGCCGGTCGCGTCGGCGAAGGCGGCGACCAGGCCGGAGGCGTCCTTGGTGGGGTGCGCGCAGCGGGCGAACGCGGTGCCGCTGGTACCGAGCGAGACGGCGACGTCACCGGGCTGCAGGTCGAGCCCGAGCGCGGCGGCCGCGTTGTCGCCGGTGCCGGCCGCGATCACCGCACCGAACGCGGTCTCCCCCACCACTTCAGCAGGCCCCGCAACCCGCGGCAGCGCGAGCTGACGCCCAAACGCAAGCTCCACCAGATCAGTCCGGTAGTCATTGGTAGTCGGCGACCACCACCCCGTACCCGACGCGTCGCCCCGATCGGTGGTGATCCCCGCAATCCCCGACCGGTCGGCAGCCAGCCGGTGGGTCATCCAGTCATGCGGCAACACCACCGCCGCCGCCCGCCGCGCCGCCTCGCGGCGCATCGCCGCCGCGTCACCGCCTGCTGCGACACCGCCCGCCGCGGAGCGGGCGGCCTCGTCACGCAGCCAGCGCAGTTTGGTGACCGTGAACGACGGGACCGGGACGGAACCAATTGCCTCGGCCCAGGCTTCTGGACCGCCCAGCTCCGCGATGAGCTCGGTGGTGGCGTCGGCTGAGCTGGTGTCGTTCCAGAGGACTGCCGGGTGGACGACCTCGCCGGCCTCGTCCAGCAGGACCATGCCGTGTTGCTGACCACCGACCGCGATCGCCTGCACACCGTCGAGCAGACCGTCCGACGCGGTTTCCCACGCCTTCCACCACTCCGCCGGGTCCACCTGGGTGGCATCCGGGTGCGGCGCCCGCCCTTCGCGGACGACCGCTCCGGTCTCGGCGTCGCACACCAGAACCTTGGTCGCCTGGGTCGAGCAGTCAACCCCTGCAACCAGCCTCAGCTCAGTCATGGCTCCCAGACTAAAGGGCTTCGAGCGTGCGGCGGGCGCCGATCTCGTGGAGTGACTTCAAAGCAGCCTTGTACGGCGTCACGAACCGCTCGTCCGACGCCAAGTCACCGAACAGATCCGGGTCCGAAATGAACACCAACGGATCGTCCCGGTTGTGCCGCGCCCGCTCGACCAACGTGTCGCGCAACCGGTCCACGACCTCGATCGGCTGACCCTGTTCGTCCACGGCCTCCGCGTACCGCGCCCACGACGCGACCACCAGCACGGACCGGGTGATCTCCCGGCCGGCCGCCAACTGCTCACGCACCACCGGCAGCAACCACTTCGGGATCCGGTCCGAACTCTCCGCGCACAACCGCGCCAGCGTGTCCCGCACTTCCGGGTTCGCAAACCGTTCGATCAGCTGATGTTTGTACCGGTCCAGGTCCACCCCGGGCACTGCCGGCAACGTCGGCGTCCCTTCGTTGTCCATGTAGCCCAGCAGGAAGTCCACGAACAGCTTGTCCTGACACACCTCATGCGCGTAGCGATACCCGGACAAGAACCCGAGGTACGCCAGCGCCTGGTGCGATGCGTTCAGCAGCCGCAGTTTCATCAGCTCGTACGGCTCGACGTCCTCGACGATCTGGACGCCGACATCCTCGTACGGCGGCCGTACGCCCCCGAACTCATCCTCGAGCACCCACTGCGTGAACGGCTCGCACACCACCGGCCAGCCGTCCTCGATCCCGAACCGCTCCGCCAGCGCCTCCCGGTCGGCGTCGGTGGTGACCGGAGTGATCCGGTCGACCATGCAGTTCGGGAAGCGCACTTCGGCCGCGAGCCAGTCCGCCAGCGCCGCGTCCTTCAACCGGGCGAACGACACCAGCATCTTCCGCGCGACCTGCCCGTTCCCCGGGATGTTGTCGCAGGACATCACCGTGAACGGCGGTACGCCCGCATCCCGCCGCCGGCGCAGCGCCTCCACGATGAACCCGAAGGCGCTCCCCGGCGTCGCGCCCGGCTCCAGGTCGGCGGCCAGCGCCGGGTCCGAGGCGTCCAGCTCCCCGGTCACCTGGTTCACGTGGTAACCACCCTCGGTGATCGTCAGCGACACGATCCGGGTCGCCGGGTCGACCATCCGGGCGAGTACGGCCTCGCGGTCGTCGGGCGCGAACAGGTAGTCGACGATCGATCCGATCACGCGCGGTTCGAGTGTCCCGTCCGGGTGCTTGATCACCAGCGTGTACAGGTGGTCCTGGGCCGACAGCACGTCGTACATCCGGCGGTCCTGCGGGAGTACGCCGATGCCGACGATCCCCCAGTCGAGGGCTTTCCCGTCCGACATCAGCCGGTCCAGGTACATCGCCTGATGCGCCCGGTGGAAACCACCGACGCCGAAGTGCACGATCCCCGGCGTGACCGTCGCCCGGTCGTACGACGGCACCGCCACATCGTTGCCCAGGGCATCGAGAACCGCAGCTGACAACTTCACTTGACCGCCCCCAGCGACAGGCCCTGGACGAGTTTGTCCTGGGCAGCGAATCCGGCGATCAGCACCGGCAACGACACCACGATCGACGCGGCGCAGACTTTGGCGAGGAACAGTCCTTGGCTGGTCACGAACCCAGTCAAGAACACCGGCGCCGTCTGCGCCACCGTACCGGTCAGCACCCGGGCGAAGAGCAACTCGTTCCAGCTGAAGATGAAGCAGATCAGCGCCGCCGACGCGATCCCCGGCGTCACCACCGGCGCGACCACGGAGCGGAGCGTACGGGTCAGCGACGCGCCGTCGACGGAGGCCGCTTCGAGGATCTCGACCGGTACCTCGGACAGGAAGCTGCGCAGCATCCAGACCGCGATCGGCAGGTTCATCGACGTGTACAGGATGATCAGCAGCCAGATGTTGTCCAGGAATCCGGTCTTCTGCGCGAACAGATAGATCGGCAGCAGCCCGGCCACCACCGGCAGCATCTTCGTGGACAGGAAGAAGAACAGTACGTCCGTCCACTTCTTCACCGGCCGGATCGACAGCGCGTACGCGGCCGGGAACGCGAGCAGGATGACCAGCACCGTGGACAGGATGCTCGCGGTCAGCGAGTTCGCGATCGAGGGCCACGGTCCGCTGTCGAAGAACGACTTGTAACCGTCCAGCGTCAGCGGAGCAGCCACGTCCGGCGGGTTCTTCGCCGCGTCCTCCTCGGAGTGGAACGAGGTCAGCAGCATCCACAGCACCGGCAGGACGAACAGGATGCCGACAACCCAGGCCACCCCGCTCAGGACGAACCCACCGCCACGCTTCTTCTTCCCAGTCACGATCGCGACTTGGCCGCTCATCGACCGGTCTCCTCTCGGAACAGCGTGGACACCGAGCGCAGCGCGAACGTCGCGATCGCGATCGTCCCGATCACCACGATCACCCCCGCCGCCGACGCCCGCCCGTAGTCGTGCGCGGTGTAGAAGGTCTGATAGATCGTGTACGGCAGGTTGGCCGTACCGAGCCCGCCGGACGTGATCGTGAACACCGCGTCGAAGTTCTGCACCACGTAGATCGATCCGAGCAGCGCGGACAGTTCCAGGTACTGGCGCAGGTGCGGCAGCGTCATGTACCGGAAGATGTCCCACTGGTTCGCGCCGTCGATCCCGGCCGCCTCGATCACGTCCAGCGGACGGCTCTGCAGCCCGGCCAGCAGGATGAGCATCATGAACGGCGTCCACTGCCAGACCAGCGCGAAGATGATCGACCACAACGGCTGATTGCTGATCCAGTCCGGCTGTGGTGCGTTGTCGCCGAAGATCCACTTCAGGACGCCGTTGAACAGCCCGTACGTCGGGTTGTAGAGCGCGTGCTTCCAGAGCAGCGCGGCCGCGACCGGGACGACCAGGAACGGCGTGATCATCATCGTCCGGACGACACCACGACCACGGAACTTCCGGTCCAGCAACAAGGCGATCAGCAACCCCAGGACCAGACTGAGCAGCACCACGCCCGCGGTCAGCAGGATCGTCACCCAGATCGCGTTCCGGGTGTTCGCGTCGGTCAGCACCCGGCGGAAGTTCGCGAACCCGGCGAAACCGCGCTCGTCCGGGTAGTACGCGTTCCAGTCCATGAAGGACGTGATGATCGTGACCACGAACGGCAGCTGGGTGACGATGATCATGAACACCAGCGCCGGCAGCAACGGTGCCCGGCGCGCCCAGTTGCCGGCCTTGCGCATCATCGTGCCTTCGGAACCAGGTGGTGCCGCGGGCCGGTGCTCGGCTTCGGGTTTCGCGTCGACTGACATGAACGGCACCCCTTACTTCGCTGCGCGCGAGCGGTACCGCTCGGCGACGTCATCGGCGAGCACCTGCCCGCGTTTCAAGGCTTGGTCGACGCTCATCCGCCCGGCGATCGCCGAACTGACGTCCTGGCTGACCTGCGTCCCGAGGTCCGGGAACTCCGGGATGTCGATGAACTGGATGCCCGGCGCCGGGCGCGGCTGGGTCCCCGGGTTGTTCGGGTCGGCGTGCTCGATCGCGTTCTTGGTCGGTTCCGCGAACGCGGACGCCTCCTTGAGGTACGCCGGGTTCGCGTACGTCGACGTCCGCTTGCCCGCCGGGACCCGGGACCAGCCGAGCTTCTGGCCGACCAGGTTCTCGTAGCCCTTGCCCGAGGCCCAGGAGATGAACTTCCAGGCGTTGTCCTTCTTCTTCGAGGCTTCCTGGATTCCCCACGCCCACGCGTACAGCCAGCCGGAGCTGTCCGTCTTCACCACGGGCGCCGGGGCGTACCCCATCTTGCCCTTCACCGGTGAGTTCGGTGCCTCGAGCGAACCGGCGGCGGAGGTGGCGTCGTACCACATCGCGACGTTGCTCTGGACGGTGTTGTTCAGGCATTCGGTGAAGCCGGCCTGCGGCGCGCCCGCCTCGCCGTGCGCCCGGACCAGGTCGACGTAGAACTTGGTCGCCGCGGTGAACTCCGGCGAGTCCACCTGGGCCTGCCAGTCCTTGCTGAACCAGGTGCCGCCGAAGGTGTTCACGACCGTGGTCAGCGGGGCGAACAGCTGGCCCCAGCCGGGCTGGCCGCGCAGGCAGATGCCGCGCATACCGGGCTGGGCGTTGTCGACCTTGGCGGCGATGTCCGCGACCTCTTGCCAGGTCGGTTTGGCCGGCATCGTCACGCCCTTGGCGGCCAGGATGTCCTTGCGGTACATCAGGAACGAGGACTCGCCGTAGAACGGTTCGCCGTAGATCTTGCCGTCCTCGCCGGTCATCGACTGGGTCATCGGCTTGAGTACGTCGGCCTGGTCGAACGCGGCGTCCTTGCCGATGTAGTCCGACAGCGGCGCAATCCACTTGCTCTTCGCGTAGATCGGGATCTCGAAGTTGCTCAGTGACGCCACGTCGTACTGACCGGCCTGGCTGGAGAACTCCTGGCTGATCTTGTCCCGGACGTCGTTCTCCGGCAGCACGGTGAAGTTGACCTTGATGCCGGTCTGCTTGGTGAAGTTCTCGGCGGTCAGCTGTTGCAGGTCGACCATCTGCGGGTTGTTCACCATCAGCACGTTGATGCTGTCGGCACCGCCGCCACCACCGCCGCCACCCCAACCGGCACAGCCGCTGACCGCACTCAGCGCGAGTACGGTCCCGACCGCCACCAGCCGTGTCCTGAGCCTGCTTCCGGGCACAAGCCGCTCCAATCCGCTCAAATGAGCAAGCATCCGCTCATGCTACGAGTGAACCGGGAAGGCACTTGACCTGTCAAGGGGCTGTGCAACACTTGGGTTCGGTGGTGCTCAGATGAGCGGGGAGGCTGCAATGGAATCGAGTCCGGGTGCCGTCGGGCCGGCTCAGCTGGTCCTGACCGCGTCGATCGCGCGGCGGTACTACGTCGACGGCCGGTCCAAGGTGGAGATCGCCGACGAGTTCCGGCTCAGCCGGTTCAAGGTCGCGCGGCTGCTCGACCAGGCCCGCAGCAGCGGTTTGGTACGGATCGAGATCAGCCATCCGGGCGCCATCGACCTGGACCTGTCCGCCCGCCTGCAGGAGGCGCTCGGCCTGCGCCGCGCGATCGTCGTCGACACTCCCGAGGTCGACGACCCGGCGCTGCGGACCCAGCTCGGCAAGGCCGCCGCCGATCTGCTGTCGGAGATCGTCACCGCCGAGGACGTCCTCGGGCTGGCCTGGGCGCGGGCAGTGACCGCGATGACCGAGCAGCTGACGTCACTCGCGCCCGTGCCGGTCGTACAGCTCACCGGCGCGCTCACCCGGCCGGACGTCGAGGCGAACTCGGTCGAGCTGGTCCGGCACACCGCGCGGCTTTCCGGCGGCCCGGCGTACCTGTTCTACGCGCCGCTCGTGGTCCCGGACGCGGCGACCGCGCGGGCCTTGCGGCAGCAGCCTGAGGTCGCGGAGGCGATCGGCCACTTCGACTCGGTCTCGAAGGCAGTCGTCGGGCTCGGCTCCTGGTCGGCCGGGCAGTCGACGTTGTACGACGCGATGGACCCGAAGGCGTGTGTCCAGCTTGAAAAGGGCGGGGTGGTCGCGGACATCTCGGGTGTGTTCGTCGACGCCGACGGCGTACCCGTCCACAGCCGGGTGACCGATCGGGTGATCGCGATCAACGCGGAGCAGATGGCCAAGATCGACGAGGTGATCGCGATTCCGTACGGGCTGGCGAAGGTCGCTGCGGTACGGGCCGCCGTACGCAGCGGACTGGTGAACGGGATCGTTACCCACGCACCCCTGGCGAAGGCGCTGCTGAACGAGACAGACTGACCGGCGATGCCTGACGAGACGTTGCTGCTCGGCGGGACTGCGAACCGCGGGTTCGTCGTGCGGATCGGAGACACCGTCCGGCGGCCGCTGCGTGCCAGTAGCGGGGCGACGCATGCGTTGCTGGAGTACTTGGAGCGGGTCGGCTTCGACGGTGCACCGCGGTTGCTGGGCGTCGACGAGCAAGGGCGGGAAGTGCTGTCGTACCTGCCTGGCGAGACCGTGCAGGCGCCGTACCCGGCGTGGTCGATGACGGATGCGGCGTTGGACAGCGTGGCCGTGCTGCTGCGGTCGTACCACGAGGCGGTGGCGGACTTCCGGCCGGTTGGGCTGGAGTGGGCCGAGCCGGTACCGGACGCGTACGTGACTGGGCTGATCGGGCACAACGATCCGAACCTCGACAACGTGGTGTTCCGGGACGGGGTCGCGGTCGCGTTGATCGACTTCGATCTCGCCGGGCCGGGGTCGGCGTTGTGGGATGTGGCGACTGCGGTGCGGTTGTGGGCGCCGCTGCGGCCGGAGGCGGATATTCATGACGTACGCCGGGGGCGCTCGGCGGAGCGGTTGCGGCGTTTCGCGGACAGTTATGGGCTGTCGGGGGCGGATCGCGCGCGGTTGGTGCAGGCGGCGGCGGACAATCACGTGTGGTGCATGGACTACGTACGCCGTGGGGCTGAGACCGGACATCCGTGGTTCCACCAACGATGGACGAGTGGCGAATCCGAACTGACCGACCGGACCAACGCGTGGTTCAAGCAGTCGGCGCAGGTCCTCCGCCAGATTCTCGAGAACTGAGCTCCTGCTCGCCTTCGGCGATGCCCTCGTAGTACTTCTCCTGCAGCCGCCCAATCCAGTGCGGGATGAAGACCGCGGCGATACTCGGTGCGATCATCGGCGAGGAGTCCCCGGCGATCGGGCCGCCGGTCTGGTCGTAGATGAACGACAGCACGAGCTCCACCGCCACCAGGCCGATCACGAAGGCCCAGCCGATCTGGCAGATCCGGGGGCCTTCTGAGGCGATCAGGCCTCGGCGGGTCACTGCGCCGATCGTGTACAGCACGCCGGTGAGCGCGACCGGCATCGCGGTGGCGATCAGGAACCACCGGTCGGCGCCGGCGTAGTCGCCGTACCCGCGGAGGATCAGCACGGCGGACACGAACCAGCCCACGGCGGCCAGCGCGTACACCGCGGCTCCCAGCTTCAGTTTCGGCACACCTGGTTATCGCTGGGCGGGATTGGCCGTTACGGGTGGGCGTGGCGGAGAATGTCCGGATGCGTTCACGGGTGGTGTTGCTGGCGGGGCCGTCGGGGGCCGGGAAGTCGCGGCTCGCCGAGCACGCCGGGCTGCCCGTGGTCCGGCTGGACGACTTCTACCGCGACGGTGACGACGCCGCGATGCCGCGCTCACCGCTCGGCATCGTCGATTGGGACGACCCACGCTCCTGGGACGGCGACCGCGCCGTCGCCGCGCTCGAGCAGCTGTGTACGACCGGCGCCGCCGAGCTACCGATCTACGACATCGCCGCCGACGGTACTGTCGGTCATCGTCCCGTCACCACGGACGGTTCGCCGCTGATCGTTGCTGAGGGCATCTTCGCCGACCAGATCACCGGCGCACTGCGCGAGCGCGACCTGCTCGCGGCGGCGATCTGCGTGTACCACCACCGGATCGTCACGTTCGCGCGCCGGTTCCAGCGGGATCTCCGTGAGCACCGCAAACCCCCGCTCACCCTGCTCCGCCGCGGTCTCCTGCTGCTCCGCGACGACCCGAAGGTGATTCGCCGCTGCGTCGACGCGGGCTGCGAACCGCTCCACCCGAAGGCCGCCCGCGCCCGGATCGAGACGCTTCTCACTGCGGCCGCATCTCAATAACAGGAGCCTGTTCGCCTGAAGTTCACCAACGTCTGGTGCCATCAACTCCGAGATGCCGAAAACGCTGTGGGGGGCGTGTGGCCGGACGGAGAGGGACCGTGACGCGAAGTGCGCCAGGCGTTGCCGTTGCAGTGACCGCGCTGCTGCTGGGCGTGACCGCCTGCGGCAACGAGGACGGCTCATCGGCCGGTGCCGGACCGTCCCCCGCCGCTGATCATTCGGCACTCTCCGGTCCGGTGGAGCGACCCACGAAGAGCGCGCTCGCCGAGTACGTCGTACTGCCTCGTGGTTTTGTCGCTGACACCCGGAAGGGGACTGGTCCGTTCACCGCGAGCGCGTTCCTGAACACGTGGTCCGCGGATCCTGCTTTGGATCGGGCGTTGCTGCTGAATGCGAGTTTCGTGGAGGGTTACCGGGCGACCCGGTTGAGTCCGGACAAGAAGAAGCGCTACACGCTGCAATTGTTCAAAGCCGGCTCCGCGGCGAAGGCGAAGACGCTGCAGCAGGGGTTGTGGTCGCAGGACAGCCGTCAGCACCCGTTCGCGATCCCGAACGCGCTCGCCGACGCCCACGTCGAGTACGACGGCGCCGCCGACCAGTCCGTAGCCATCGCCGAAGCCAGCCTCACCGTCGGCGCAATCGTCGCCGAACTAACCATCCGCGAAACCGCACCCCTGGGCACCACCCTCACCCCCGACACAGCCCTCCTCACCACCCTCACCAAAGACCAACACACCCGCCTAACCACCCCCACCTCCAACTGAAACACCCACGGGCCAACCCAGCACCTCAGGGGTTGGCCCCTAAGCTGGTGGGTTGGCCCCTCGAAATCCCGGGGGGCAACCCACCAGCTCGGGGGTTGACCCCTAGCTGATTCGGTCGATTACGAGGGGGGCGGGTTGGTGGGTGGGGGCTACGGCGACGGCGGTGGTGAGGGAGTCCAGGGCGCGGGGGATGCGGGTGGGGTCGTCGGTGTGGAGGGTTAGGAGGGGCTGGCCTTCGGTGATGTGGTCGCCGGGCTTGGCGTGGAGTTGGACGCCGGCTACCGGGGAGACGGGGTCTTCCTTGCGGGCGCGGCCGGCGCCGAGGCGCCAGGCGGCGACGCCCACCGCGAGTGCGTCCAGCTTTGACAGCACCCCAGTTGAAGGAGCGGGTACGACGTGCTGCTCCGGCGCGACCGGGAGTTCGGCGTCCGGGTCACCGCCCTGCGCGGAGATCATCGCCCGCCACGCGTCCATCGCACTGCCGTCGCGAAGCTTCTCCGCCGGGTCCACATCGGTCACACCAGCCGCGGCGAGCATTTCGGCCGCGAGCGCGAGCGTCAGCTCGATGACATCGGCGGGACCACCACCGGCCAGCACCTCGACCGACTCCCGCACCTCGAGCGCGTTCCCCGCGGTCAACCCGAGCGGCACCGACATATCGGTGAGCAAGGCAACCGTCTTCACCCCGGCATCGGTGCCCAGAGCAACCATCGTCTCGGCGAGCTCACGCGCGTTCGCCAGATCCTTCATGAAAGCACCGGAGCCGACCTTCACATCCAGCACCAGCGCGCCCGTACCCTCGGCGATCTTCTTGCTCATGATCGAGCTGGCGATCAGCGGAATCGCCTCGACCGTACCGGTGACGTCGCGCAACGCGTACAGCTTCTTGTCAGCCGGAGCCAGCCCGTCACCGGCCGCGCAGATCACCGCGCCGGTGTCCTCCAACTGCCGCATCATTTCGTCGTTCGACAACGCCGCCCGCCAGCCCGGGATCGACTCCAGCTTGTCCAGCGTCCCGCCGGTGTGGCCGAGGCCGCGACCGGACAGCTGCGGTACGGCGACCCCGCACGCGGCCACCAACGGTGCCAGCGGCAACGTGATCTTGTCGCCGACGCCACCGGTCGAGTGCTTGTCGGCGGTCGGCCGGGACAGCTTGCCGAAGTCCATCCGCTCGCCGGACGCGATCATCGCGGCTGTCCAGCGGGCGATCTCGCGCCGGTTCATCCCGTTCAGCAGGATCGCCATCGCCAGTGCGGACATCTGCTCGTCGGCGACGTCGCCCTTGGTGTAGGCGTCGATCACCCAGTCGATCTGCCCGTCGCTCAGTTCGCCCCGGTCGCGCTTGGTACGGATCACGTCCACCGCGTCGAAACTCATCTATTCCTCCAGAAACTCGGGCCCGAACGCGTCCGGCAGCAACTCCCGCAGCGGCCGGACGCCGGTCGCCGTCTCGATCAGCATGGCCGGGCCACCATGCTCGTGCAGCAACTGCCGGCACCGTCCACACGGCGTCAGCAGGTGCCCGTGCCGGTCCACACAGGTGAACGCGACCAGCCGCCCGCCGCCGGTCCGGTGCAGCTCCGACACCAGACCGCATTCGGCGCACAACGTCAGCCCGTACGAGGCGTTCTCGACGTTGCAGCCGGCCACGATCCGGCCGTCGTCGGCGTACGCGGCCGCACCCACCGCGAACCCGGAGTACGGCGCGTACGCACGGTGCATCGCGTCGACGGCCGCCGTCCGCAGCGCCGGCCAGTCGACCTCACTCGGTGACGTACGGCTCACCATCGGCCTTTGGCGCTCTGACCCGTCCGACCAGACCGGCCACCGCGATGATGGTCGCCAGGTACGGTGCCATCAGCAACAACTGGCCCGGGATCGGGGTGTTGATGATCTGGAGCTGGGACTGCAGCTGGGTCGCGAACCCGAAGAACAACGCGGCGACGGTCGCACCGATCGGGTGCCAGCGGCCCATGATCAGCGCGGCCAGCGCGATGAACCCGTTGCCCGCGGTCATTTCCTTGCTGAACGATCCGGCGTACCCGACCGTGAAGAACGCACCGCCCAGACCGGCAAGTACGCCGGCCGCGAGCACCGCCGAGTACCGGATGCGCTTGACCTTGATCCCGACGGTGTCGGCCGCCTTCGGGTGCTCGCCGACCGCGCGGATGCGCAAACCCCAGCGGGTCTGGAACAACACGAACGTGACCACCACGACCGCCAGGTACATCAGGTAGACCAGGATCGTCTGGCGGAACAGGATCGGCCCGATGAACGGGATGTCGCCCAGCCCCGGGATCTTGATCGCCGACAGCACGGCCGGTGTGTTCAGCTGATCCGCCTTCGGCTGCATGAACTGGTCGAACAGGAAGCCGGTGATACCGGTCGCGAAGACCACCAGCACGACCCCGAGGACTACCTGGTTGACCAGGTACTTGATCGAGAACACCGCCAGCAGCGCGGCCATCACCACACCGCTCGCGGACGCGGCGATCAGCGCCGCCGCGGCACTGCCGGTCGTACTCGACACGATCGCCGCGGTGAACGCGCCGACCAGGAACTGGCCCTCGATCGCGATGTTGATGACACCGGCCCGCTCGCACATCACGCCGGCCAGCGCGCCGAGGATCAGCGGGGTGGCGAAGTTCAGCGTGCCCTGGAACTGGTTGGCCAGCGGGAAGGTCTTGCCGGCCGCCGCCCAGCACAGGAACGCGCCGATGAAGCAGATGCCGAGCGCGGCGGCGAGCCAGCCGGAGTACCGCTGCGGCACCCGGCGCAGCACGTACGCAACCGCCGCGCCGACGCCGACGATGCCCAGGATCAGGCCGACCGTCTGCGCGGGCAGCCCGAGCAGGTTGTTCTCGAAGTCCCCCGACACCAGCTGGAACGTCGCTTTGCCGCCCTTGGTGAAGATCGCCAGCCCGAGACCGAGCAGCGCGAACACCACCATCAGACCGCCGACCCGCAACCGCCGGGTCCGCTCGGCCGGCGCCTCGATCTGGCGTCCGGCCGGTGCCGCGGCCGGAACCGCGTCCGGAGTCGTGTCGCTCATCCGTTCCAACCCTTCGCGAGAACGGCGCCGGCGCCGCGTTCCTTCGGCAGGAAGCGGAAGATCGAGCGCACCAGCGCCGGAGCCGCGACGAACAGCACGATCACGGCCTGCAGGACAGTGGTCAGGGTCAGCGGCGTCTGCGTGATCAGCTGCATCTGCAGACCGCCCGCGTTCAGCGCGCCGAACAGCAACCCGGCCAGTACGGTGCCGAGTGGCGTACCGCGTCCGAGCAGCGCGACCGTGATCGCGTCGAACCCGACCGACGCCGCGACGCCATCGGTCAGCGGTAGATCAGTGCCGAGTACCTGTTGAACACCGGCCAAACCGGCCAGCGCTCCGGCAACAACCATCGCGATCACGTACGCACGACCGACCGACATGCCCGCCGTACGAGACGCGTCCGCGTTCGCACCGACTGCCCGCAGCTCGAAGCCGATCGTGGACTTGTTCAGCAACCACCACACGAAGACCGCGGCCAGCAACGCCAGGACGAACCCGAGGTGCAACCGGGTGCCGCCGAACTTCGGGAACTGGGCGTTCGCGTCCACGATCGGCGAGATCGGGTCGGTCCGCCCCGGCCGCTGGAAGGTCGTTGTCGTCAGCAACCACTGCAGCAGGTAGATCGCGACGTAGTTCAGCATGATCGTCACGATCACCTCGTGCGCACCCGTACGCGCCTTCAGCAGGCCGACGACACCACCCCAGATCGCACCGCCGACCAGGCCGGCCACGATCGCGAGGACGAGGTGCAGGACCGGCGGGAGGTGCCAGGCGAAACCGACGTACGCCGCGAGCACCGCGCCCATGATCAGCTGGCCCTGCGCGCCGATGTTGAACAGCCCGGTCCGGAACGCGAGCGAAACCGCCAGGCCACCGCAGATCAGCGGCGTGGCCTGGGTCAGCGACTCGCTGATCGGCGTCCAGCCGCCGAGCGCACCGGCGGCCAGCGACTTGTACGCCTCGCCGACCGCGCTCAGCGCCGCCGAGATCGTGTCCATCGGCGCGGCACCGAAGTACCCGACCGTGGTCTGCACCTTGTCGTCGCCGACGATGATCAGGATCGCCCCGACCACCAGCGCCAGCACGACCGCGCTCAGCGACACCAGGCCCTGGACCGCCCAGGTGGGCAGCCCGGACCGCTGCGGCTCCTTGGCCGGAGCCGGCGCCGGAGCGGGCTCGGCAGGAGTTTCTGTGTTGTTCTCTTCGGGCGTCATCTAGATGGTTCCCAACGTGGTCGGGTGCTCGATCGCCTCGTCGTGCGCCTCGGACTTGGACGCGCCGGCCATCATCAGGCCGAGCTCGTCGCGGGGGGTGTCGGCCGGTACGACGCCGACCACCTTGCCGCGGTACATCACCGCGACCCGGTCCGCCAGCGCGGCGATCTCGTCCAGCTCGGTGGACACGATCAGCACCGCCGTACCGTTGTCGCGCTCTTCCACGATCCGGGTGTGCAGGAACTCGATCGAGCCCACGTCCACGCCGCGGGTCGGCTGCGAGGCGACCAGCAGCTTCAGCGGCCGGGACAGCTCCCGGGCCAGTACGACCTTCTGCTGGTTGCCGCCGGACAACGACGACACCGCCAGGTCGATGCTCTGCGTACGGATGTCGAACTCCTCGACCCGGGCCGTTGCGTTCTTCTCGATCTCGTCCGTCCGCAGCGACAGCCCGTTGCCGAAGGGCGCCTGCCGGAAGAGGTCCAGTACCAGGTTCTCCGCGACCGAGAACGAGGCGACGAAACCGTCGTGCGCGCGGTCCTCGGGGACGTACCCGATGCCGGCGTCGAGCCGGTGCCGGGTGTTCCGCCCGGTCAGGTCCTCGCCGTCCAGGCTGATCTTGCCGGCCGCCACCGGGGTCAGCCCGAGCAGCGCCTCGGCGAGCTCGGTCTGGCCGTTGCCCTGCACGCCGGCGACCGCGAGGATCTCACCGGCGCGTACCTCGAGGTCCACGTCGTCGACCGCGGTGAAGCCACGCTCGTCGATCACGGTCAGCCCCTCGACCCGCAGCACCGTGTCCTTCGGCTCGGCCGGCGCCTTGTCCACGACCAGATCGACCGCGCGGCCGACCATCAGCTCGGCCAGCTCCTCCTCAGACGCGGACGGCTCGGCGTTGCCGACCACCCGGCCGCGGCGGATCACGGTGATCTTGTCCGCGATCGCCTTCACCTCTTTGAGCTTGTGGGTGATGAAGACGATCGACGTGCCACTCTCCTTGAGCTGCCGCATCACGCCGATCAGCTCGTCGATCTCGGCCGGGGTGAGTACCGCGGTCGGCTCGTCCAGGATCAGCACGCTGGCGTCGTTGGTGAGCGCCTTGATGATCTCGACCCGCTGCTGGACACCGACCGGAAGGTCCTCGACCAGTGCCTCCGGATCGACCTGCAGGCCGTACCGGTCGGACAGCTGGGTGACCAGGGCGTGCGCCTTCTTCCGGTCCAGTACGCCGCCGGGGTGGGTGTTCTCCCGGCCGAGCATGATGTTCTCGGCGACGGTGAACACCGGGACCAGCATGAAGTGCTGGTGCACCATCCCGATCCGGTGCTTGATCGCGTCACTCGGCGAGGTGATCTTCACCTTTTCGCCGTCGATCAGGATCTCGCCCTCGTCGGGCTGCAGCAGCCCGTACAGCATGTTCATCAGCGTGCTCTTGCCGGCGCCGTTCTCACCGAGCAGGCAGTGGATCTCGCCCGGCTCGATGACCAGGTCGATGTGATCGTTGGCGACCAGCGAGCCGAAGCTCTTGGTCAGCCCGGACAGCTCGAGGTGCATGCGGGGACGCCTCCCTCTCAGACGGCGAGCCAGGAAGGCGGGACCTGTGGGTCCGCCCTCCTGGCTCGCACCGTACTCCTTGTTCGGTACCGCGGTGGATCAGGACGCGCTCTTCGGCTGAGCCTTCGACGCGATGGTGATCTTGCCGTCCACGATGTCCTTCTTCAGCTGGTCGATCTCCGACTTCAGGTCGGCCGGGATCTTGCTGTCGAACTCGTGGTACGGCGACAGGCCGGTGCCGTTGTTCTGCAGGGTTCCGACGTACGCGGTCGGGTCGAACTTGTTGTCGACCGTCGCCGTGATGACGTCCTGGACCGCGACGTCCATGCCCTTGAAGACGCTGGACAGCAGCACGCTGCAGTACTCCGCCGCGCTGACGCAGCCGTCGGTGTCCACCCAGATCGCGTTCACCTTGCCGCTGCTGGCCTTGGCCGCCTGGAGCGCGCCGAGACCGGCCGGGCCGGCCACCGGGAACAGGATGTCCGCGCCCTGGGTGACCAGGTTCTGCGCGGTGGTCTGGCCCTTCGCCTTGTCCTCGAAGCCGCCCGCGAACAGGCCCTTCTGGGTGTTCTCGTCCCAGCCGAGGACCTGGACGTTCTTGCCCTTTGCCTCGTTGTAGTGCTTGACGCCCTCGGCGAAACCGTCCATGAAGATGGTCACGGTCGGGATCTGCACGCCGCCGAACGTACCGACCTTGCCGCTCTTCGACATCCCGGCGGCCAGGTAGCCGGCCAGGTAGCTGGACTGGGCGGTGTTGAAGGCCAGCGGCTTGACGTTGGCCGCCTTCGGCAGCGTGGCCAGGTCACCCGGGTCGACCAGGGCGAACTTGATCCCGGCGTTGGCCGCGGCCGCCTTGTAGGTGGAGTCGTTCAGCTTGAAGCCGACCCCGACGATGATGTTGCACTTCTGCGACACCATCGCGGTCATGTTGGTCGGGTAGTCGTTGTCCGACTTCGACTCGACCTTCGCCTCGTTGATGTTCAGCGCCTTGACGGCGTCCTGCATCCCCTTGTACGAGGTCTGGTTGAAGGACTTGTCGTCGAAACCTCCGGAGTCGGAGACCATGCACGCCTTGAAGTCCTTCTTGGCGCCGCCGGCGTTGTCGCTGGTCGTCGGCTTGCTACCGCATGCGGCAACGGCGAGCGTGAGGACGCCCGCAACTGCCACTCCCCGCAGGTACTTCTTCACCGGAGGTCTCCTTAGTCCCGGAAATCTTTTCGCGACACGCCGGATTCCCGCGTACCGCATCCGCAGACTATAAGCGTCCGGACGCATTCGCAGAACTGCGCGGCGACCCCGATACCTGATAGTGACCAGCCACTCCGGCCGATCGACTTTCGGTGACGAGTCAACTTCGGTGTGTGATAGGCCACATTGCAGGTTGTTGCAGAAGGCATCGACCTGCTCGCGGACGGCGACCTATGTTGTGACTCTCAGCAACCATCTCGAGTGGCTCCGGCCACCGGGACAACCTGTACGGGGGAGTTCGGATGAGTTCACGTTTGATCAAGGCCGGTGCCGCCGGCCTGACTGCCACCCTCGCCGTCGTCGGCCTGAGCGTCGTCCAGGCGCCGACCGCCTCGGCCGCGACCTCCTGCAAGTCGGGCTACAACTGGCGCGCCTGCAGCACGATCGACAAGCGCATCCCGGTCTCGTTCACGGCCGGCTACCGCGACTCGGTCCGCAACCTGCGGAACTACCCGATCACGGCGTCCTGCCAGGCCTCGGTCAGCAAGACCGTCACCTGGGGCGTCAGCGTCGGCGTGAAGGCCGAGGTCAAGGCCGCGATCTTCGCCAGCGTCGAGGCGTCGGTGACCGCGAACGTACAGACCTCGATGGCCACCGGGTACGTGACCTCGGCAAACTTCACCGTCAAGGCGAAGGACACCGTGTACTGCGACCGCGGCATCTACCAGGAGAACGTCCGCGGCCACAGCACCCTCTCGTACTACGGCGGCGGCGCCGGCACGATCCGGCAGTCCTGGACCGCGCACGCACCGAGCCGGGCCCAGTGGCTGATCTACTGAGCCGGCCCTCGGTCTTGGGGGTGGGCGCGGCGGTTGCCGTGCTCGCCCTCGCGGCCGGGTGCGGGCAGGGCTCCGGCACCGCGGCGAGTACACCGTCGACCCCTGTGGTTGAGCCGACTTCCTCTGGGCCTGACGCCGGGGGTTCCGCGGGTGACGTCTCGCTGACGACGCTGCCGACCGATGTTGCCGTCGTCACACGCAGTGGCCAGAGCTCGCTCAAGGCGCCGATCGCCGGCTCCTTCGGACCCGATTACGTTCTGTACGCACGGTGCCGGGGCGCGGGTCTGCATGTCGAGGTCACGGGCAGCGATCCCTGGGACGTGAGCTGCGACGGCGTACCGGCCCGGCTCCGGATGCTGACCGAGTCCAAGGCCACCTCGTTGCGGCTGACAACGACACCGGGAACGCACTGGACATTCATCGTGGCGAAGGAAAAGCAGCCGGCGAAATAGTGCTTTCGGCCTGAAATTCACCGTCTGCCACAATCGCGGGATGACTCACCAGTTACTGGTCGCGGACGTGCTGGCGCGCGTCGAGGCAGTACGCGAGGAGATGGTCGACGTACGGCGCGACCTGCATGCGCACCCGGAGCTCGGGTGGCATGAGGTACGCACGACCGCGCTGCTGGAGAAGCGCCTGGTCGAAGCCGGACTGTCGCCGCGGGTGCTCCCGACCGGTACCGGGCTGATCT
Source organism: Kribbella hippodromi (assembly GCF_039531045.1). NCBI lineage: Bacteria > Bacillati > Actinomycetota > Actinomycetes > Propionibacteriales > Kribbellaceae > Kribbella > Kribbella hippodromi. The sequence continues at coordinate 12,264 of NZ_BAAAPH010000020.1, read as the reverse complement.
GCGACATCGGATCGGGTGACACCTGCGTCGCGCTCCGGGCGGACATCGACGCCCTGCCGGTGCCGGATGGTGTGGTGGAGCCTTGGCAGTCGACGATCGACGGTGTCGCGCACGCGTGCGGTCACGACGTACACACCTCGGCGCTGCTGGGCACCGGGCTGGTACTGGCCGGGATGGCGCGTGACGGGCAGCTGGACCGGCGGGTGCGGTTGATCTTCCAGCCGGCCGAGGAGGTGATGCCCGGCGGTGCGCTCGGCGTGATCGCGGCGGGCGGGCTCGACGGCGTACGCCGGATCTATGGCGTGCACTGCGACCCGCGGCTGCAGGTCGGGCAGGTCGGTCTGCGGGTCGGCGCGCTGACTGCCGCTGCTGACAAGCTTCTGGTGTATCTGACCGGACCTGGCGGGCACACGTCCCGGCCGCATTTGACTGCTGATCTGGTGTACGCGCTGGCGACGCTGGTCTCTCAGTTGCCGGCCGCGCTGTCCCGGCGCGTCGATCCGCGCGCGGGCATGTCGCTGGTCTGGGGTCGCATCACGTCAGGCTCCGCCGCAAACGCGATCCCGTCCCGGGGCGAGGCCGAAGGTACGCTCCGCTGCCTCGATGTGAACGCCTGGCGCCTCGCCGAGGAGCTCATCCCCGCGCTGGCCGAGCAGATCACCCGCCCGTACGGCGTGGAGGTCGACACGGAGGTCACCCACGGCGTACCTCCCGTGATGAACGACGCCACCGCGATCGCCGTCCTCCAGAACGCCGTCCACCAGACACTGGGTTCCAGCGCCGTCGCCCCCACCGATCAGAGCCTCGGCGGCGAAGACTTCGCCTGGTACCTCGAACACGTCCCCGGCGCCATGGCCCGCCTAGGCGTCCGGCCCCCCACCCTGGACACCACCGGCGACCTCCACACCCCCACCTTCAACCCCTCCGAAGAAGCCATCACCGTAGCCACCACCCTCCTGACCTCGACCGCCCTCCTGGATTAGGTCCGGATCAGAAGGTGTCGGCGGGGACGTAGGCGCCCCAGACTTCGCGGAGGGTGTCGCAGACTTCGCCTACCGTGGCCTGGGCTTTCAGGGCCTGTTTCATCGGGTAGAGGCAGTTGTCGGTGCCTTGGGCAGCCTTTTTCAGGGCGGCCAGGGCCTCGTCGACGGCGGCCTGGTTGCGGGTGCTGCGGAGGGTGGCCAGGCGGGCGGTTTGCTGGGCCTCGATGGCCGGGTCGACGCGGAGCGGCTCGTACGGTTCCTCGTCGGAGATCTTGAACTTGTTCATGCCGACGACAACCCGTTCGGCCGTGTCGATCTGCTGCGCGATGCGGTACGCGGACCGCTCGATCTCCTGTTTCTGGAAGCCCTGCTCGATCGCGGCGACCGCACCGCCGTACTCCTCGACCTGCTCCATCAACTCGAGCGTGGCGGCCTCGACCTCGTCGGTCAGCGCCTCCACCACATACGACCCGGCGAACGGATCCACCGTCGCCGTCACATCCGTCTCGTACGCGAGCACCTGCTGCGTACGAAGGGCCAGCCGCGCCGCCTTCTCGGTCGGAAGCGCGATCGCCTCGTCGTACGAGTTCGTGTGCAGCGACTGGGTTCCACCGAGGACGGCGGCCAGGCCCTGCACCGCGACGCGTACCAGGTTCACTTCGGGCTGCTGTGCGGTGAGCTGGACGCCGGCGGTCTGGGTGTGGAAGCGGAGCATCAGCGACTTCGGGTTCTTCGCGCCGAACTCGTCCCGCATCACCCGCGCCCAGATCCGCCGCGCGGCGCGGAACTTCGCCACCTCCTCCAGCAGCGTGGTGCGCGCGACGAAGAAGAACGACAACCGCGGCGCGAACTCGTCCACGTCCAGCCCGGACGCGATCGCCGCCCGCACGTACTCGATCCCGTTCGCCAGCGTGAACGCGATCTCCTGCGCGGGCGTCGCACCGGCCTCGGCCATGTGGTACCCGGAAATCGAGATCGTGTTCCAGCGCGGCAGTTCGGCCTTGCAGTACGCGAAGATGTCGCTGATCAGCCGCAGTGATTCCTTCGGCGGATAGATGTACGTACCGCGGGCGATGTACTCCTTCAGCACGTCGTTCTGGATCGTGCCGGTGAGCTTGTCGCCGGACACGCCCTGCTCTTCGGCGACCAGTTGGTACAGCAGGAGCAGCACCGAACCCGGCGCGTTGATCGTCATCGACGTCGACACCTGGTCCAGCGGGATCTTGTCGAACAGCACCCGCATGTCGTCGATCGAGTCGATCGCGACACCGACCTTCCCGACCTCACCGTGCGCGATCGGGGCGTCGGAGTCGTACCCCATCTGGGTCGGCAGGTCGAACGCGACCGACAAACCCATCGTGCCGTGGTCGATCAGCTGGTGATACCGCTGGTTCGACTCGGCCGCGGTCCCGAACCCGGCGTACTGCCGCATCGTCCACGGCCGCTGGGTGTACATGGTCGGGTAGACGCCCCGGGTGTACGGAAACTCCCCCGGCGCACCGAGCTTCGCCGCCGGATCGAACCCGTCCAACGGCCCGTACACCGGCAAAACCTCGAACCCCGACTCACTGCGATGACCCATCTCCCCACGGTAATCCGAACCACACCCCCACTGGTACGCACCACCAGGTGACATCCAGCACCTCTACCGCCGCCGCGCACGAGCTCCGGCCGGCGGGTAGGATTCCTACCAGTTGGATTCCTACTCGGGAGGTGCCATGAAACTGCGACCGAAGGGTCAGCTGACCGTGCCGGTGGAGATCCGCGAGCACCTCGGGCTGCACGAAGGCGACGAGGTGGAGTTCGTCGTCCGCGGGAGCGCCGTGCAGCTGGTCCGGGCAAAGTCCAACCGGTCCCACGGCCGCCGGGCCGCGAGCCGGTTGCGCGGCCGTGGCAGCAGCGGGATGAGCACCGACGAGATCATGGACCTGCTCCGTGGCGAAGACTGATCTCACCCTGGTCCGGCCGCCGACGACACTCGTCGACGCCTGCGTCCTGCTCGACCTGACCACCGACGATCCGAAGTGGGCGGACTGGTCGGAGGACGCCCTCGCCCGCGCGGGCGACGAGGGGCCGCTGGTGATCAACCCGATCGTGTACGCGGAGGTGTCGGTCGACTTCGGCTCCATCGAGGAACTGGACGAGGTGCTTGCCGAAGCCGAGTTGCAGCGTGAGCCGCTGCCGTTCGAGGCCGGGTTCCTCGCCGGGAAGGCCTACGTCAGCTACCGCCGGCGGGGCGGAACCCGCCGGTCACCGATCGCTGACTTCTACATCGGCGCCCACGCCGCGATCGCCGGTCACCGCCTCCTCACCCGCGATGCCAACCGCTACCTGACGTACTTCCCCAGCGTTCCGGTCATCGCGCCTTGACCCTGTGCTGATCCCCCAGGTTCGCGTCCGGCGACCAAACGCCGCTCGGTGGCTACCTGAAGGACACTTCAATGTTTTGCAGGTGTCGACAGGGGATCGACGTGGGGTCATGGGAGTGTCGCCGAGGGTTCACGCTTGGTGAGGAACCTTCGGAGTGTGCGAATCGTGATGGTGGCCGAGACTTTCCTGCCGCAGATCAATGGCGTGGCGAACACGGCTCGCCACGTCGCCGACCGGCTGCGTGCCCGCAGGCACGAGTTGCTGATCATCGCCCCCGGGCCCGGGCCGGACAGCTACGGCGACGTCCAGGTGATCCGGGCCCGCAGTTTCCGCACACCGGGGTACAAGGAGTACCCGGTCGGCCTGCCGGATCCGTCGATCGAGCGGGCGATGGCCGACTTCCGCCCGGACCTGGTGCATCTCGCGTCACCGTTCATCATCGGGGCGTACGGGCTGCGCGCCGCGCGCCGGCTCGGCGTACCGACGGTGGCGATCTTCCAGACCGACATCGCCGGGTTCGCGCGGCAGTACCCGTGGTACGCGGCCGCGGATCGCGGGATCTGGCGCTGGGTGACGCGCACGCACTCCCGCGCCGATCGGACCCTCGCTCCGTCGTCCGCGGCCGTCGGCGCGCTGGTGCAGCGGGGCGTGCCGCGGGTGCATTTGTGGGGACGTGGCGTGAACCTCGAACTGTTCGATCCGAAGCATCGGGACGAGCAGTGGCGGCGGGAGATTTCGCCGGACGGGCGGCCGATCGTCGGGTACGTGGGACGGCTCGCGGCCGAGAAGAAGGTTCGCCGGCTGGCTGAACTGACTGACTTGGACTGCCGGATCGTGGTCGTCGGGGACGGGCCGGATCGGGCCGCGCTGGAGCATGCGTTGCCGACGGCAACCTTTCTCGGGATGCGCCGTGGGGCCGACCTGGCGTCGATCTTCGCCGGGCTTGACGTTTTCGTGCACACAGGTGAACACGAGACGTTCTGCCAGACCATTCAGGAAGCGCAGGCGTCGGGGGTCGCGACGGTTGGGCCGGCGGCGGGTGGGCCGCTCGATCTGATTCATCCGGGTGAGAACGGCTTGCTGTTCGAGCCCGGCAAGCCCGGGTCGTTGCGTGCCGCGGTCAAGACGCTGCTGGATCATCCGACCGCCCGCGGCCGGATGGCGGCGAGTGGGCTGCGGCGGGTTCAGTCGCGTACGTGGCCGGCGGTCGTCGACGACCTGGTCGACCGGCACTACGCCGAAGTGCTCCGCGAAGCCGCCACCGTCCGGCGGGTCGCATGAGCCGGCCGAGCGACACGAGCCGCACCAGCGCGGCGCCGCGGGGACGCCGATGAACGGGTTGCGGATCGCGCAGTTGGCGAACTTCGTCGGGCCGACGTCCGGCGGGATGCGGACCGCGATCGAGCATGTCGGGCGTGGGTACGTCGAGGCGGGCGCCGAGCGGATCGTGATCACGCCGGGCGAGAAGGACGTCGTGGTCGAGACCGAGTTCGGCACGATCGTGCGGGTGAAGGCGCCCAAGGTGAGTGGCGGGTACCGGCTGATCACCACGCCCTGGACCGTGATCGACCTGCTGAAGAAGTTCCAGCCGACCACGGTCGAGATCTCCGACAAGTCGACCCTGCTCCCGGTCGCGCGCTGGGCCCGGCGGAACGACATCGGCACCGTACTGTTCAGCCACGAACGGCTGGACGCGATGCTCGCGCTCGGCGCGGCCCGTCCGGGTCAGCTCGGCGGGAACGACGTGCTCCGGCCGGGCCGGATGCTCGGCGCGGTCACGCAACGGGCGGGCGACAGCAGCCTGCGGACGTTGTGGTGGGGCTCCGACGGCGTGAAGTACAGCCAGCTCGGGATGGTCGCCACGGTGGCCGCGTTGTACAAGATCCTCGGGCGGACGTACGACGCGGTGGTGGTGACCTCGCGGTACGCGGCGGCCGAGTTCGACGAGGTGACGACCCCGCTGGTACGGATTCCGCTTGGGGTCGATCTGGAGACCTTCCACCCGTCGCTCGGTACGCCGGCCGATGACGGCGTACTGAAACTTGTGCACGCCGGGCGACTGTCCCGGGAGAAGAGCCCGCACCTCGCCGTCGCCACTGCCGCCGAACTGCACCGGCGGGGTGTGAAGCTGCGGCTGGATGTGTACGGGACGGGTCCGCACCTGGACGAACTGGTGGAGATCGCCGGTGATGCGCCGGTGACGTTCCACGGGTACGTCGACGGCCGGCAAACGCTCGCGACCCGGCTCGCCGAGGCGGACATCGCGCTGTCCGTCTGCCCCGGCGAAACCTTCGGGCTGGCGGTTCTGGAAGCGCTGGCGGCCGGCACGCCGGTCGTCACCGCGAACACCGGCGGCGCCCGCGAACTGGTCGACGAAACCTGCGGCCGCTGGGCCCCCGCCAACCCCGCTGACCTGGCGGATGCCGTCCTGGCCCTGGCCGAGCTCCCCCACCGCCGAGCCGCCGCCCGCCGCCGAGCCGAGCTCTACACCTGGCAAACCTGCACCAACCGCCTCCTAGCCCTCCACCACCGCCTGGCTCACGCCCGCCTAGCCGCCTGACTGTCCTGGTCGCCTAACGACAGGAGGTAGTCGCCCGCTGAGCCGGATTTCACGCTCAGCGCGACACCGCAAGCCCAGCAATCCAGCACTACCTCCTGTCGTTAGCCGCCCCCTCACGTCAAATGGTCGTAATCCCCCCGGACCCAGGCGGCGTGCCGGTCGGCGGAGCTGCGGACCACTGCCTTGGCGTCGACCGGGATCGAGGCGCCGAAGTTGTTGTACAGCCGGTCGTACTCGAACGGATCCAGCGACCGGGCAACCCGATCGACAACAGCGCCGGAGAGCGGGATCCGGTTCGGGTAGCTGCGCATGAAGCTGACCGACGTCCGGTCCGGGTTCGCGAAGATCGTGTCGCCCGACAAGATCACTCCCTTGCCCTCGGCACCATCCGCCCAGTGCACCACCGCACTCCCCGGAAAATGACCGCCCGGTTGAACAACCGTCACGCCCGGTAGCGGCTTCAACTCACCGGACCAGGTACGAATCGCCGCGTCCGGCCGCGCCACCCACTCCTGATCGGCCTCCGCGACGTACACCGGCACATCCCCGAGCAGACGACTCCACTCGACCTGCACCCCGTACATATGCGGATGACTGGCGATGATCGCCACCACCTCGCCGAGTTCACGCACCCGGCGGACGGCGTCGTCGTCCACGTACCCGATCGGATCCCAGAGCAGGTTGCCAGCGGTCGTTGTCACCAGCATCGACTGCTGCCCGATCCCGATCGGCGGCTTCGAGCGCAGGCCGTACAGGCCGGGCTCCACCTCGTCGATGGTCACCTCGGTGCCGGCCAGCTCGTCGAGGGTGGTCCAGTGCTGACCGTCGGCGGGCACCCACTGCCGTTCGTCGGCGCAGATCGCGCACACCTCGACCTGCTCGGCGTGCTCGACCGCGCAGGTCGCACAGATCCAGAAACTCACCGTAGTTCTCCTGTCGTTCGGCTGCTCGCCAGTGTTTCCGTTCAAGCTCAGTTGAAGTCAAGGGCATCGAAGGGCACCCCGTCGAGGGCCACTCCGGGGCCGGGCCGATGGGCCACCGACGCGACCGATCTCACACCTGTCAGGACAATTCCGGGGCGGTGGCGGGACTAGCATCGAATCGGCCTGGTGTCCGCCAGGTTCGGAACCCCGATCGGAGGATCGGTTTGCCCAGCAAACCAGCCGGTACGCTCTACCGCGGCCGGGAGGGCATGTGGTCATGGGTCGCGCACCGGATCACCGGTGTGGGGATCTTCTTCTTCCTGCTGGTGCACGTGCTGGACACCGCACTGGTCCGGGTCTCGCCGCACGCGTACAACGAGGTCATCGGCACCTACAAGAACCCGGTCGTCGGCCTGCTCGAGGTCGGGCTGGTGGCGGCGATCCTGTTCCACGCGTTCAACGGCATCCGGCTGATCCTGGTGGACTTCTGGGCCAAGGGCCCGCGCTACCAGCGGCAGCTGATGATCGGTGTCGGCGTGCTCTGGGTGGTGCTGTTCGTGCCGTTCGTCATCCGGCATCTGACCCACGTGTTCGGAGGCTGAGATGCCAGACAACACCCCCGCGATCGCCGCGCCCCGGTCCAGCAGCCGCGGCCGCAAGCTCAAGGGCGGTGGCCGGAACCGGTCCGGCCAGACCAACTTCGAGCTGTACAGCTGGCTGTTCATGCGGCTGTCCGGGCTCGCCCTGGTGATCCTGGTGCTCGGGCACCTGTTCGTGAACCTGATGCTCGGCGGCGGGATCACCGCGCTGGACTTCGGTTTCGTGGCCGGCAAGTGGGCCAACCCGCTCTGGCAGGTCTGGGACCTGCTGATGCTCTGGCTGGCGATGCTGCACGGCAGCAACGGGCTGCGCACGGTCATCAACGACTACGCCGAGAAGGACCAGACCCGGTTCTGGCTGAAGGCGCTGCTGATCACGGCCGCGGTCGTGATCGTCGTCCTCGGCACCCTGGTGATCTTCACCTTCGACCCCTGCCTCGACCCCAACTCCACGTTGCCGGTCTGCACCAACAAATAAAGGACGTCATGCAGGTCCATCAGTACGACGTAATCATCGTCGGCGCGGGCGGAGCGGGTATGCGCGCCGCGCTCGAATCCAGCAAGCGGACCCGTACCGCCGTGCTCACCAAGCTCTACCCGACCCGCTCGCACACCGGCGCCGCCCAGGGTGGGATGTGCGCCGCGCTGGCGAACGTCGAGGAGGACAACTGGGAGTGGCACACCTTCGACACGGTCAAGGGTGGTGACTTCCTGGTCGACCAGGACGCGGCCGAGGTGATGTGCAAGGAGGCCGTGGACGCGGTTCTCGACCTGGAGAAGATGGGCCTGCCGTTCAACCGGACCGCCGAGGGCAAGATCGACCAGCGGTTCTTCGGTGGGCACACCCGCAACCACGGCGAGGCGGTCGTCCGCCGCTCCTGCTTCGCGGCCGACCGTACCGGTCACATGATCCTGCAGACGCTGTACCAGCAGTGCATCAAGCAGAACGTCGAATTCTTCAACGAGTACTACGTTCTCGACCTGTTGATGACCGACGGCAAGGCCAGCGGCGTGGTCGCGTACGAGCTGGCCACCGGTGAGCTGCACGTGTTCTCGGCGAAGTCGGTGATCTTCGCGTCCGGTGGCTTCGGCAAGGTGTTCCGTACCACCTCGAACGCGCACACGCTGACCGGTGACGGCATGGGCATCGTCTGGCGCAAGGGCCTGCCGCTGGAGGACATGGAGTTCTTCCAGTTCCACCCGACCGGTCTGGCCGGGCTCGGCGTGCTGCTGTCGGAGGCGGCCCGTGGTGAGGGCGGCATCCTGCGGAACAAGGACAACGAGCGGTTCATGGAGCGGTACGCGCCGACCGTGAAGGACCTGGCGCCGCGGGACATGGTCGCCCGCGCGATGGCGAACGAGGTCCGCGAAGGCCGTGGCTGCGGCCCGGACGGCGCGTACGTGATGCTCGACCTGACCCACCTGGAGCCGGCGCACATCGACGCCAAGCTGCCGGACATCACCGAGTTCGCCCGCACGTACCTCGGGGTGGAGCCGTACACCGAGCAGATCCCGGTGTTCCCGACCGCGCACTACGCGATGGGTGGCATCCCGACCAACATCAAGGGCGAGGCGCTGGCCACCAACGACGACATCATCCCCGGCCTGTACGCCGCCGGTGAGGTCGCCTGCGTGTCCGTGCACGGCGCGAACCGGCTGGGGACGAACTCGCTGCTGGACATCAACGTGTTCGGCCGGCGCGCGGGCATCGCCGCCGCCGAGTACGCCGCCACCGCGTCCTTCGAGGAGCTCCCGGAGAACCCGGAGCAGTACGTCGTCGACCTGGTCGAGGGGCTGCGCAACTCCACCGGCGAGGAGCGGATCGCGGCGATCCGGTCCGACCTGCAGGCGACGATGGACCTGAACGCGCAGGTGTACCGGACCGAGGGCTCGCTGAAGCAGGCGCTGACCGATCTCGAGGCGCTGAAGAAGCGCTTCGCGAACGTGGCCGTCCAGGACAAGGGCAAGCGGTTCAACACCGATCTGCTCGAGGCCGTCGAGCTCGGCTTCCTGCTCGACCTGGCCGAGGTGCTGGTGGCGGGCGCGCTGGCCCGCAAGGAGTCCCGCGGCGGGCACTTCCGCGAGGACTACGACAAGCGCGACGACGTGAACTTCATGCGGCACACGATGGCGTACCGGGAAGTCTCAGTTGCCGAGGACGGTACGGAAACTGTCAGCATCCGGCTCGACTACAAACCCGTCGTACAGACTCGCTACAAGCCGATGGAGCGCAAGTACTGATGGACGTCAAGGTCAAGATCCTGCGGTACAACCCCGAGGCCGTCGACGCTGAGCATTCTGTTGATGCCGAGTGGAAGACGTACTCGGTCACGCTGCAGCCGACCGACCGGGTGCTGGACGCGCTGCACAAGGTCAAGTGGGAACAGGACGGCACGCTGACCTTCCGGCGGTCCTGCGCGCACGGTGTCTGCGGTTCGGACGCGATGCGGATCAACGGCCGGAACCGGCTGGCCTGCAAGACGCTGATCAAGGACCTGAACCCGGAGAAGGAAATCACCGTCGAGCCGATCAAGGGCCTGCCGGTGCTGAAGGACCTGGTCGTCGACATGGAGCCGTTCTTCGACGCGTACCGGGCGGTGATGCCGTTCCTGGTCACCTCCGGGCACGAGCCGACCCGGGAGCGGATCCAGTCCCAGGAGGACCGGGACCGCTTCGACGACACCACCAAGTGCATCCTGTGCGCGGCGTGTACGACGTCCTGCCCGGTGTTCTGGTCCGACGGGCAGTACTTCGGCCCGCAGGCGATCGTCGGCGCGCACCGGTTCATCTTCGACAGCCGGGACGAGGGCACCGAGCAGCGGCTGGAGATCCTGAACGACAAGGAAGGTGTCTGGCGCTGCCGGACCACCTTCAACTGCACCGACGCCTGCCCGCGCGGCATCGAGGTGACGAAGGCGATCCAGGAAGTCAAGCGGGCGCTGATCTTCCGCCGGGTGTGACCTCGGCTGGGCCTCGCGCCGGATAAGATTCTCCCGCCGACCTGATCCCTGCCCTCGCCGGGGACCGATCTGACCCCGGGGGGTGAACGTGCAGCGCCTGCGTGAGGTCCTCGACCGTGGATACCGCCGGCTGGTGGACCTGCTGGCGCGCTGCGGCCTCCCCCGCAGCATGCCCCCGCTGCTCGTCCTCGGGGTGCTGGCCGTGATCGCGTCCCTGGTGCTCGCGGTCCTGACCGCGACCGGGCACCGGGGCGAGGCCGTTGCCGACCCGGTGGTGATCTCGCCGGCCGCGGCCGGGCGGCCCGGGACCGCCGTGGTGAACGCGTCCCGGGCGCAGGTGCTGTCGATCACGATGGTGACCCGGAACCGCTGGGCGGCCGGCTGGTCCGACTGCACCAGCGGGCCGAACTGCAAGTACGCCGCGGTGATCGACCGTGACGGCGCCCGCGCGACCTCCCCGGAGTGGCCGGTCCCGTACGTGACGCTGAAGTCCGGCAACGAGGCGATCGCGATCGCGCCGCCGCGCGAAGGCACGCTGACCGGCGACACCACGATGATGTACCAGCTCACGTACGACGGCCCGCTGCTGACCCGGCTGCGGTACCGGCTGTCCACGTCGACCTTCCAGCGCGGCGAGATCCTCTCCGACCGGATCGTGCCGGGCCGGATCGTGGTCGTGAACCCGCACGAGTCGTCGGTGCGGATGCTCGACACCCGCGGTACCCGGTCGCCGATCTGCGACCAGACCAGCCGCTGCTGGGTGCTGAGCGGGATCGGCCGGACGGACGTGCTCTGGACCGACGACGGCGGCAAGACCTGGGGTTCGCGGGCGTTGGACAGCCACAACCAGCTCGGCCAGCTCGCGGTCAGCCCGGACGGGCGCACGCTGGTGATGACCGCGGTCACGGTCGGCGACAACGGACAGACGGTCGCGTCGATGCGGATCTCCACCGACCGCGGGGCGAGCTGGCGTACGGTCGACCACCCGCCGCCGGCCCTGAACACCCCGCCGCTGGCGTTCGACGACGGCACCGCGCTGATGCTCGGCGGCCGCCCGAACGAGCGGCCGCGGCTGTACCGGGTCCGCGACGGCGCCGCGAACCTGGACCGCGGCTACCCCGGCGACCTGGCCGACCTCGAAGGCGACGCCCAGCTGATGTACGGCTTCGAGGTACCGAAACGCCGCACCACCGAGGTCGTCCTGAGCACCGACCAAGGCGCGAACTGGACCAAATTCGCACCACGCTGAACCCGGCGCCCAGCCGCCGACGGCCCGATGAGCAGACGCCGAGGCCGCGGCGAGCGGCGCCGAGGGCACGGTGAGCAGGCGCTGAGGCTCGGTGAGCAGTCGCTGAGCGCGCGGTGAGCGGCGCTGAGCGCGCGGTGAGCAGGCGCCGAGGGCGCGGTGAGCAGGCGCTGATCAGGGGTGCTTCGCGGCGCCTTTGAGAACCTTGTCGACGGCGTTCTTCGGACCGTAGAAGGCGATCCCGACCAGGTCCAGGTCGGCGGTGCGGACTGCTTTGACGGCCGCGCGGTTGTCGCGATCGTTGCCGGTGCTGAACAGGTCCTGGGTGAAAACAGAGTGCTCAATCTGCCGCGACAGCGCCCGCTCGTGCGCGGTCGCCATAAACTCCTTGGACCCCGCGAACACCATCACCGGCTGCCGGAACATCGGCAGGTACCTCGTACCGTCCGCGTCCTCATACGGCCGCCCTGGCGTGGCCGTCGTTTGAGGGGCTGACCCCTGAGTTGGTGGGTTTGGCCGGCTGATTCTCGGGGGTCAACCCATCGGCTCAGGGGCTGACCCCTGAGACGGGGCAGCAGGGGACGGGCGGGCGGCGGGCGGCGGTGGGGTGGGGGCTGGTCGGG
>NZ_BAAAPH010000019.1:0-173872 GCF_039531045.1 Kribbella hippodromi | reverse complement strand
CCTTCCGGAGCACAAGCTCCTGATCTCGGATGTCCGTCAAAACGGGGCAGCCCCACTGCGCAGCGGGGTGCGACTGGGCGGGTGGCTGGTGTCACGGGTGATGGGCGGTACGTGGTTCGGCTTGTTGATGGCCGGGAGACGGTGGCGGGGCGCGATCAGTTGAGTTTGCGTGCGGCATACCAGGACGAGGCGGTTGGGCTTGATCAGCCGGATGGGGATCGGCTGGTGCTGGAGCACACGATCTACGCGGCGGTGGTGGGGTCGCGGGCGTTCGGGCTCGATACCGATGAGTCGGATACCGATACGCGCGGGGTGTACGTGGCGCCGACCGAGGCGTTCTGGTCGCTGGTGAAACCGCCGGCGCATGTGGACGGGCCGGAGGTGGAGTGGTTCTCGTGGGAGGTCGAGCGGTTCTGCGAGCTTGCGCTGAAGTCGAACCCGAATCTGCTCGAGGTGCTGCACTCGCCGTTGGTTGTGCGGCAGACTCCGCTGGGTGAGGAGTTGGTCGGGCTGCGGCAGGCTTTTCTGTCACAGTTGGCGTACCAGACGTACTCCGGGTATGTGCTGAGTCAGTTCAAGAAGCTCGAGACGGACTTGCGGCGGGACGGGGCGCCGAAGTGGAAGCACGTCATGCATCTGATCCGCTTGTTGCTCGCGGGTCGGGAGCTGTTGCTTGAGGCAACTCTTGTGGTTGATGCCGGCAAGTACCGGGATCGGCTGTTGCAGGTCAGGCGCGGGGAACTGCCCTGGGACGAGGTGGAGCGCTGGCGGTTGCGGCTCCACGGGGAGCTCGACGACGCCCTACGACACACGAGCCTGCCCGCGACCCCGGACGTCACCCGAGTCAACAACTGGCTCCACTCGGTTCGCCGCCGCAACCTCAACCACTAACCTCAGCCGCTAAACACCAACCAGACGGTCCGGCTCACGGATGCCGCCCGCGGCGGCGCGGCGCGCAGGAGTGGGGCGCGCAGGAGTGGGAGCGCACAGGAGTGGGGGCGTGGCGCGCGTGAGTGGCGGCGCGCAGGTGTGGCGGAGTGGCGGGCGAGCTCGGTGGTCGGGATGTTCAGCCTGGCAACGGCCGGAAGCGGGGACGTCTAGCTGCGGTGCCCACATCTGGTGGTCGGCGCCGAGTGACGAGCCGAGCAGCACCACGTGCGCCTCGGCCGGAGCGGTCTCCACGTAGGAATGCTGAGGAGGTGGCCGGGGGTGGGGGGCTGCTGGGGAGGTTGGACGGAAGGTGCCGCGGACCGGGATGGGGTGGGGGCGCCGTTCCTTCGTTGTAACTGGCTCTTGTACTTACTTCACTTCGTGAAGCATTGACAAGTGGGCTGTGGCGGGAAATAGTTCCGTCCTGAAATCAATCAGAAAGCGGAGTGAATCAACAGTGTCGAACATTCTGCAGCTTCGGGGTGGTGGGGTCGGGCTGGTGCTGGACTGCTCCGGTCCGGGGCTTCCGTCCGTGCTGCACTGGGGTGCGGACCTTGGTGATCTGACCGCGAACGCGCTACTGGAGCTGCGCCGCGGCGCCGGCGGGGTGCAGGACGGGAACGGGCTGGACGACAACTGTCCGATCGCGATCGTGCCGGAGTACTCGGCGGGGTGGTTCGGTCTGCCTGGGCTGAACGGCCACCGCGACGGCCAGGACTTCTCGGCAAGCTTCGAACTCACCGGCGTCGAGCTAACCCGCGCCGAGCGAGCGGGCGCTGGGCGAGCGGGCGTCGAGCGGGTCGGCGGCGAGCGGGCCGCGGTCGAGCAGGCCGGCGTCGAGCAGGCCGGGGTCGAGCGGGGTGGCGGCGTTGTGCGGATTGTCGCGGCGGACGCGAAGGCTGGGCTGAAACTGAGCCTCGTGGTCGAGCTCACCGAGTCCGGGCTGGTGAAGACCAAAGCCGAGCTGACCAACACCGGCACGACGCCGTACACACTCGACGGCCTGTACCTCGCGCTTCCGGTGCCGACCGAGGCGACCGAGCTGCTTGACCTGACCGGCCGGCACATCGGCGAACGCCACCCGCAGCGGCACGCCTTCACCCAGGGTGCGCACGTCCGCGACAACCGCCGCGGCCGCACCGGCGCCGACGCCACCCTCCTGCTACTGGCCGGCACCGAGAGCTTCGGCTTCCGCAGCGGTGAGATCTGGGGCGTGCACACCGCCTGGAGCGGCAACCATCGCTCGTACGCCGAGCGCGGAATGAGCGGGTACGGCGTGATCGGCGGCGGTGAACTCCTCCTTCCGGGGGAAGTGCGCCTCGCCCCGAACGACACGTACGCGACTCCGTGGATCTACGGCTCGTACGGGATCGGGCTCGACGAGGTCTCGCACCGGTTCCACGAGTACCTGCGCTCCCGGCCGCACCATCCGCGGACCGAGCGCCCGGTCGTACTGAACACCTGGGAGGCCGTGTACTTCGACCTCGATCTGGACAAGCTGAAGGCGCTTGCGGACGCGGCCGCCGAGGTCGGGGCGGAGCGGTTCGTACTGGACGACGGCTGGTTCCGCGGCCGGCGGGACGATCACGCCGGGCTCGGCGACTGGTACGTCGACGAAGCCATCTGGCCGAAGGGTCTGCACCCGCTGGTCGACCATGTGAAGAGCCGCGGGCTGCAGTTCGGCCTGTGGGTCGAGCCCGAGATGGTGAACCCGGACTCCGATCTGGCCCGCGCGCACCCGGACTGGATCCTTGCCACCGGCAACCGGATGCCACCGACCGCGCGCCACCAGCAAGGCCTGAATCTTGGTATACCAGAAGCGTACGAGTACATCCTCGAGCGCCTCGACAGCATCCTGTCCGAGTACGACATCGCGTACCTGAAGTGGGATCACAACCGTGATTTCGTTGATGGTGGCAACCAGCACACCGGTACGGCGGGTATCCACGCGCAGACCGAAGCGGTATACCAACTGATCGACGAGTTGAAGCGCCGGCACCCGGGCCTGGAGATCGAATCGTGCTCGTCCGGCGGTGCCCGGGTCGACCTCGGCATTCTGGAGCGCACCGACCGGGTCTGGGGCAGTGACAGCAACGACGCGCTCGAACGGCAGACCATCCAGCGGTACACCCAGCTGCTGCTCCCGCCGGAGTTGATCGGCTGTCACGTGGGCCCACCGCGGGCGCACACCACCGGGCGTACGCAGACGTTGTCGTTCCGCGCCATCACCGCACTGTTCGGGCACTTCGGGATCGAGTGGGACATCGCCTCGGCAACGCCCGAGGAGCGCACCGAACTCAAGGGCTGGGTCGCCCTGCACAAGGAACTGCGCCCACTGCTCCACTCCGGCCGGGTGATTCGCGCGGACCGCGGCCCCGAGGACGTACTCGTGCATGGTGTCGTGGCGCAGGACAGTTCGCGGGCCGTGTTCGGGGTCGTCCAGGTGCGGCAGTCGGTGACGTCGGCGGTCGGCCGCGTACGCCTGCCGGGCCTCGACCCGCACCGGACGTACCGCATCAAGCAGGTCACGACACCCGGCCCGGCCTCGCGGTCCGCCGCTTGGTCGGCCGACGGTGAGAGCGTTGAGCTGACCGGCGCCGCCCTCGCCGCGGTCGGCGTGCTGATCCCCGCGCAATGGCCCGAGAACGCGATCTTGCTGGACGCAACAGCGATCGGGTAAGCCCGCCCGATCGCCGGACAGAGAAGGAGATCCCCCGTGACCACCACCAACGCACCACCCGACACCGACCGAAGTCACGGGGGACAGGCCGCACCGCCGGGGAAGCGGCGCAGCCTGGGAGACCTGAAGGTCGCCATCATCTTCCTCGCCCCGGCCACCCTCGGGTTCGTCGTCTTCTACATCTGGCCGACGCTGCGCGGCGCGTACTTGAGCTTCACCGAGTACAGTTTGCTCTCGGCACCGAAATTCAATGGGCTGGCCAACTACGAGCGGATGCTCCAGGACAGCTTCTTCTGGAACGCGCTCCTCGTCACGGTCGAGTACGTGGTGATCAACATCGGCGTCCAGACCGTGCTCGCGGTCGGGATCGCGATGGTGATGTACCGGCTGACCAAGTCGATCACCGTCCGCGCGATCATCCTGGCGCCGTACCTGGTCGCGAACGTCGTGGTCGCGCTGGTCTGGTACTGGATGCTCGACTTCCAGGTCGGCATCGTCAACCAGGCCCTCGGCTGGATCGGGATCGACCCGGTCGCGTTCTTCGGCGACTCGCACTGGGCGATCCCGACAGTTGCCGGAATCAACGTCTGGCGGCACATGGGGTACACCGCGCTGCTCGTCTTCGCGGGCCTGCAGACCATTCCGTCGTACGTCTACGAAGCCGCCGAGGTGGACGGATCGACCGAATGGAAGACGTTCTGGCGGATCACGCTGCCGCTGCTGCGACCCGTGCTGGTGATGGTCCTGGTGGTCACCATGATCGGGTCGTTCCAGATCTTCGACACGGTCGCCGTGACCACGCAAGGCGGTCCGATCAACGCGACCAGAGTGATCTACTACTACATCTACGAACGTGCGTTCACCCGGTTCGACTTCGGGTACGCGTCGGCGATGGCGCTCGTACTGTTCGTCATCCTCGCCGTGGTCTCACTGGTCCAGCTCAAGCTGCTGCGCGCACGGGAGAGTGATCTCGGATGAGGCGGCAAGTGAGTGTCGGGCGTACGGTCGCCTGGGTGCTGCTCTTCATCCTGCTGATCGTCACGCTGTTCCCGTTCTACTGGATGTTGCGGACCGCCTTCTCCGACAACACCCAGCTGCCCGGTCATCCGAGTTCGCTGCTGCCGGTGGAGAGCACGCTCGGTGCGTTCAAGCGCGTCCTCGGACTGGCCAGCATCGAGGAAGCCCAGGCCCAGGGCGGTTCCGGCGCGGCGGTCAACTTCTGGCTGTACCTGCGAAACTCGTTGATCGTGGCAACCATCACGACGGTATGCCAGGTGTTCTTCAGCGCGATGGCGGCGTACGCGTTCGCGCGACTGCGCTGGCCCGGCCGGGACAAGGTGTTCGCGCTGTTCCTGGCCGCGCTGATGGTGCCGCCGATCTTCACCACGCTGCCGAACTTCGTCCTGATCAAGAACCTCGGCCTGCTGAACAGCTTCGCCGGCATCATCCTGCCGGGGGCGTTCATGACCCCGTTCGCGATCTTCTTCCTCCGCCAGTTCTTCCTCGGCATCAACCGGGAGTTGGAGGAAGCGGCGATGATCGACGGCGCCGGGCACCGGCTGATCTTCTTCCGGCTGGTGATCCCGATGAGCGCCGCCCCGATCGCGACGCTGGGAATCCTCACCTACATCAACTCGTGGAACGACTACTTCTGGCCGCTGCTCGTCGGTCAGCAGGAGAACGTCCGGGTCCTGACCGTCGCGCTCGGTGTGTTCCGGTCGCAGACGCCGCAGGGTGGTCCGGACTGGGCCGGGCTGATGGCGGCGACGCTGATCGCGGCGCTGCCGATGATCATCCTGTTCCTCGCGTTCGCGAAACGGATCACCAACTCCATCGGCTTCTCCGGGATCAAATGATGAACCTCTCACGAAGGACCCTGCTGAAGGCAGGACTCGGCGCGCTCGCCGTACCGGCTGTTGCCGCCTGCAACAACGGTGCGGCGGCCCGGGGTGACGGCGAGATCATCTACTGGCTGTGGGATTCGGCGCAGTTGCCGATGTACACCGAGTGCGCGAAGGTGTTCCACCAGCAGAACCCGCAGTACTCGGTGAAGATCGAGCAGTACGGCTGGAACGACTACTGGTCGAAGCTGGTCACCGGGTTCATCTCGAACACCGCGCCGGACGTGTTCACCGGGCACTCGTCGAAGTACCCGCTGTTCGCGGACAAGGGGCAGGTGCTCCCGATCGACGAGTACGTGAAACGCGACAACGTTGACCTGGGCATCTATCAGAAGGGCCTCGCCGATCGATGGATCGGTGCTGACGGCAACCGGTACGGGCTGCCGAAGGACTGGGACACCGAGGTCTACTTCTACAACAGCGCGTTCACCGAGGCGGCCGGGATCAGTACCGAGCAGCTCAACTCGATGACCTGGAACCCGCGGGACGGCGGCAGCTTCGAGCAGATCATCCGCCGGCTGACGGTCGACACGAAAGGGCGGCGCGGCGATCAGCCGGGGTTCGACAAGGAGAACGTCAAGGTGTACGGGCTCGGGTACGCCGATGCGGGCGGTGGCGACGGGCAGACCAGTTGGAGCTGGTACGCGGCGAGCAACGGGTGGAAGTACTCCGAGGGTGAACCGTGGGGTACGAAATTCTTCTACGGCGACCCGAAGTTCACGGACACGATCGCCTGGTGGCGCGGGCTGATCACGAAGGGCCTGATGCCCACGTACGCGCAGGCCAAATCCGGGGTGGACGTGACCACGTCGTTCGGTGCCGGGAAGTACGGGATGACGCCGAACGGGTCGTGGATGCTCGGAACGTACGGTCAGCTGAAGCAGGTGAAGACGAAGCTGGCGCGGTTGCCGGTCGGGCCGATCGGGAAGCGGATGTCGATGATGAACGGGCTCGCGGACACGATCTGGGCCGGGACGACGCGGCGGGACGCGTCCTGGGCGTGGGTCAAGTTCCTCGGTTCGCAGACCGCTCAGGACATCGTTGCCAAGGCGGGCGTGGTGTTCCCGGCGGTGGCGGCGAGTATGCCGCTGGCGCGCGCGGCCTTCGCGAAGAACGGGTGGGATGTGACGCCGTTCCTCGAGCCGGTCGAGGACGGCAACGTGTTCCCGTACCCCGCGAACCCCAACGCGGCGGATGTGACCGCTGTGATGACGCCCGCGATGGAGTCGGTGATGTCGTTCGAGGCGGACCCCACGTCCCTCGCGAAGGCGAACGCCGACGTCAACAAGATCCTCGCGGCGAACGCCTGAACCCCGGCTTTGGGAAGCCACCACGTGTTTTTCGGGGCGTGGAAGGCGTGGTGGCTTCTCAGAGCGGGTCGGGGTTTGCCCTGGGGGTGTGTACGCCCGGGGGAGTAGGCGGGAGTGCGCCGACGGGGGTGGGGTGCGCCGCGGGGGGTAGCGGAGGTGCCGCCGGTGGGGCGACGCGAGACAGGGGTGCTGGACGACAACCTTGGTGCCATCGGAGAAGTACGAGCACCGAGGAGAATCATGACCGAGGAGAGGCCGGGCGGATCGATTCGCATCGGCGACACAGAGCGTGAGGACGCGGTCAAGCGTCTGGGCGAGCACTACCAAGCCGGCCGGCTGAGCGCGGAGGAACACTCGGAGCGGGTCGAGCAGGCACTCAAGTCGCGTACGGCGGCCGACCTGAACGCACTTTTCACCGACCTACCCGGTGCCCACCAGGCACCCGCCGGCGGTGAAGGCGCCGCAGCTGAGGGCGGCGAGGGCTGGTCCGGCCCGTGGGGCTGGCGGAAACCGCCGTGGACGGCTGCTGAGCAAGGTGGAGTGGGAGCAGGGGGTACGAGCGCTGGTGGGCCGGGTGGGCCGGGTGGGCCGGCTTGGGGGCGGCGGGGGTTTTTGGGGCGGGTGCCGTTGCCTGTGCTGATTGCGCTGGGTGTGCTTGGGGTGCTGGCGTCTGTTGGGTGTGTGGTCGGGGGCGGGCATCCGCCGGTGTTGCCGATTGTGTTGATTGTGGCGGCTGTGTTCGTGGTGCGGAAGCGGCGGATGGAGCGGCGGGCATGAGAAGCGTCTACCGGGTGACCGGACTGCTGATCGCGATCGCGGTCGCACTGCAGGTCGCGTCGATCGCCCTGTCCGGCTTCACCATCTCGAAGGACGCGAGCGACGGCACCACGATCGGTGCCGACTACAGCAACTTCGGGGAGCGGTACCACAGCATCGCGGGCATGGTGATCGGTCTGCTCGCGCTGGTGTTCCTGATCGCGTCGTTCCTGACCGACGTACCACGTGGTCGCGTCTTCGCGGGCATCGTCGTCGGCCTGGTGGTCCTGCAGTTCCTGCTCGCGGTGGTGGCGTTCGGCGTACCGGCGCTGGGCATCCTGCACGGCCTGAACGGACTGGCGATTGCCGCCGTCGCGAGCGTCGGCGCACGGCGCGCCAGCGTACCCAACCACGTCACCACCGGCTGAGCTAGTGACCGAACCGAAGCAGCCGTCCGACCCGACGCCGGCGGACGCCACGCCGGCTGACTCCACACCCGCGGACGTCACGCCGGCCGGCCCCGGCCCGGAGCAAGCGGGTGGGGGGAAGAAGCGTGGGTGGGGGCGGTTGGTCGCGTTGGGGGTGATCCTGGCGGTGCTCGTGCCGCTGGGGTACCTCTGGGCGACCAGCCTGGTCCCTGGGGAGTACAACCCGGCCGAGATGGGCTACGCCGACTACGGCGGCGTACCCGCCACCCCCGGTCACGACCACGGCACGGCCGGGATGGCGGGCATGGCCGGGATGAACAGCATGAGCGTCGCCGACCTGACCGGCCCGAAGACTGGTATACCAAATGTGAACGTGACCCTGACGGCCCGGAAGCAGAAGTTCCAGCTGGCCTCGGGCGAGACCGTCGACGGCTACACAGTGAACGGAACGTCACCCGGCCCCACGATCCGGGCGCGGGTCGGCGATCTCATCCAGGTGACATTCGTGAACGAGTCGGTGAAGGACGGCGCGACCCTGCACTGGCACGGCATCGACGTGCCGAACGCCGAGGACGGTGTCGCCGGCGTCACCCAGGACGCGGTGCCGGTCGGCGGAAAGCACGTCTACCGGTTCAAGGCGGAGCAGGCGGGCACGTACTGGTACCACTCGCACCAGGTGTCGAGCGACGAAGTGAAGGGCGGGCTCTTCGGATCAATCGTGATCGCCCCGACCGCGCCTGGTGACGTGGTCGCGGCGATTCACACGTACGACGGGAAGCGGACGATCAACGGGCGTACGGGAACGTCGCAGGCGGATGTCCCACCGGGTACGACCGCGCGCGTCCGGGTGATCAACACCGACAACGCGATCCTCCGCGTGGGCCTCGTTGGTACGTCCTACAAGGTGGTCGCGGTTGACGGACGGGATGTTCACGGGCCTGCACCGGTGACGGACGCGTACGCACTCCCCGCCGGTGGACGAGTAGACCTAGAGGCGGTAGTACCCGCGGGTGGGATGAGGCTCGTTGCCGGTACACCTGCGTTGTCGCTCGCGATCGGTCCACCCGGGAGCAATCCGCCGAGCGCGAACCTACCGACTGACACCGTGGACCTGCTCACCTACGGAACTCCCGCACCGATCGGTTTCGACCCGGGCAAGGCGAACCGGAACTTCCAGTACCGCATCGGCCGCCGTCCGGGTTTCCTCGACGGCGTACCCGGCCTGTGGTGGACGATCAACGGGCACAAGTTCCCGGACGTGCCGATGTTCATGGTCGCCGAAGGGGACGTGGTCCGGATGACGATCTCCAACACCAGCGGCCAAGCTCACCCCATGCACCTCCACGGTCACCACGCGGTAGTCCTCTCCCGCAACGGCGTCCGCGCGACCGGTTCCCCCTGGTGGACCGACACCCTGGAGGTCGGCAACAAGGAGACGTACGAGATCGCCTTCGTCGCCGACAACCCCGGTCTCTGGATGGACCACTGCCACAACCTCCCGCACGCCTCCCAGGGCCTGATGACCCACCTCATGTACGAAGGCATCACCACCCCGTACCGAGTAGGCGGCTCCACCAACAACAAGCCGGAATAGGACGCTCAGGAAGCAGCTTGGAGGGCAGCGAGGTGGGTGCAGGCTGCTTCCAGGGCGGCTGGTTGGGTGGAGTAGGAGCCGTACCAGAGGGGGTTGTCCGGCTGCGGGTCCAGTTCGTCGTCGACGTCGGCGTACCACTCGTCCGACGTACGGAAGATGCGCGCGTGTAGATGGTTGTCGTTCACCGAGCCACTCCAAGCTGGGCTTGCTCTGAAGAAGTGAGAACCGTGTACATCCCCAGGATGTGACGGCCGGCCGGTGGAAACGGACAGCGACACGCGGGTTTCAGGTGACCAGGACGCTGATGCGCTGGGCGGTGTTGTTGGCGAAGCCGCCGCGGTTCCACTCGGCTTCGATCGGTTGCTCGCGGCCGCTGGTGTCGTACGCGCGGACCGTGAGCACGTGCTCGCCGGGCGTGGCCTCCCAATCGTACGCGAACGCCCGCCACCCGAAGTCGTCGTTGCCATCGGCCCCCAAGTCGGTGCCCAAGGTGTCCAGCGTGGCGAGATGCCAGTTCACGCCGGCGTCTGTGCTCACCTCGACGCGCTCGATCGGCGCCCACCCGGACCAGGCCCGCCCGAACAGCGGAACGGTGCCAGCAGCAACAAAACGATGGCGGCTCATGAAGTCCGGGAACCCAGGCGGTACGAGCAGCGCCCGCGGCTCGATCCGCGTCACCGGACTACCGGGATCATCGGCGGCGGTACGGAACCGGTACGCGACCGCGTTCTGAAACCCCTCGAACGCATGGTCGATCACCGAGATCGAGTGCAGCCACTTCACGCTCGCCATCCCGTACCACCCGGGCATCACCAGCCGCAGCGGATACCCATGCTGCGGCGGCAGCGGCGCACCGTTCATCTCCCACGCGACGATCGCGCCGGATTCCATTGCCTCCGGCACCGCAAGTCCGCGCTGATAGTCCTGCTCGACGCCACGCTCAACCCCGTGGTCGGCCCCGGTGAACACGACGTCGACCGCGTCCTCGCGCACCCCGGCCAACCGCAGCAGATCCGCCAGCAACACCCCGGTCCACTCGGCCGTACCAACCGCCTCCTGCAACCACGGCTGACTGATCGGCCGCGGTTGCAACGTGGCGCGCCCGTTCCCGGCGCATTCCAGCGTCACGCGGACCGTACGCCGCGCCATCGCCCGCAACTCGGTCAGCCCGAACGACAACGGCTGCTCCACGCACCCGTGCACTTCGAGCAACCAGTCGGCCGCGTTCGTCGCGGGGATGTCGTAATGGACCAGCACGTAGTGCAGGCCCGGTGGCGTCACGTCGTACCGCAGACCCTCCAGCGGCATCCCGTGGTTTCGCGCCGCCAGCTGCAACTCGTCCCCGGTGATTCCCTCACCCGTGTCCGCCAGCCGCCCCCGGACACTGAATTGCTCGATCGTCATCGCGGTTCGCCTCCCCGAGGCCAACACTAGATCCCGAACCGGGCTACAACCAGCCGTTGTCGAGGGCGATCCGGGCGGCCTCGGCGCGGGTCCGGGCGCCGGTCTTGCCGATCGCGGCGGAGAGATGGTTGCGTACGGTGCCCTCGGAGAGATGCAGTTCCTTCGCGATGTCGGCGACCGTACCGCCGACGCGGGCCGCCCGTAGTACGTCGGACTCACGCCCGGTCAGCGGACTCGTCCCGGCAACCAAGGTCTCCGCGGCGAGCGACGGATCGACCACCCGGAGCCCCTGGTGTACGCGCCGGACCGCGTCCGCGAGTTGGGTAGCAGGCGTGTCCTTCACCACGAACCCCGCCGCGCCGGCTTCCATCGCGCGGCGCAGGTACCCGGGCCGGCCGAACGTCGTCACCATCAGCACCCGCACCCCAGGCACGGCGGTACGCAGCGCGGCGGCCGCCTCGATCCCGTCCAGCCCGGGCATTTCCACGTCCAGCAGCGCGACGTCGGGCGTGGTGTTCTTCGCGGCGTCGATCACCTCGTCACCCCGGCCGACCTCGGCGACCACCTCCAGGTCGGGTTCGAGATCCAGCAGCGCGGCCAGCGCGCCCCGGACGAGGGCCTGGTCATCGGCGATCAACAGTCGAATGCTCACGATGCCATCCTCACAGCCCCGGCCTTGACCGCCAGCCGGAACCCGCCGCCGGAATTCTGGCCGACCTGAAGACTCGCGCCGGCGGCGTCGGCGCGTTCGCGCAATCCGATCAGGCCGTGGCCCGACGCGCCCCCTCCGGGCGTCGGGCCCTTGCCGTCGTCAAGGACTTCGATCTGCGTCGCCGTGATCCGGATCGTGCAACGCTTCGCCCCGGAGTGCCGGACGACATTCGTGATGCCCTCCCGCACCACCCAGGCGAACAGCTCCCGGTTGGCCTCCGGTACTTCGTCCACCGTGGTCGGCAGGTCGGCCTTGATCGCCGCGGCCTGCAGCGCCGCCCGGGCAGACACCAGTTCCCCGGCCAAACTGAGCTCCCGGTAGCCGGCGACCGCGGCTCGTACGTCGGCCAGCGCCGCCCGGGCCAGGCTCTCCACGTCCGCGACCTCCGCGGCCGCGCGCCCCGGATTCGCCTCGATCAGCTTCCCGGCCAGCTCCGCCTTGACCGTGATCACGGTCAGCGAGTGCCCGAGGATGTCGTGCAGGTCCCGCGCGAACCGGTTCCGCTCCTCTTGTACGGCCAGCTCGGCCATGTCCTTCCGGGCCGCGCTCAGTTCGATACTGCGCTGGATCGCCCGCCGCATCCCGAACACGGCGAGCGCGCCGAGGAAGATCGCGAACCCGTAGCTGCCGTCGTCGGTCCAGCCCGGTACGACCCGCATCGAGATCTCCGCGGCGGCCAGCAGCAGCCCGACGATCGTGACCGCGAACCGCAGATCCATCAGCATCATCGTGACCGAGCTGATGTAGACCAGGCCGGTCAGCGCGGTCTGGCCGGCGGTCGGGATCATCAGCAGGCAGAGCGTCAGCATCACCAGCAGGTACACGATGCGCTGCCAGCGGGGCAGCAGGCCGTTGGCCGCGCTCTGGCGCATCAGGCCGAAGAACGCGAGGTAGCTGGCCGCGAACAGGAACACGGTGAGGAATCCGAGCACCTCGACCACACCGTGCTGGCGTTCGGCGATGTGCGAGAGCGGCTGGCTCAGGTAGAACAGCCAGATCGCCGCGGCCAGCCAGCCCCACCGGCCGGGCACGTTGCCCATCCGGCTGGCCATGCCGTCCAGGACGGTCGGGCTCGGATTCTGCGTCACAGGGTCACCGTACTTGCCCGTCAGGCGCGGGCGGTGTCGGCGCGGAAGCGGCGCAGGCCGATCGCGCCGAGGACGACGGTCCAGCCGATGACCACCAGCAGCGCGTGGGTGTCGAGGCCGCTCTGGGTCAGGGCGCTCCGCGACGTCTGACCGGTCCAGTACGCGGGGGTCAGCTCGGCGACGTACTTCATCGCCTTCGGCATCTGGCTGACCGGCAGCCACAGCCCACCGAACGCGGCGATCAGCATCGTGCTCAGACCGGTGATTGGCTGCACGCTGTCCGGCTTGGCGATGTACCCGATGACCAGGCCGAGCGCGGCGAACGGCAGTGCGCCGAGCCAGGAGACCAGAGCGACCGTCAGCCATTGGCCGGCGCCCAGGTGTACGTGGCCGACGGTCATGCCGATCAGGAACACCACGACCAGCGGCGGTACGGCCAGCAGCAGCGACAGGATCACCTTGTTCACCACGTACGCCTGCGGCTTCAGCGGGGTCAGCCGGAGCGTACGGTTCCAGCCGCCGTCCCGCTCGGCCGCGATCACGCCGCCACTGCTCATCGCGGCCGACATCGAGCCGAACATCGCCATGCTGACCATCACGTACGCGATCGCCGAGATGTTTCCTTCGCTGGCGCTCTTCGGGATGGTCAGGCCGAAGATCAGGAACAGCACCACCGGCATCAGGATCGAGAAGATCATCACCCGGCGGTTCCGCAGCGTCCGGCGGATGTCGAAGATCAAGTAGTCGCGGTTCATGCCAGGGTCTCCTGTTGTGCCTTGTCCTGGTCGGACAGCGCGAGGACGGCGTCCTCGAGGTCGGCCGACGTCACTTCGATGTCATGGGCCGGAGTGTTCTCCAGCAGGTGCCGCAGGGTGTTGTCCGAGTCCGCGCACTGCAGCAGCACGACGTCACCGCGGGTCTCGACGTTGCGTACGCCCGGCAGCGACGCCAGCGCGGCCAGGTCGGCGCCGGGGATGGTGGCGCGGATGGTCCGGCCGGACACAGTCGCCTTGATCTGCGCGGCGGTGCCGTCGGCAACGATCTTTCCGTTCCGCATCAGCACCACCCGGTCGGCGTACGAGTCCGCCTCCTCCAGGTAGTGGGTGGCGAACAGGACCGTCCGGCCGCGCGCGGTCTCGGCGTGCATCGAGGCCCAGAAGTCGCGGCGGGACTCGACGTCCATGCCGGTGGTCGGCTCGTCCAGCACGATCAGGTCCGGCTGCGGGATGATCGCCATCGCGAACCGGACGCGCTGCTTCTGGCCGCCGGACAGGCCCTTCATGGTCCGCTTGGTCAGGTCCGCGATCCCGGCCCGCTCGAGCGCCTCCTGGACCGGCATCGGGTCCTTGTGCAGCCCGGCGACCAGGTTCAGCAGCTCGCCGACCTTGGCGTCCTCGATGATCCCGCCGCTCTGCAGCATCACGCCGACCTGGCCGGCGGTGATCGCGTCGGTGGGCGATCCGGCGTACACCTGGACGCTGCCCTGATCGGGCTTCACCAGCCCGAGCAGCATCTCGATGGTGGTCGATTTGCCCGCCCCGTTGGGCCCCAGCAGCGCGACCACCTCGCCGGCCCGGATAGTCAGATCCACCCCGGCGACGGCCTGCACGTCCGCGTACTTCTTGGTCACGCCCTTGAGGCTGACCGCAGTCGTTGTCGTCATACCGAGAAGCTTGTCGCGGGCCGCCGCCGGGGACCTGGATCGACCGTCATCACCCACCCATGACATCCGTCAGACCGGAGTCAGGGTCCGGTCTCAGGGTTGGCTCTTAGGGTCAGACGTCAGGGTGCGCCGCGACGAAGCTCTGGTAGGCGGTCCACGGCGGGTCGAGGGGGGTGCCGTCGGCCTCGGTCAGACCCCATTGGGTGCCGCCGTCGAGCTCGTAGATCATCGCCGACCGGAACGCCTGGGTCGTCCGAGCCGCCTTGAACTCGGCCAGCTGGGTCTGGATGTACGAGGCGCGATGCGCGGTGCCCTGGTTCGGGTCGGAGTTCCACTCGGTCAGCAGGAACGGCTTCCCGTACCGCGCCTTCACGTAGACGGGCAGGTTGAACGACGGCCCGGCCCCGTCCGTACCGATGTGGAAGATGTCGCCGTCGCCCTCGTAGTTGTGCCAGGTGGTGAGGTCCCAGCGGATCTGTGGATAGCCGCCGGTGCCGTCCGGCTGCATGCCGTCCCAGAGCGCGTCGGCGGCGGCGATGTCGGAGTTGCAGAAGTTGATCCCGCACAACGCCGACGGCTGGGCCGTTTTCACGCCGTCGATCAGGCCCTTCATGAAGCCGCGCATGATCGGCCAGTTGGTGTTGCTGAAGTCGATCACCTTCGTACCGGCGTCGGCCTTGTGGTCGGGCAGGATGATGTACGGGTCGCGGGTCAGTTCGTTGCCGCACTCGTACATGGTCACGCCGTACGGCGCCATCGTCTGGGCGACCTGGGTACCGATCGCGCGGGCGGCGTAGTACGCGTCCGACTCGTTGCCGTACGCCAAGTTGCCGTTCCCGTCGCGAAGGCCCGCGTCGATCACCGGGAAGGTGTGTTTGCCGGCGCCGTGCAGGTAGCTCGCGATCGTGGCGGCGCGGTTGATCGTGCTCGAGTCGCCGCCGGTGTTCACCCGGAAGACAGTCGCGCCGAGCTGGGACATCCGGTCGGCGATGGTCGCGGGGGACAGCTGCGTGTCGTAGTGGCCGTTGACGCCGTACATCAGCCCGGCCGGGGCGGACAGCGCGATGCGCGGGTCGGTCACCTTGAGCCAAGTGGAGTTGAGGCAGACGTACCACTGCCCGCCGGTGCCGCAGTGGTAGACCATGCCGCCGTACCAGAGCAGGACGCTGACGTTGTACGTGTTCCCGACTGTGCCGCCGTTGCGGTAGATGACTCCGCCGGAGACTGTCCAGACGGCGCCGCCGTTGTCGGTGATCGAGGTGGCCGAGGGGATCGTCGTGCCGTCGGGGGACGCGTTCGGCGAGTCGCCGGCCGCGGCCGGCAGGACCGCTGCGCCGGTGCCGAGGGCGAGCGCGGTGGCGCCGGCGGCGCCGAGCAGGAGGCGGCGGGAGATGGGCGCGGATTCGTTCATGGCGGGGCTCCTGGCGGTGTGCGGGCGAGACCAGAATGCGCAATCGTTTGCTCAGCAGCATGAGCTCCCGGTCCGGAGCCCGTCAAGGGCTCGTCGCGGACCGTTGACAAAGTTGTCAGCGCGGTTCTACCGTCCCCGATCAACACCCTGTTCTCCGCGTGAATCTGGCCTGTCCACCCTCGAAAGACGGAGTTCTCGTGAAGCTACGTCCGCTCTCCGCCGGGCTCAGCCTGGTGTTGCTCGGTACGGCCGCCGCGCCGACCGCTGTGCAAGCATTTTCACCACCTAAGACCGGTCAGGCCGCGGCCGCCGCGCCGACCGGCTGCACGCCTGCTCCGGCGAACCCGACGACCGACAACGTGACCGACTACCGGCTGGACACGAACGTGGTCGCGCCCGGCCGCTGGTCGTACCAGGCGATCAGCGGCGACGCGACCGGTCTGCTGGGCAAGGGCGGCTCCGGCGCGTTCGCGGCCGACGAGTGGGCCGCCGACGTGAAGAAGCCGGAGCACGCCTGGTTCGTGAAGGCCGACGGCTCGATCGGCACCGACTACCGCGCGATCTCCGAGACGTACACGGTCGCCGACGCGGCCGACGGGAAGAACGTGCACATCCGCGGTTCGTTCAGTTCACCCGGCGGCCGGTTCCGGGTGCTGCTCGCGCATGACGGCGATTCGGCTGTCACCAAAGGACCGTTCACCGAGCTGTACACGTACACCGGGACGGCCGCGTCCTTCGACTTGAACCTGGTCGCGTCGAAGGGCGACGACCTGCTGTTCGTCAGCGATCAGGTCACCACCTGGTGGGTGCCCGGCAAGCTGAAGGCATCAATCACGACCGAGTTGGCGCCGGAGACGGCGGCTGTCACCGCGACACCGGGGCCGGGTGCGGTCAAAGCCGGGACCACGGTTCAGTTGGCGAGTGCGACGAAGGACGCGTGCATTCAGTACACGACCGATGGAAGCGATCCGAGGACGTCGAAGACCGCTCAGCCGTACCTGGCTCCGTTCGCGATCACGGGCGATACCGACGTCAAGGCGGTCGCCGGCGCGAACGGTTCGGCGCCGAGTACGGTGGCCGATTTGCCGTTCGTACTGAGTGAGCCGTTCCGGGCGTTCGTCGGTGAGAACCAGGGCAGTCAGACCGGTCTGGTCGCGGGCGCGCAGTGGGACCGGATGGACTTCGACTGGGGCGCGGTCGAGCCAGCGAAGGGCCAGCTCGACAAGGCGGCGATCGCGGAGTACGTACGCCAGTTCAACCTCGCCAAATCGCATGGCATCACGATCCTGCCGGTGCTCGCGTACACCGCCGGGTGGGCCGCGAACTGGACCGGTTACTCGTACGACTTCCATGGCAAGACGTACGAGTACGGGCCGGTGAAGTCGGAGAACAAGGGGCAGTTCACCCGGCAGCTCGTGATCAAACAAGCGGGCAAGGTGCTGTCCACGAAGGACGTGCAGACGAGCATCGGGCGTACGCCGCCGCAGCACCCGGATGACTGGAAGAACTTCGTCAAGCTGGCGATCGACACCTTGAAGCCGCTCGGGATCACGTACTTCCAGGTGTGGAACGAGGCGTACCCGGGCTCCGGGTTCTGGGAGGGCGGCATGGATCAGTACATGACCGACATCCAGGCGCCGGCCGCGCAGGTGATCCATGACGCGGGCGTGAAGCTGGTGTACGGCGGGTGGATCTGCGGTGCGCCGCTGAGTGAGTACATCGCGCTGCTGGACAAGTACAAGGCGTGGAAGAGCATCGATGTTTTCGACATGCACTACATGCCGATCGGGACCATGCAGACCATTTACGCGGCAGCGCAGAAGCGTGGGATCAAGAACCCGTCGGTGTGGCAGACCGAGCTCGGATTCACCACCGAGGACAAGTTCATCGCGGACATCTTCCCGCGGACGTTCCACTGGGCTTTGAGCAAGGGGACCGGGGATCTCGACCAGTTCAAGCTGTTCTACTTCGCGGAGTGGGCGCCGGACGATCCGAACGCCTTCGGGTACAACCGGACGCTGCGGACCGGCAGCAACCTGAGCCCCAAGGGCAAAACGCTGGTGACGCTGGCGAATCTGCTGCGCGGGTCGAAGGCGCAGACGTACGACAACTTCAGCACCACGCCCGAATTGAAGCCCGAGCTGAACGAGGCGCTGTCCACCGCGAATGGGTTCCGGCTGGACGACAAGCGGGTCGTCCTCGCGATCGACCTGAAGCGGCAGAACCAGGCGAACATCTTCGAGGACCCGAACACCGGTGACACCATCCACCTGGACTTCGGCGAACCGACGATGACGGTGACGTTGCGGGACGTACGGAACGTGAAGTCGCTGGAGCGCGTGGATCTGTACGGGAACCGTACGCCGCTGCAGTGGAAGAGCATCGGCCAGAACCAGATCCAGGCCGAGGTGCCGATCATCGACCCGGATCCGACCGTGAAGGCGCTCAACCAGACCGAGCAGGAGGACGTGTTCTACCTGGCCCTGCAGCAGAACTGAGCATCGGCAGCCGCCCGCACTTGGTTGCGGGCGGCTACCTCTGGGCGAAGGCCAATGCGAGCAACCAGTCTTCTTCGAGTAGATCGTGGCCGCCGGGCCGCACGTGGTAGCCGATCCCGTCGTCCGCGAAGGCCGGGGCAGCCGCCACCACCGCCAGGTACTCGCCCAGTGGATCGGCCCACGCGTCGTCCTCCGCGCTCGCGACGTACACCCGGCGCGGCGCGAGGCCCGCGAGCAGTTGATGCTGATCCACGGGCAGTTCGTTCTCCTTACCCGCGTACTTGGCGAACGACGGAACGAACCAGTGCGGGAATCGCTCGGTGATTGCCGCGATGTCCTCACCACCCGGGTGCCGGAAGAGCGAGGCGCCGCAACACCCGGAATCGTTCGAAACCGTGACCGCGAACCGCTCGTCCTGCAACCCTGCCCAGAGCGCGGCCTTGCCGAGCCGGGAGTGACCGAGCGCGATCGCGCCGGCTGGGTCGATGCCGGGGATGCGTGCGGCAATGTCGAGGCACCGCGACAGGCCCCAGGCCCAGGCGGCGACCGCGCCCCAGGATTCTGGGTCGGTCAGGAAGAGCGACCGCACGCCCGGTGCCGACGGGTTCGGGTCGTCGGGCTCGATTTGGCGATAGTCGACGGTCAGTACGGCGTATCCGGCGGCCATCACCTTCGCGTACGGCCAGCGATGCGCTTGTTGGCCGTCGATCGTTTCGTCGTTGCCGCTGAAGTTCAGGACGACCACCACCGGTACCGGGTGTTGTGCGCTCGCGCCGGGCGGGAGGTGAGTGAGGGTGTCGAGTTCGAGGTCGCCCAGTGGGCAGTTGATGACGGCGTGGTGGTGCAGGCGATCGGCGGCTCCGTCGAGTACGCCGTCCTCGCGCGCGGTCAGCTCGAGGGTGGTCAGCTCGCCGCCGGGCGGGGTGTGACCGTAGATGACGCGGGCGAACTCCTCCACGACCTCGGCGGTGCCGGGGAGCAGCGGTGGCAGGGCGGGGAGGTTCGGTTGCGGCCACACGGCCTGGTGAGGTGGTTTCATGGAGGCTCCCGTTTCGGCTGATCGCGCAAGCGTTTTCGCACCAGGGTATGCGGCGTGTCGTGGTCGGCGGAAGGGTGCGGGAGCGCAATTGATTCCACACCTCTACACTGGGGTCTCGTCCGGGCGTGGAGGAGGAATCGTGGCGAAGCGGGCCAGCATGAGCGACGTCGCCCGGGTGGCGGGGGTGTCGCTGACCACCGCATCGCGGGCGCTCAGCGGGGTCGGGCGGGTGTCCGCCGAGACCCGGGCGAAGGTGATCGAGACCGCGGAGCGGCTGCAGTTCCAGCCGGACATGATCGCGCGCTCGTTCGTGACCGGGCGGAGCTTCATCGTCGGGGTGCTCGCGGAGCATGCGCACGGGCGGTTCAGTATGCCGTTGATCGTCGGGGCGACCAACTATCTCGGGCGAGAGAACATCGCCGCCGTGACCCTCGACGCGCACGGTACGCCGCGGGTGCTGACCGAGTACCTGAAACGGCTGCGGTCGCGCCGGATCGACGGCATCCTGGTCGTCGGCGACGACCCGAACCGGGCCAGTCTGGTGCTGTCCGAGGACTTCGCGGTGCCGGTCGTGTTCGCGTCCTCGTCGGCGACTCCGGAGACCGACTATGTCGTTGCCCCCGACAACCGTGGGGCCGGCCGGGCGGCCGCCGAACACCTGATCGACCTCGGTCGCCGGGACATCGCCCACGTCACCGCGGCCGTCCACGAGCCGGCCGTGGACGCCCGCGTCGCCGGCTTCACCGCGGCGATGGATGCGGCCGGGCTGAAGATCGCGATGGGCGGCGGGCCCTTGTACGGCAGCTATCTGCAGCGCTGGGGGATCGACGCCGCCGAACGGATCATCGCGTCGGGCCAGCCGGTCGACGCCATCTTCGCCGCCAACGACGAGATCGCGATGGGCCTGTTCGGCACCTTCCACCGGCACGGCATCCGCGTACCCGATGACATCGCGATCATCGGGTACGACAACCGGCTCGGCGGCGTGATGCGCCCCGACGTCCCGTTGAGCACCTTCGACCCCGACCTGGTCACCGTCGGCGAACGCGCCGCCGAACGCCTCCTCACCGTCATCGGCGGCGAAGGCTCTCCAGGCATCGACTACGTCCAGCCCCGCTTCATCGAAGGCCGTTCCACCCTGGGCCCAACCCTCGAACCGTACGACGTCCTGTAGCCCGGGTCTCAGGCCTTGAAGGCGTTGAGGCCCTGCCAGAGCAGGTTCTGGAGGGTGCGGGCGACCTTCTCCGGGGTGGGTGGATCTGGGTTGCGGGTCCGCCAGATGGCCAGCCGCTCGGTGGCGCCGGAGATGCTCTCGGCGACGATCTGGATCTCGTCGTCGGTGGCGCGGCCGGGTGGCAGGTTCATCCGGACCATCGTCGCGATCAGCTCGACGAAAGCCGTGCGGACTTCGTCCGTCGCCTCGGCTGCCGGGCCGGTGGCGAGCATGCCCTCGTCGACCAGGACCGACCAGGCGCTCGGGTGGGCGTCGATGAAACGGAACCAGGCCAGGAAGCCCGTGTACAGGGCGTCCTCGGCGCTCGGGGCGGCCAGCACCGCGTCGGAGACGGCGTCCAGGAGCTGACCGCGGAGGCGGGACAGGCAGGCCAGGAACAGGCCGTCCTTGGAGCCGTAGTACTGGTAGATGAGCGGCTTCGACACGCCGCCCATCACGGCGACCTCGTCCATCGAGGTGGCCTGGTACCCGCGCCGGCCGAAGATCTGCTCGGCGGCCTCGAGGATCTCGCGCTCCCGGGCGGCCCGGTCGCGGCGGCGTTTCGGCGGGTCGTGCGTGCTGGAGGTCACTTGCCAACTCTAACTGACTCCGAGTAACTTACTGGGAGTAAGTTCCGCAGACGGGCTGGAGAACCTCATGGGTGAGCAGCACGAGCTCGAGCAGCACCGGATCGTGGTCATCGGGACCGGGTTCGCCGGGATCGGGATGGCGGTCCGGCTGAAACAGGCCGGGTACGACGACTTCGTCGTCCTGGAGCGCGCTGACGACGTCGGCGGGACCTGGCGCGACAACACGTACCCGGGCTGTCGCTGTGACGTGCCCTCGCACTTGTACTCGTTCTCGTTCGCGCCCAATCCGGACTGGTCGTCGACGTTCTCCCCGCAGCCGGAGATCGAGGACTACCTGCGCAAGGTGACCGACGCGTTCGGGGTCCGCGAGCACATCCGCTTCGGCCGTGCGGTCGAGTCGGCGCACTGGGACGGTGAGCGGTGGCGAATCCAGACCGGTGCGGGCGAGTTCACGGCTGACGTGCTGGTGTCGGGGATGGGTCCGCTCGCTGAGCCGTCGTACCCAAAATTGCCTGGTATCGAGTCGTTCGAAGGCGCGGTCTTCCACTCGGCCGAGTGGGATCACGACGTCGATCTGGCCGGCCGGAAGGTGGCGGTGATCGGGACCGGTGCGTCCGCGATTCAGTTCGTACCGGCGATCCAGCCGGAGGTCGAGGAGCTGCACCTGTTCCAGCGCACACCGCCCTGGGTGATGCCGCGGCCGGACCGGCCGATCACGCCGCTGGAGCGATCCGTGTACCGGCGGTTCCCGCTCGCGCAGAAGGCGGTCCGGGCCGGGATCTACTGGGGTCGTGAGTCGATGGTGCTCGGGTTCACCAAGCTGCCGGCGATCATGAAGCAGGCGCAGAAGGTGGCCGAGCGGCACCTCGCCCAGCAGGTCCGCGATCCGCTGCTGCGGGCCAAGGTGACGCCGGACTTCACCCTTGGCTGCAAGCGCGTGCTGCTGTCCGACGACTACTACCCGGCCGTCGCGCGCCCGAACGTCGAGGTGGTCACCGACGGGATCGCCCAGGTGACGCCGACCGGGATCGTCACCGACGACGGCGTGAAGCACGAGGTCGACACGATCATCTACGGCACCGGATTCCGGGTCACCGATCTGCCGGTGATGGACATGGTGCACGGCCGCGACGGGGTCTCGCTGCGGGAAGCGTGGTCCGACGGCATGGAAGCTCATCTCGGGACAGCGATCAGCGGCTTCCCGAACTTCTTCATGCTGATCGGCCCGAACACCGGGCTCGGCCACAGCTCGATGGTGTTCATGATCGAGTCCCAGATCGCGTACATCGTGGACGCGCTGAAGACGATGGACGCGAACGGCCTCAAGGCGGTCGAGGTGCGGCGGGAGGTCCAGCGCGCTTTCGTCGACGGCGTCCGCGCTTCGATGCGGAACACGATCTGGACCCGCGGCGGCTGCACAAGTTGGTACTTGGACGCCCAAGGCCGCAACACCACGCTCTGGCCGTCGTTCACGTTCCGGTTCCGGCAGCTGACCAGACGGTTCGACCCAGGGCAGTACGAGACTGTCGCTATGTGACATTTGCCGTGTTACATTCGATCGGTCGGATAAGCCCCGGGGCTGATCGGAGGAGGCCGCAGTGGTGCCTGACCTGCTGCCCCTGCACGGGATCGGTGGTCGCGGGGACTTGCCGGTGCCGACCTGGCTGGCGATCTATTCGGCGGGCGCCGCGGTCGCGGTCTCGTTCTTCGCGCTCGGGGCGTTCTGGTCCCGGCCGCGGTTCGAGCCTGCGACCGGCGGCCTGCGCGACCCGGCTACCGGTCAGCGCGGCGCGGCGACCGGTCGGCGGCGCGGCCCGGCGGGTGTCGTCGGTCGGCCGGTGCGTGCGCTGACCTGGATCGTCGATCACCCCGCGACCCGCGTCGTACTGAAGGTCGCGGGCGTGCTGGTGCTCGGCGTACTGCTCGCTGCCGCCTGGTTCGGCGATCCCGAGCCGTCGAGGAACCCGGCGCCGACCTGGTTGTACGTGTGGATCTGGGTCGGGATCATTCCGCTGTCCCTGCTCTGCGGCCCGATCTGGCGCCTCGCGAACCCGCTGCGCACGATCGCCGCGTTGATCCCGCGGACGTCGTACCGGCGACTGCCCGACGGCATCGCGTACTGGCCGGCGGTGGCCGGTCTCGCGGCGTTCCTCTGGCTGGAGCTGGTGTACCCGGAAGGCTCCGATCCCCGCATCGTCGCGCTCGCCGTCACCGCGTACGCGATCGTGAATGTTGCCGCGGGCATCGTTTTCGGGCCGGCCTGGTTCGGGATCGGTGACAGCTTCGAGGTGTACGCCGAGGTGCTCGCGCGACTGTCACCGCTCGGTCGCGGGTCGGATGGCGTGATCGAGCTGCGCAACCCGCTCGCCGGCCTGGCCACGATGCCGCAGCGCTCCGGGATCGTCGGGTTGTTGTGCCTGCTGCTCGGCTCGACGGCGTTCGA
The DNA here is from genome assembly GCF_039531045.1 of Kribbella hippodromi. Classification (NCBI taxonomy): domain Bacteria; kingdom Bacillati; phylum Actinomycetota; class Actinomycetes; order Propionibacteriales; family Kribbellaceae; genus Kribbella; species Kribbella hippodromi. The sequence continues at coordinate 150,212 of NZ_BAAAPH010000019.1, read as the reverse complement.
CGGGATCTCCCGCTGGTCAGTGTGGACGCAGCGAACCGGGGAACTCGGCAAGGCACAGCACCTGCTCGTGTACACGCTCGGCCTGGTTGTCGCGGTAGCGATCGTCACCGGTTTGTTCCTGGCCGGCGCGGCGGGGTTGCCGAAGGCGTTCGCGCACTCGCTGGTGCCGATCGCGATCGGGTACGCCATCGCGCACTACTTCTCGTTCGCGATGTTCCAGGGGCAGGCGGGGTGGCTGCTCGCGACCGATCCGTTCGGGCGTGGGTGGGATCTGCTCGGGACCAGCGGGACGCGGATCGACTACGCGTTCCTGACCACGGGAGTGATTGCGGGGGTCCAGATCGGCGCGATCGTGCTCGGACACGTACTTGGGGTCGTGTCCGCGCACGATCGCGCTGCCGGGTTGTTCCGGCGCCGGCGGTTGCGGCGCGCGCAGTACCCGATGCTGGCGGCGATGATCGCGTTCACGGCCGGCGGGATCGCGCTGGTGACTGCGTCATGATCGGGCTCATGATCGGGCCAGGGTGATCGGCTCATGATCGGGGCCTTGATCGGGCTGCACCTGGGTGGGGTGCCGGAGGCGGCGATGGTGCTGGGGCCGATCGCGCTGATCGTCGCGTTCATCAGGATCGCCCGGCGGAACGAGGCGAACCTGCCCGACGACGAGGACGAGTACGCCGACCTCGGCGACCTGCCGGACCGGACCATGCGCCCTGACCAGGGCAAAACTCGAGGCCCGGCAGACACCCCTGCGGTCCGCCGGGCCTCGCCCCGTTCCCCGTGAGCCTGTGGGTTCAGAAGGGCAGCCGTCGGCCGGACGGTGTCCGGAGGTCGAGGGTTTCCGCCTGCTGCCGGCGCGTGGTGGTGCGGGGCCGCCGACGGATCCTGATTTGTCGCATCGCCGTCCTCCTGCCTGTTCCGAGTCGCCTGCCCTGAGTGGACCGTGCTGACAAGTACACGCTGACGGATGCCGGCGGGTTCACACATGCGGAGGATTACCTAGTTCCCACCCGAGAAACCCCTGCCCGACCCCGAGGGTGGAGAGCTATCCGGTGGAGGGCAGTCCGTCCGGCGCGACGCCCAGTTCCTCGTACGCGACCTGCTCGATCTCCCGCGCCATCGACTCCCGGAACGCGGCCACCAGCGCCTGGCCGGCCAGCGGGATGATGCCCTCCAGCGTGCGCTGGATCTCCGGCCAGCCGTCAGTCGGCATCCCGGCCTTGGTGAAGTCGCGCCAGACGGTCGAGCGGAACAGCTCGACGTATGTCTTCGCGACCGCGTCCGCCTGCGTGAACAGGCGGGGGAGCATCTCCAGGATCGCGTCCAGCGGCACGCCGAGCTTGATCACCTCGAGGCCGGTCCGGAGCAGGTCAGGGTTCGGAATCCGCAGCCGGTCGGCGTCGATCCGCTCGGCGATCCCGAGCTCGACCAGGCGCGCGATCACCGCCGGGTCGTGCGGTACGCCCGCCCGCTCGGCCAGTTGATGTTCGTCCAGCACCTCGGGCTCGGCCGGGGTCCACGGGTTCACCAGGGTCTCGAACACGCCCAGCGCGAGCGCGCCGTCGGGGAGTTCGCCCATCATCCGCTCGACCGCGGCCAGCGTGTAGCCCTTGTCCAGCAGCTCGCGGACCAGGGTCAGCCGGGCCACGTGATCCTGCCCGTAGTACCCGGTCCGGCCGACCAGCCGGGGCGGCGGGATCAGCCCGCGACCGGCGTACGCGCGCACGTTCCGGACCGTCATGCCCACCTTGGCGGCGAGCTGGTCGACGGTGAGCTCCTCGTCCGGCTTGTGTTCCACCCTTGACAGTCTTCCAGACTCCTCGTTACATAATGCATGTAACATTATGCATGGCGCATTCAAGGAGGCTCGATGGCGATCCCGCTGGCGACCACCGGTACGGCGAGCTTCGGCCAGATCGCGATCGTCACCGGCGTGGTCTCGCTGCTGTACCTCGCACTCGCCGTGCTGCTGTGGCGGGAACGCACCGGGCACGTCACCCTGGTAGGTAGGTTCGCGGACACCATCGGGAGACTGGACGGAGTCCCCCGATGGGCCGCCCTCACGCCGTATCTGCACGCGGTTTCGCTGCTCGCCTGTGCGTTCGGGGTGTGGTGGGACATCGCCGTACACATCGCCCGCGGCCGCGACACCGGGCCGTTCGGGACACCGGCGCACTACCCGATCTTCTTCGGCATCCTGGGCGTGATCGTGTCCGGCGTACTGCCGATCGCGCTCGCGGGGAAGCCGCTTCCGGCCGGCACGATCCGGCTCACCAAGGGCTGGCGGATCCCGTGCAGTGCGGCGTTGGTGACGGTCTGCGGGACGTTCGCGCTGGTCGGGTTCCCGCTGGACGATGTCTGGCACCGGTTGTTCGGCGAGGATGTGACGCTCTGGGGACCGACCCATTTGCTGATGATCGGCGGCGTGGTGTTCTCGATCTTCGCGCGATTGCTCGCGATCGCCGAGGTTGAGCAGCTAGGTCCTGTCTGGCAATCCAGCGCCTACTGCGGGGCACTCGGCACGGCACCTCGCCGCACGGGTGCAAAGGCCACGATGCGCCGCATCGAGACCTTCGCCCCCGCGCACCGAGCTACCGCACCGAGCACCTCCTCGCTACGGCGCTGGATTACCAGACAGGACCTGGTCGGTCCCAACAAGCGTCGGGTGTTTCAGGAGATTGTTTCGGTTGGTGCGTTGCTGATCGCGTGGGATCTGTTCAGCACCGAGTTCAACTACGGCGTACCGCAGTTTCCGCTGATTCTGCAGCCGATCCTGATCGTGTTCGGCGCGGCGATGGCGTTCACCATTCTGCGGGCACGTCGCGGGCCAGGGTCGACGTTTGCGGCGTTGGCCGTGTACCTGGTGATCCGTGGCGGGATCGCCTGGGCAGTGGCCGAGCCGTTGGGGCAGCTCGTCGGGCACTTCCCGTTGCTGATCGTCGAGGCGATCCTGGTCGAGCTGGTGGCGTTTGCCCTTGGCAACCAGAATCGCTTCCGGTTGGGGGTTGTGTCCGGCGTACTGATCGGGACCGTCGGGGTGGTCGCGGAGTACGCGTGGAGTCAGGTTTGGATGCCGATCGCGTGGCCGGCCTCGATGCTGCCGTCGGCGATCGGGTACGGCGTTGTTGCCGGAATCGGTGCTGGATTGGTCGGTGCCTGGCTGGCGACGCGGTATGCCGAAGTGGCCGGCGAAGCGCGTGCGATCGGCATCAAGCACATCCGGCCGGTGGCGGTTCGGCGTACGCATCAGCTGGGTGCGGTTGGGTTGGTGGCGGTCGCGGCGACGGTGTTCTTCTGCGTACCGCGGTCGGCGCATGCTGGCGTATCCGGGACCGTTTCGCTGGAGCGGGCCAATGACGGAGGGCAGCCGGCGGCGTACGTGACGATCGCGTTGACGCCGGGTGATGCGGCCGACGGGGCGCGGTGGTTCGAGGCGTTGGCTTGGCAGGGCGGTGGTTTGGTATACCACCCGATGGAGAAGGTTGCCAACGGCACGTATCGGTCGCGGGATCCGTTGCCGATGTACGGGAAGTGGAAGTCGATGATCCGCTTGCACCAAGGGCAGCGTGACTTGGTCGCGAGCTGGGTGTACGCGCCGGAGGACGCGGCGATCGCGAAACCGGCTGTGCAGGTGTCGGACGGGCAGCGGGTCGAGTTCATCAACGAACAGCAGGTGCTGCGCCGCGAGGAACGTACGGACGTGCCACGATGGATGTGGAACGCCGGGTACGCCCTGCTCGCGGCAGTAGGCCTGCTCGAACTGGCCGGCATCGCCTGGCTGGTAGGCCGCGCCGCCCATGGCGGCCGTCTGAGGGCAGCGCACCTCGCAGCCGACGAACAGACCGGGCGGTCGGAACGGGTAGGACGGGAGATCAGGTGACGGTTGAGGTGGAGCGGTCTGGGGTTACGACCGCCGACGGTGTGCGGTTGAACGTTGAGGTGAGCGGCCGGGCGGACGCGCCGGTGACGGTGCTGCTCGTCCACGGGTGGACCTGTTCGACGCGCTCGTGGCATAACCAGGTCGAGCGGTTGCCGGAGATCCTCGGCGAGGACGCGGTGCGGGTGGTCACGTACGACCATCGCGGGCACGGCCGCTCCGCCGCGGCACCGGCCGGTTCGATGCGGATCGAGCAACTGGCCGATGACCTGGTCACAGTCCTCGACGAGGTCGTCGGCGACGGACCGGTCGTGTACGCCGGCCACTCCATGGGCGGCATGACCTTGATGGCGCTCGCAGACCAGCGCCCCGACCTCTTCGGCGACCGCATCCGCGCCGCCGCCCTGATCAGCACCTCCTCCGGCCACATCGCCGAAGGCGCCTTCGGCCTCCCAAGACGCCTGGACCCCGCCGCCGCCCGCATCGCCCCAAGAGTGATGAACCTGGTAGGCGCCCGCGTAGACCGCCGCACCACCCGCCGGACCAAAGCCGAAACCAGCGCCGAAACCAGCGCCGAAACCAGCGCCGGCGCCGCGCGGCGGGCCGCGTTGCTTGCTGGGGGTCTTCAGCGGCCCGCGCTGCAGCGGATGGTGTTCGGGAAGAAGGTTGATCCGGCTGAGGTTGCGCTGTTCATGGAGGATCTCGCGGTTGTGCCCGGTCCTTCGTACGGTGGGTTCTTCGAGGCGATCCTGCGGCACGATCGCGGTCACGCGCTCAAAGCGCTCGATGAGATCCCGGTCGAGATCATGCACGGCACCCGCGACCGTCTGCTCCCACCGCGGCACGCCAACCAACTGGCCACCGAGCTGCCCACCGCCCGGCTCTGGATCTACCCCGGCGCCGGTCACATGCTGATGCAAGAACGCCCCCGCGATGTAACCCACCGCCTGGCCTCCCTCGCCCGCAAGGTGTCCGGCTGAGAGTCGCGTCACGGCCGCCGGCGGCGGACTCGCCTACGCTCGACGCGTGCAGAATCTTCTCTCCGACATCGTGGTCGTGGACCTGACCCGTGCCTTGGCCGGTCCGCACGCGGCGATGATGCTCGGGGACCTCGGCGCCCGGGTGATCAAGGTCGAGACACCGAACGGCGGCGACGACAGCCGCGGCTGGGGACCACCGTTCGTCGAGGGCGAGTCCACGTACTACCTGTCCGCGAACCGCAACAAGGAGTCCGTCACCGCCGACCTCAAGTCGGCGGACGGCAAGGAGTTCCTGACCAAACTGGTCCGCAAGGCCGATCTCCTGATCGAGAACTTCCGCCCCGGCGTACTCGACCGGCTCGGCTTCTCGGTACAGCGTCTGCACGAGCTCAACCCGGGCCTGGTGATCCTCTCGATCACCGGCTTCGGCCACGACGGCCCCGAAGGCGGCCGCGCCGGGTACGACCAGATCGCGCAGGGCGAGGGCGGTCTGATGAGCATCACCGGCGAGACCGAGCCGACGAAGGTCGGTGCCCCGATCGCGGACCTACTGGCCGGCATGTACGGGGCGTACGGTGCCCTCGCCGCCTTGCACGAGCGATCGGTCACGGGCAAGGGCCGCGTCGTCCGTACCAGCCTGCTCGCGTCGGTTGTCGGCGTGCACGCGTTCCATGGCACGAAATGGACGGTCGCGCACGAGCTGCCGCAGCGGGTCGGCAATCATCACGCGCAGATCGCGCCGTACGGGCTGTACCGTACGCAGGACGACATCGTCCAGGTGGCGGTCGGCAGCGAAGGACTGTGGCGCCTGTTCGCCCCGATCGTCGGACTCGACCCGGACGACGAACGGTTCGCGGTCAACTCCCAGCGGGTCGCGCATCGGGACGAGCTGACCGCGGCGATCGAAAGCGCGTTCGCTGCGTACCCGGCCGATGTGTGGCTGGAACGCCTTGCGGAGCAGGGGATTCCGGCCGGCAAGGTCCGCGACTTTCAGCAGGTGTACGAGTGGGAGCAGACGCTCTCCCAAGGCCTGCTGATCGATGTCGATCACCCGACCCTCGGCACGATCCAGCTCCCCGGCCCACCGCTCCGCTTCGACGACAACCCGCACGCCGGCGCCCGCGAGACCAACCTCGCACCGCCGCGCTTGGGCGAGCACAACGACTCGGTGCGCGCCTGGCTGGAGGAATAGGCGGATCTCCATCACAATTGCCGGCCACCCGCGCCCGCAAAGCGGGGGCGCCGGTCTCAGCGCTCGATGGTGATGGCCTGGCGATCCGGTGCCGACGCGCGAACCACCAGCTCGGGGCGGATCAGCGTCTTCCGCGGGCGCTCGACGCCGGTCTTCAGGCGCTGCATGAGGAGATCGACGGCGGTGGTGCCGACCTCGGCCGCGGGGAGGCGGACCGTGGTGAGGGGCGTTTGCAGGTACGCCGCGTACGGGTGGTCGCCGTAACCGGTGATCGCGACGTCATCGGGTACGGCCACACCGCGCTCGGTGAGGACCCGGAGCAGCCCGAGCGCGAAGTAGTCGTTGCCGGTCACGATCGCGTCCGGATGTTCGTCGGTGAAGAGCGTCTGCGCGAACCGGTACGCCTCCTCCGGCTGCCAGGGCAGTGCCAGCGAGTCGTACCGTCGCGTCGGGACCGTACGGATCAAGTCGTCCGAAACCTCCAGCCCGGCGTCGGTCATCGCGCGCCGGAAGCCGCTGATCCGGTCGGCCGTGGTGGTGATCGGCAGATCCTCTTCGAGCAGGAGCAGCCGGCGCGCGCCGCCCGCGACCAGGTGGCTGGTCGCCTCGTACGAGCCGCGCTCGTAGTCGACCCCGACCATGTCGCAGTCGAGCTCCGGTACGTCACGGTTGACGAACACGAGCGGGATGCCGGTGTCGCGGACGCGGCGCCAGTGGTCCCACTCGGCCTGCACCGGGACGACCACCGCGCCGTCGACCGCGGAGCGCAGCAACGCCTCGGTGGCGCGCTGCTCGTTCTCCGCGCTCTCGTCGGTGACGAGCAGCAGCAACGAGTACCCCTGGGCGCGGACCCGGAGCTCGATGCTGCTGATCAGCTGTGCGTAGAACGGGTTGGACGGGTTGGTGATGACCAGGCCGAGCGTCATCGCGGAGCCGAGTACCAGCGACCGGGCGAGCGTGTTCGGGACGTACCCGATCCGCGCCGCCTCGGCCTGGACCGCGGCCCGGGTCCGCGCGCTGACGCTGTCCTTGTCGCCGAGCGCGCGCGACACGGTGTTCACCGACAGCCCGAGCGCCGACGCGATGTCCCGCAGCGTCGCGCGCCGTGCCTCCGTCATGACCCCCGCCTTCCCTCGTCGATGCCTTCCTAGGCCTTCACAGCCAGGTGGATCCGGACCTGGACCGAGCCCTCGACCTTAGCGCGCAACCGCAGCCAATGGCCGAACCCGGTGGCCGGCCAGCTCACCAGTTTGCCGGGTACGGCGACGTGCTCCAGGTCGTCCAGATCGCACCAGGTGATGCCGTCGGGGGAGACCTGGGTGACGTACGTGGCCGTGCCGGTGCCGCCGACGTGCTGCACGAACCAGCGTGCCTCACTTGCCCAGGCAACCTCGTACGGCTCGGTGGCGAAGCCGGTGTCGAACGTGGTGTCGCGTTCCAGGACCGCCGTCAGGGACTGTCGCATGGGCCTACCAATCAACCGAGATGAGGACGGAGTCGAGGAAGAGGAAGTTGCGCACCGAGCTGTGGGTGCGGACCGAGAAGTAGAAGTTCAGCAGGTTCTCGAGCGTCTCGTAGCGTTCCTCGTACGGCGGGACCGGTACGTCGCGCATGTCCATCACCCGGTCGTTGACCTGCAACTCGACGTTCTTGCGCTTGTCGGTGTCGATCAGCCAGCGCAGGTAGTGCCAGTTCACCTTGGTCGGAACCTCGTTGTAGCAAAGCTCCTGCGGCGCACCGAACGCCTGCCAGTCCTCCGGGTTCGGCGCGGTGAAGTCGGCCGCGTACGGCAGCTTGACCTTGCCTTCGAAGTGCTCCCGCGGCGTCGGCTCGGGGACGGTCGGCGCGATCCACTGCCGGGTGAAGTGGTTGTCCAGATCGGTGTTCTGGTACCGCGCGACCGTGTGGTACCGCAGCCCGCCGTCGCCGCAGAGATCGGTCGCGACCGTGAACGCGCCGAACTGTGCCTCGGACGGATGCGTGTTGCCGTCCCACTGCACGTCACCGAACTGGTCGAGTTCCTCGCCGCCGCCGAGCGTCGCCTCGGACTTGAAGGCGAAGTACGTCTCTAGCTGGACGAGTCCGCGGCCGCTCATCGTCAGCCGGCGGATCGCGACCGCGGTGTGGCCCTTGTACGGGCGGGTGGCGAGCTTGAGCGCGTACGTGCCGCTGAGCGCGCCATGGGTGCCGATGTCGAAGAAGTTGCAGGCCGACAGTTGCGGCGGCCGGAAATCGCGCATGTGGTCGTCGACCGTGCTCAGGTCGCCGCGACCGTTGTAGTTGCCGAGCAGCTCGGTCCAGCCGTGCGTGCCGCTGTCGAACTCGTCGAACGCCAGGATGCGCGGCAGCGGCGAGAACTTGGACAGCCGCGGATCGGCGGCGAGCAGAGCGGCGCGCACGTCGGATGTCGTCACGCAGTGCCTCCCAGGAAGTGGATGTGCGGTTAAGTTAACGTTCACGGGAATTGACCGTCAACGGGCCGTTCCGTCCTGAGCAACGCTGGTCTATTGACACGTAAATCCCACACTTCTACGGTGCATTAACGCTACCGTTAACGTTCACGGTGGCGTCCCCTTTCCCCTGGGAGGCACCATGCAGTCGCTGAGCCGTGCGCTCACCGTCCTGGCTGAGCTGAACCGCGAGGACCGCGCGTACGGCGTGACCGAGCTGGCCGTCACGGTGGGTCTGCACAAGAGCACCGTGCACCGGATTCTGGCCACCTTCTGCGCCCACGGGCTGGCCGATCGCGTCGACGACCACCGCTACACCGCCCGCGACGGCCTGTCCGCCCTGCGCCGGCCGACCGATCGCCGGCCCGGCCCCGAACAAGCCCTCACCGCCCTCGGCAACCGCCTCGGCCGCCTGGTCGTCCTCGCCAAACCCCTGCCGAAGAGCACCGGCACTGTCCTCCAGGTCGCCGCGGTCGCGGGCGGCGCCGGATCATGCGTGGATGCGCGCGTCGCCGGTGGCTCGGTGGTCCAGCCGGGGCATGCGGTTTCACTGCATCGCAGTGCGCTCGGGCGCGCCTACCTTTCCGCTCTTCCGGTCGAGCAGGTGACGGGTACGCCTGATCTGCTCGACACCCTGCAGCGAATCCGCCTCTCCGGCTTCGCTCACAACGCGCGCCCGGTCGCCTCCCTGCCGCGGATGGTCGCGGTACCAGTGCGTGCACGTGACGGCAGTTGCGCGGGCGCACTCGGCGCGGAGCTGATCCAGCCGGGTTCGATCGACGAGCTCCGGCGCGTGGTCTCCGTACTGCGGAGCGGCGTCTGATGGGGGCGTACGTTGTCCGGCGGCTGTTCTTCTCGCTGTTCGTGCTCTGGGGCGCCGTCACGATCATCTTCCTCGTACTCCGGCTGGTGCCCGGTGACCCGGCGTACATCATGCTCGGACCGGACGCGGACCAGGCGCAGGTCGCCGCACTTCGCGCGCAACTCGGTCTCGATCATTCACTCATCCAGCAGTACGCGACGTACCTGGCGAACGTCGCGCACCTCGACTTCGGGCAGTCGTTCCGGCTGAACGCGGACTCGATGAGCCTTGTCCTGCAACGGGTTCCGGCCACGATCCAGTTGGCGTCGACCGCGCTGCTGCTGTCGCTGCTGATTGGTATACCACTTGGCGTGGTCGCGGCGCTGCGGGCGCACTCGTGGGTCGACCGGACGATCTCGGTGTTCTCGCTGATGGGCCAGTCGACGCCGTCGTTCTGGCTGGGCATCGTGCTGATCCTGGTGTTCGCGCGCGGTCTGAAAGTCTTGCCCAGCGCGGGCTCCGGCACTTGGTCACACTTGGTGCTGCCAACGATCACGCTCGCGTTGCCGTTCCTCGCGATCCTGGTCCGGCTGACCCGGAGCGGTCTGCTCGAAGTGGTGCACGAGGGGTACGTGCAAACCGCGCGGGCGAAGGGTCTCGGCGAGGGGATCGTGATCCTCGTGCACGCATTGCGGAACGCGCTGATCCCGATCGTCACCGTCGTCGGCCTGCAGTTCGGCGCGCTGCTCGGCGGCACCGTGATCGTGGAGACGGTGTTCGCCTGGCCCGGGGTCGGACGGTTGCTGATCGACTCGATCGGGCGCCGCGACTACGGCGTGGTCCAGGCGTCGATCTTGCTGGTGGCAACGATCTTCGTCGGCATCAACCTGCTCGTTGACCTTGTGTACGGCTTCCTGGACCCGCGGGTCCGTCTGGCGGGTGACTGACGTGACTGTCGAACTTTCGGTACCGGCACCGGCCGCCGCGCGACGGCGTACCCGGGCCGGGTCAGCGCGCATCCGGTTCGGATTCGCCGTGATCGGGGTGTACGTGGTGGCCGCGGCGATCGGGCCGTGGCTGATCCGCTACAACCCGGTCGACACGCGGACCGCCGACCGGCTGAAACCGCCGTTCAGCCGGCTGTCGGACGGATCGTTCGCGATCTTCGGCACCGACCAGGTCGGTCAGGACCTGCTCGCCCAGATGTTGCAGGGGGCAAGGATTTCGATCGCGGTCGGGCTGGCGACACTGCTGCTGGCCGGAACCATTGGTGTCACCATCGGACTCGCCGCCGGGTACTTCGGTGGCTGGCTGGACGGCGTGCTGATGCGGCTGGCCGACATCCAGCTGGCGTTTCCCTCGATCCTGCTGGCGATCTTCATTGCCGCGCTGCTCGGTCCGTCGGTGGTGAACGTGGTGATCGTGCTCGCGGTCGCGAACTGGGTGACCTTCGCCCGGGTCGCGCGTGGGCAGGCGCTGGCGACCCGGCGGCGCGAGTTCGTCGACGCGTCACGGACCCTCGGCGCCGGCACCTGGCGGCTGATCACCCGGTGCGTACTCCCCGCTTGTATCGCGCCGGTGCTGGTGGTCGCGACGGTCGAGATCGGGCACGTGATCCTCGCCGAAGCGTCGCTGAGCTTTCTCGGCCTCGGCACCCCGGCGAGTACGCCGAGCTGGGGCGTGACGATCGCGAACGGCCGCAACTACCTCGCCGACGCGTGGTGGATCTCGACCATCCCGGGGATCGCGCTGGCGTTCCTGGTGATCTCGCTCGGCGTGCTCGGTGACGCGCTCCGGGACCGGTACGACCCGCGGTTGAGGAGCCTGTGATGGCCCAGAACGTTGTGGAGCCCGATGTGACGACCGGTGTGCGGCCATTGCTGAGCGTGCGGGAGTTGCGGGTCGAGTTCGCGACCTCTGGCGGCGTGGTGACGGCGGTCGACGGGGCGTCGTTCGACGTCGCGGCCGGCGAAACGGTCGCGCTGCTCGGTGAGTCCGGGAGCGGGAAGAGCGTGACCGCGCAGGCGTTGCTGGGCATCGTCCCGAAGCCGGCCGGCCGCGTCACGGGCGGCAGCGTTTCGTACGACGGGCGCGATCTGCTCGCGGCCGGTACGGCGAAAAGTCTGCGCGGGCGGGAGATCGCGATGGTCTTCCAGGACCCGTTGAGCTCGCTGAACCCGGTGTTCCGGGTCGGTACGCAGATCGGGGAGATGTTCCGCCGGCATCGGGGCGCGTCCCGGAAACAGGCGCGCGCGGAGGCGCTGGAGCTGATGAAACGGGTCGGTATCCCGGCGGCGTCGAAGCGGCTGGACGACTACCCGCATCAGTTCTCCGGCGGGATGCGGCAGCGGGTGATGATCGCGATGGCGCTCGCGCTGTCGCCGAAACTGCTGATCGCGGACGAGCCGACGACCGCGCTGGATGTCACGGTCCAGGCGCAGATCATGGACCTGCTCACTCGGCTGCAGGCCGAAGAGGGCATGTCGCTGGTGCTGATCACGCACGACCTCGGCGTGGTCGCGGACGTCGCGGACCGGGTCGTTCTCATGTATGCCGGGCGCGTCGTCGAGACCGGTCCGTTGCGTGAGGTCTACGAGCACAGCGCCCACCCGTACACGTCCGGCTTGATGGCATCGGTCCCCGTCCTGGACGGCCCCCGCGACCGCCTCACCCCCATCCAGGGCGCCCCACCCGACCTGCTGGCCCTCCCCGCCGGCTGCTCCTTCAACCCCCGCTGCCAGTACGCCGACTCCCTCTGCACCACCACCCAACCCAACCTCACCCAACTCCCCACCCGCCCCTCAACTCACCAAGCCGCCTGCCACCACCCGAAAGGAGCCCCCACCCATGCCCGCTGAACCTCTTCTTTCGGTACAGGAGTTGCGGACGGACTTTCCGTTGCGGTCGGCGGTTTTGCGGCGGCGGGTGGGGGAGATCCAGGCCGTCGCGGGAGTGTCATTCGAGATTCCGGCGGGTGGGACGCTGGGGCTGGTGGGGGAGTCGGGGTCGGGGAAGTCGACCGTGGCGCGGACGATCATCGGGCTGGAGAAGGCGCGGTCCGGCAGCATCGTCTTCGACGGTGAGGAACTGACCTCGTTGCCCAAGGCATCCATGCGCCGGGTCCGCCGCCAGTTGCAGATGATCTTCCAGGACCCGTACGCGTCCCTCAACCCGCGCGCGACGGTCGAGCAGATCATCGCCGAGGGGTGGCAGATCCACCCCGACGTCGTACCCCGGAACCGGCACCGCACCGAGGTCCGCGAACTGCTCGAACGCGTCGGCCTGAACCCGGACCACGCGCAACGCTATCCACACCAGTTCTCCGGTGGTCAGCGCCAGCGGATCGGGATCGCCCGCGCGCTCGCCCTCCGCCCCAAGCTGGTGATTTGCGACGAAGCCGTCTCCGCGCTGGACGTGTCGGTACAGGCGCAGGTCCTCAACCTGCTGGAGGACCTCCGCCGGGATCTCGGTCTCGCGTACCTGTTCATCGCGCACGACCTGTCCGTAGTACGCCATATCTCCGAGCGGGTCGCGGTGATGTACCTCGGCCGCGTGGTCGAAACCGCTCCGGTCGACGAGCTGTTCGCGCGACCGCTGCACCCGTACACCCAGGCGCTGCTGTCCGCGGTGCCGGACCCGAAGCCGTGGGACAAACCGGCGCGCGAACAGATCATCATCGGCGGCGATGTGCCGTCTCCGGCGGATCCGCCGTCGGGTTGCCGGTTCCGGACCAGGTGCTGGAAGGCGGAGGACCGCTGCGCCGACGAGGTACCGGAGCTGACCACCCGCCTCGAACTGCATCCAGCCGCATGCCACTTCGCCACCGAACTCGCGGGAGCCGCCCGATGACCGAACTCGTCCTTCTCCGTCATGGCGAGTCGCTGTGGAACGCCGAGCATCGCTACCAAGGTCAGCAAGGTACGGGCCTGAGTGCGCGCGGGCGTCAGCAGGCAAAGGACGCGGCTGAGTACTTGCGGTCCTACCCGATCGATGCGGTGGTCGCGAGTGATCTGCAACGGGTGACGGAGACATTGCAGCCGTACTTGGACAGCCGGGATCACGTCGACGTACGCGTCGACCGGCGCTGGCGCGAGATCGACGTCGGGTCGTGGGGTGGGCGGACGTTCACGGATGTGTACGCCGAAGAGCCCGACGTTGTTGAGGCCTTCGCCCGGGGTGAAGACGTCGCGCGCGGAGGCGGAGAAACTTTCAGGCAACTGCGCGCACGGGTGTGGAAAGCGGCCCAGGACATCACAGAATTCCAATGTGTGTTGGTGGTTACTCACGGGGGACCGATCCGGGTTGCGGCGGCTTCTGCTCTGAGCCTGCCTGCTGGTGGGGAGATGGCGCTTGACCCGCCGGGCAACTGCTCGTTGACCGTGCTTCGGCTCGGCGGACTGACCTCGTACAACGTGCCGACGGGGACCGACCGATGACCTTCGTAGCGATGACCTACAACCTCTGGTCGGAGTTCTACCTCGACGAGCGCCGGGCCGCGCTGGAGAGTCTGTTCACGATCCGCCCGCCGGACCTGCTCGCCGTCCAAGAGTTGCGCCCGGTCACCCGCGACCTGCTCGACGAAGTACTCCCGGAGCACGACCGCATCGACGGTGAAGCCGGCTGGGCGACGCAGAGCAACCTCTGGTGGCGCCGCGACCTCTTCACCAAGCTCGACCACGGTGCCGAGGACGTCGGCATCCTCTCGCCGGACGCCCGCCTGTTCTGGGTACGCCTGCGCACGCCCGACGGCGCCGAACTGCTCTTCAGCACCGCCCATCTCACCTGGCCCGGGCACGCCGAGGAGCGCGCCGATCACGTCAACCGCCGGATTGCCCAGGCTCGCGCGATCGGCGCGACGCTCGAACGGCTGGCCGGTGACGGCGCCTGCCTGTTCACCGTCGACATCAACGACATCGGCCCACCGCAGTGGGAGCTCGGCAACGCCGGGTTCCTGGACAGTTTCACCGCCCTCGGCCGGCACTCACCGGTGACCCACCCGGTCGTGCCGACGGTAGCCACCGGTCCGATCGGAACCCGGTTGTCACCGCTCGCCTCACCACCGAAGGCGATCGACTGGATCTTCGCCCGCGGCCCGCTCGCCGCCCGCTCCAGCGAAGTCGTGGACTTCTTCCACGACGGCCGCGCCCCCTCCGACCACTATCCCGTCGTCGCCACCTACACATTCACGCGGCACCACCCCTGAGGAGAACCTTGTGTTGAGGAAGCGATTCGTGGCGGCGCTCGGCGTCGTCGCACTGGCCACAGTGGCCGCGTGTTCACCGGCCAGTGAGCCGAGCAGCGGCGGCGGTGATCAGGTGCTGAAGTACGCGCCGGCGATGTTCCCGGTCTCGCTGGACACCCACAAGTACGCGGGTGAGGAGGCAGTCCAGACCGCGATCCAGCAAATCATGGAGCCGCTGGTCCGGGTCGACGGCGGCAAGATCGTCCCAGTACTGGCCACGTCCTGGGAGAACCCCGACCCGAACACCTGGGTGTTCAAGCTCCGCCAAGGAGTGAAGTTCTCCGACGGCACACCGTTCACGGCGAAGGACGTGGTCGCTTCGTACCAGCGGCATCAGAAACTCGACGGGCCGCTCGTGCCGCTGTACTCGACTGTGACGTCGTTCGCCGCGACCGACGACCAGACCGTGACCGTCAAGACCAGCAAGCCACTGGGTACGTTGCTGAGTTCGCTGACGCTCTTGTTCATCGGACCGGCCGGCAAGATCAACACCGACGGGTTCTTCAGCAAGCCGATCGGGACTGGGCCGTTCACGGTGTCGGCGTTCCAGCCGGACGAGAAGCTGGAGCTGGCCGCGAACCCGACGTACTGGGACGGTGCTCCGAAGCTCAGCAAACTGGAGTTCGTGAACATCCCGGAGGTGTCCGGGCGGATCACCGCGCTGCAGAACGGTGAGGTCGACCTGCTCACGCAGATCCCGCCGGACCAGGTCGGCTCGGTCAAGGGCAGCGACGCGATCAAGTACTCGACGACACCGAGCTGGACGTACTACTTCGACTGGTTCAACTCCAACCGCAAACCGTTCAACGACAAGCGCGTACGGCAGGCGATGTGGCACGCGCTGAACCTCGAAGGCACGGTGAAGGACCTGTTCGGCGAGCTCGCGACGGTGGCGCAGGCGCCGGTCGCACAGGGCGTGATCGGGGCGCCGAAGCTGCAGCCGTACAGCTATGACCCGGCGAAGGCGAAGCAGCTGCTGGCCGCGGCCGGGTACCCGAACGGGTTCACCACGTCGATGCAGTGGCCGCTCGAAGGCGGGCCGAACATCCGCGCGCTGGCGCAGGCGATGATCTCGGACTGGGCGAAGATCGGGGTCACGGTGAAGCCGCTGGAGAAGGAACGCGCCCAGTGGCTGGAGGACTTCGGCAAGCTCAACTGGGACATGAACCTGCAGACCAACGTGACCGGTACGGGCGACGCCGACTACACGCTGGCCCGCTTGTACGTGTGCGCCGCCAAGCGCAACGGCTACTGCAACCCGTCCCTCGACAAGCTGCTCCTCGACGCGCGCTCGTCGGTGGACCAGGCCGCGCGACCGAAGCTGTACCAGGAGGCCGGCCAGCTGCTCTGGGACGACGCGGTCGGCATCTTCCCGGCCGACCTCGCCTCGAACGCGGCGGTCCGGAGCCGCGTCCAGGGCTTCGTGATGCCACCGAGCGGCCGCCCGCTCTTCGCGAAGGTGACCGTCGGCTGATTCGACCCTGGTCGAAAAGGTGACGGGCGGGCCGTCCCAGCGGTAAGGCTGGGTCACGGTTCCGCCCGTTCGCCGGGTAAGGGGTTGACGGGTCGGAGGGACGCGGTCTAGCGTCCGGGAAATCGATTACTCAGATTTCCGACCGGCGCGGAGGTGTCATGGCCGAACACGCTGACCTGATCCGGATGACGCGGATCGGGAAGCGGTACGGCGGCGTGCAGGCCTGCCAGGACGTGGACTTCGTCCTCGGCGCCGGCGAGGTGCACGCGCTGCTCGGTGAGAACGGCGCCGGCAAGTCGACGCTGATGAAGATCCTCTCCGGCGACGTCACCGACTACGACGGCACGATCGCGATCAACGGGGCGCCGGCGCGCTTCAGCGGCCCGACCGACGCGCAGTCCGCGGGAATCGCGATGATCCACCAGGAGCTGGACCTCGTACCCGGTCTGTCCGTGGCCGACAACATCTTCCTCGGGCGCGAGTTGCGTACGCCGCTGCGGACCGTCGACCGCCGCCGGATGGAACGCTCCGCCCGCGAACTGCTCGACCGCAGCGGCGTCAGTCTCGACCCGCGCCGCCCGGTCGGCGAGCTCCGGGTCGGCGAGCAGCAACTGGTCACGATCGCGAAGGCGATCGCGCTGGACGCGCGGGTCCTGATCATGGACGAACCCACCTCCGCGCTCACCACCGCCGAGGTCGAGCGGCTCTTCGACGTGATCCGCGAGCTCCGGCAGAGCGGTGTCGGCATCGTCTACATCTCGCACCGGATGGAAGAGATCGCGCAGATCGCCGACCGGGCCACGGTGCTCCGGAACGGGCAGATCGTGACCAGTTTCGATCCGCGCAAGCTGAGCACGGCCGAGGTCGTCGAGGCGATGGTCGGCCGGCCGGTGCAGACCATGTTCACCACCCCGGACGCGCAGACCGGCGACGAACTGCTCCGGGTCGAGAACCTGGTCGTCCGCCCACGCCGCCCGCGACCCGGCCGCCGCGACCCGGACGGCATCTCGCTGACCGTCCGCGCCGGCGAGATCGTCGGCCTGGCCGGCCTGCTCGGCGCCGGCCGTACCGAACTGCTCGAGACGTTGTACGGGGTCGCGCCAGGCGGTCCGCGACTCGGCCGGATCCTGCTTCAGGGCAAGCCGATCCAGGTGCACCGGCCGCGGCAGGCTCTTGCCCACGGCATCGGCTTCGTACCCGAGGACCGGCGTGCTTCCGGGCTCGTACTGTTCCACTCGATCCTGGCGAACACCGTCGTCTCCAGCCTGCCCGCGTACGGGCGGCTCGGCGTGATCGCGAAGCGGATGGAGCGGACCGCGACCGTGTCGATGGCGGACCGGCTGCGGCTGAAGTTCGGGCGGCTGCAGGACGAGGTCGGCACGTTGTCCGGCGGCAACCAGCAGAAGGTCGTGTTCGCGCGGATGCTGCTCACCGAGCCGAAGCTGCTGCTGCTCGACGAGCCGACCCGGGGCGTCGACATCGGCGCGAAGGCGGAGATCTACCGGCTGCTGGGCGAGCTCGCCGCGCAGGGCATGGGCGTACTGCTCGCGTCCTCCGAACTGCCTGAGCTGGTCGGGGTGTGCGATCGCGTCGTGGTGCTGCGCGACGGGCGGGACGTGGCGTCGTTCAGTACCGCAGACTCCGGTGAGGGCGACCTGCTGGCGGCGGCGATGGGGCAAGGGACGGTTCACGACGAGGTCGGAGGAGTGCGGTGACCGACGTACAGGACAAGGCTGTGGCGGCAACACCGGTCGGGCAGTCGTCCGCCGGAGTGGCCGCGACGCTGTTCCGGTTCCAGAGCGTGTTCGGGCTGATCGCGGTGTTCATCGCGGCGATCATCTTCTCGCCGCGGAAGAACGGCGACATCCTCTTCATCAGCGCCGACAACCTGGCGAACGTGGTCCGGGCGGTGTCCGAGATCGGCATCATCGCGGTCGGGATGACGTTCGTGATCCTGATCGGCGGCATCGACCTCTCGGTCGGCGCGGTCCTCGGGCTCGCCGCGGTCGGTTCCGCCGTACTGATGGTGGAGAACGACTGGGGCTTCCTGCCGTCCGTCGTGCTCGTGCTCGCGATCGGCCTGGTCTTCGGCGCGCTGCAGGGCATCGCGACCGCGATGATCGGGATCCAGTCCTTCATCGTGACGTTGGCCGGATTGCAGATAGCCAGAGGTCTCGCTCGGATCTGGTCCGGCGGCCAGGGCGTCGCGATCGCGTACGGCGACGGGCCGAACGAGGCGCCGACGTCGTTCGCCCTGCTCGGTGAACGGACGTTCGGCGGCCTGGTACCGATCCCGGTGATCATCTTCGCGGTGGTCGCGATCGCCGCGGTGGTGTTCCTCCGGATCAGCGCGTTCTCCCGGCATCTGTACGCGGTCGGTGGCAACGAGAAGGCGGCCCGGCTGTCCGGCGTACCGGTGGTGCGGGTGAAGATCGCGGTCTTCGCGATCTGCGGACTGCTCGCGTCGCTGGCCGGCATCGTGCACGCCGTCCAGCTCAACCAGGGCAGCCCGAACGACGGGATCGGGTACGAGCTGGACGCGATCGCCGCGGTGGTGATCGGCGGCACCAGCCTGGCCGGGGGCCGCGGTTCGGTGGCCGGAACGGTGGCGGGCGCGCTGCTGCTCGGCGTCCTGAACAACATCCTCGCCCTGAACAACATCGACTCCAACATCCAGCTCCTGATCAAGGGCCTGGTGATCGTTGCCGCCGCCGCGCTGCAGCGACTCCGTCCCACCTCGTAGGCAACTTCGTAAGGCCCACCCCGTAAGGAAGGTTCGTCATGCGTTCTGTGAAAATCCCCGTTGCCGCGGCTGCCGTGGCCGCGCTGGTACTGGCCGGGTGCGGCACCACCAGCGACAAGACCTCGGGCGCCGCGCCCGGCGCGTCCAAGTCCTGCAAGGGCGCCGACGGCAAGTACACGATCGGGATGAGCCAGGCGAACGTCGCCGAGCCGTACCGGCAGCGGATGGACGACGACATCAAGACCGCGGCCAAGGACGTACCTCAGTTCGACGTGAAATTCGCCGACGCGGCGCAGGACAACGCCAAGCAGGTCGCGGACGTGGAGAACTACATCACCCAGCAGATCGACCTGCTGATCATCAGCCCGAACGAGGCGAAACCGCTGACCGCGGTGGTGAAGAAGGCGTACGACAAGGGGATTCCGGTGATCGTGCTGGACCGGAAGGTCGAGGGCGACGCGTACACCGGGTTCATCGGCGGCGACAATGTGCAGATCGGGCGTGAGGCGGGCAAGTACATCGCCGAGAAGCTGCTGCCGCAGGGTGGCAACGTGGTGGAGCTGAAGGGCCTGGCCGGGGCGACGCCACAGGCCGAGCGGCACGAGGGGTTCGTCGAGGGGATCAAGGGCAACCCGAAGGTCAAGGTGATCGCCAGCGCGAGCGGTGACTGGCTGCGGGAGAAGGGCCAGGCGCAGATGGACGCGCTGCTGAAGGCGAACCCGAAGATCGACGTGGTGTTCTCGCACAACGACCCGATGGCCGAGGGCGCGTACCTGGCGGCGAAGGCGGTCGGCCGGGAGAAGCAGATGAAGTTCACCGGGATCGACGCGCTGCCGATTCCGTCCGGCGGCATCAAGGCGGTCGAGCAGGGCCGGCTGGCGGCGACCTTCACGTACCCGACCAACGGCAAGGAGGCGGTCGCGGCCGCGAAGAAGATCCTGGTCGACTGCGGCACGATCGAGAAGACCCAGACCCTGCCGACCCGCATCATCGACGCCTCGAACGCGGCCAAGATCTACGCCGAGGAAAACCCGAACGGCTGACCCCGCCTGCAACCCCGGCCCAAACCGGTTTGGGGCGGTCGACCTACCCACGTTGGGCTACAAACCGCCCCAAACCGGTTTGGGCCGGTCAAGGGCGGTGGGAGCTGGCGCGGGCGATCAGGCGGGCGCCGAGGGTGGTGGTCGTGGCCGGGCGGGTGTTGTCGGCGATTCTTGCCAGCAGCAGCCGCGCGGCCACGCTGCCGAGCTCGTACGCCGGTTGGGCGACCACTGACAGCGGCGGATCGACCAGCTCGGCCCACGGCGCGTCGTCGAAGGTGACCAGCCCGAGGTCGCGCCCGGCTCGTACGCCTCGCTCCCGCAGAGCTTGCAGAACGCCGACGGCCATCGCGCTGTTCGCGATCAGTAGCGCGTCCGGTGGTTCGGGCTGGGTCAGCAGCTCGAGCGCCGCGCGATGCGCTCCGGCCGCCTTGTACTCACTCCGGCGCACCAGCTTGGGCGTACTCCGGCGGCGCGCGGCTTTGAGCGCATCGCGATACCCGGCCAGCCGATCGTCGGCGGTACGGACGCCCGCCGGCCCGGTCACGCAACCGATCCGTTCGTAGCCCTGGGCAATCAAATGCGCGGTCGCTTCCCGGGCCGCGAGCCGGGTGTCGACCAGGACGACATCGCTGTCGTGACCGGACAGCGGACGGTCCACCGCGACGTACGCCGTCCCGCGCGCGGCCAGTTTCGCGACCGCCGTGGCCGGGCCGCTCGGGGACAGGATCACGCCCGCGACCCGTTCCTGGATGGCGATGTCGATGTACCGGCTCTCCTTCTCCGCGCTCTCGTCGGAGTTGCACAGCACCACCGAGTACCCGACCTCGTGCGCGACGTCCTCGACCCCGCGCGCGATCGCGGTGAAGAACGGGTTCTCCACGTCGGAGATGATCAGCGCGACGACCGCGGCTTCCTGACGGCGCAAGTTCCGCGCCGGGCCGTTCGGCTGGTACCCGAGCTCGGTCGCGGCCGCCCGGACCCGCTCGGCCAGCTCCGGGTCGACCGTCGGTTTCCCGTTCAGCGCGCGCGACACCGTGGCCGTCGACACCCCGGCCCGAGCCGCCACATCGCTGACAGTCGCCACGCCCCGATCACCTCCGCTGCCTGAACAGTAGCGGTCGGGTAATGGATTACCCACTACCCTGTGATGCACTTTACTTACGTAACCCTTGAGCATTACCAGTGGCGTGAGAGGATCACCCGCGTGACTGCCTTGCCGAGTGTTTCGTACTCCATCACCGTTCGCCTCGAGGTGCCCGCGGGCGGCTCGACGGTGAGCAAGCTGACGACCGCGGTCGAGCAGGCCGGCGGCCTGGTCACCGCGCTCGACGTGACCGCGTCCGGCCACGAGCGGCTGCGGATCGACGTCACCTGTGCCGCGGCCGACACCGAGCACGCCGGCCGCCTGGTCGAGGCGATGCGGGCGGTGCCGGGGGTCGAGATCGGCCGGGTCTCGGACCGGACCTTCCTGATGCACCTCGGCGGCAAGATCTCGATGGAGGCCAAGCACCCGATCCGCAACCGGGACGACCTCTCGATGATCTACACGCCGGGCGTCGCGCGGGTCTGCCTGGCGATCGCGAACAACCCCGACGACGCCCGCCGGCTGACGATCAAGCGGAACAGTGTCGCCGTGGTCACCGACGGTTCGGCCGTGCTCGGCCTCGGCAACATCGGCCCGAAGGCCGCGCTGCCGGTGATGGAGGGCAAGGCCGCGCTGTTCAAGCGGTTCGCCGGCATCGACGCCTGGCCGCTCTGCCTGGACACCCAGGACCCGGACGAGATCGTCTCGATCGTGAAGGCGATCGCGCCGGGCTTCGCCGGCATCAACCTGGAGGACATCTCCGCGCCGCGCTGCTTCGAGATCGAGGCCCGGTTGCGCGAGGAGCTGGACATCCCGGTCTTCCACGACGACCAGCACGGTACGGCGGTGGTCGTCCTGGCCGCGCTGTACAACGCGCTCCGCGTCGTCGGCAAGGACATCTCGAACGTCAAGGTGGTGCTGTCCGGCGCCGGCGCGGCCGGGACAGCGATCCTCAAGCTGCTGCTCGCGGCCGGGGTGAAGGACACCTGCGTCGCCGACATCGACGGCGTCATCCACACCGAGCGGGACGGCCTGTCGCCGGAGTTGCGCTGGATCGCGGAGAACACCAACGCGGCCAAGTACAGCGGCAACCTGAAGGGCGCGGTGGCCGGGGCCGACGTGTTCATCGGGGTGTCCGCGCCGAACATCCTGACCGGCGCCGACATCGCCACCATGAACGACGACGCGATCGTGTTCGCGCTGGCGAACCCGACCCCCGAGGTGGACCCGACCGAGGCCGGCGAGCACGCCGCCGTGGTCGCCACCGGCCGCAGCGACTACCCGAACCAGATCAACAACGTGCTGGTCTTCCCGGGTGTCTTCCGCGGTCTGCTGGACGCGCAGTCCTCGAAGGTGTCGGTCGAGATGGAGCTGGCCGCCGCGAAGGCGCTGGCCGGCGTGGTCACGGACGAGGAGCTGAACGCGACGTACATCGTGCCCAGCGTCTTCCACCCGGAGGTGCACACGATGGTCGCGCACGCGGTCCGGGACGCGGCCGGCGGCAAGGCGCCGGCGGCAGAGCTCTTCCCGGACGACGCTCCAGCTCTGTGACCGAGTTGGTTCGGACGGCGGCCGAGCGCCGCTCCGGGGTCGTGCTTTGGGTCTGGCGGATCCTCTTCGCCGGGGCGGTGGCGGTCCAGTTGTACGCCGTGTACGCGCCGCGCGAGGCCGGTCCGGATGTGGGCATCCCGCAGCTGGACAAGGTCGTGCACTGCCTGTTGTTCGGTGCGGTGGCGTTCACCGGGCTGATGGCTCGGCTGCCTGCGCGCTGGTTGCTTGGTGCACTGGTGGCGAATGCGGTGGTCAGTGAGTTGGTGCAGCACTGGTGGTTGCCGCAGCGGGACGGCGACCCGTTCGACTCACTCGCTGATCTGGTCGGCGTCGCGCTCGGTGGGTGGCTTGGTTCATGGTTCGGGCGATGGGTGCAGCGGCGTACGGCGTGATGCTGCACCGGCGTACGCCATGATGGAGGTATGACGGCCTCGACTCTGACCGGTTCGCTGCTGGTGGCGACGCCGTTGCTGGACGAGCCGCCCTTCCGCCGGTCGGTGATCCTGCTGCTGGACCACGACGACGACGGTGCGCTCGGGGTGGTGGTGAACCGCGCGGCCGATCTGACCGTCGACCGCGTACTCCCGGACTGGTCGACCGCGGTGGACGAGCCCGGTGTGCTGTTCATGGGCGGCCCGGTCGGTACGGACAGCGCACTCGCCGTCGCCGAGGTGGTGGAGTCCGCGGACCCGCCCGGCTGGCGGGAGTGCTTCGGACGGATCGGGCTGATCGACCTCGACGTACCGCCGGTGCTGCTCGAGGGCGCGATCACCCGGATGCGGATCTTCGCCGGGTACGCGGGCTGGTCCAGCGGTCAGCTCGAAGGTGAGATCACCGAAGGCGCCTGGTACGTGGTCGAGTCCAAGCCCGAGGACGTGTTCAGCCACGACCCCAGCACGCTCTGGCGCCGGGTGCTGCGCCGGCAGCCGGACCAGGTGGCCTACCTGGCCACCTACCCGGACGACCCGACCCAGAACTGAGCGCGGCTGCCCGCGCGGCGGCTGTGACTGCTCGCCCGGCGGCTACTCGCCGCCCTCGTCGTCGCCTGGGTTGAGCGAGTCCCAGATCTCTTTGCACTCCGGGCAGACCGGGAAGCGCTGCGGGTCGCGGCTCGGCACCCAGACCTTGCCACAGAGCGCGACCACCGGCGTACCCATCACCATCGCCTCGGTCAGCTTGTCCTTCGGCACGTAGTGCGAGAACCGCTCGTGATCGCCGGGCTCGGCCGGCGCGGTCTGGGTCCGCTCGTCGACAACCGTCTCCGCGCCGGGGGTCAGCTGAGTACTCATACCCCCGAGTGTAGGACGTGTCACCAGCCGCACCGGAACTTTTCCACAGCTCGGGGAATCCCGGGGCAACCTGGGGCAGATCGCGGCATCTTCTCTGACGTGACCGACCTGAGGAGGCAGTATGAGTCTCGTGGAACCCATTCCGACGCCCAACCTGTGGCTGCAACGACCGGATGCGCCGCTGACCAGGGACGATCTCGACCGGATGCCCGATGACGGCCGCCGCTACGAGCTCGTCGACGGAGTTCTGCTCGTGAGCCCGGCGCCGGTGCCGCGCCATCAGATCGTGTCCGCGGCGATCTACCGGGCGCTGTTCGCGGCGTGCCCACCGGAGCTGCGGGTGCTGTACGCGCCGGTCGACGTCGTGCTCGCACCGGACACCGTGCTGGAGCCGGATCTGCTGGTCGCTCACCGGGACGCCTTCAGCGAGCGGGATCTGCCCGGGCCGCCGTTGCTGGCGGTGGAGGTGTTGTCGCCGAGCACCCGGCGGTTCGATCTGATGGTGAAGTTCTCCCGGCTGGAGGCGGCGGGCTGCGCGGCGTACTGGGTGGTCGATCCCGACACGCCGAGCCTGATCGCCTGGGAATTGCGGGACGGCGCATACGTGCAGGTCGCGAAGGTCACCGGGGACGAAGTGGCGCGGCTGACAAGTCCGTACGAGGTGTCCGTGCGGCCGACGGATCTGATCTCGTAACCGATCTCGGGTAATCTTCCTGCCCGGCACACTGTCGACTTCGGGGGAGTAGCTGTCTGTGGAATCGCACGTTCCGGCCAGTCCAGCGGTGCTGCCGCCGGCGTACCCGGACCGCGCCGCCTGGGGTACCGCGAGCAAGCTGCGGGCCTGGCAGGCGGAGGCCTTGCAGCTCTACCTCGACAGCAACCCACGGGACTTCCTCGCCGTCGCGACACCGGGCGCCGGGAAGACCACCTTCGCGCTGACCGTCGCCGCCGAGCTGCTGCAGCGCCGGCAGATCGAGCGGATCACCGTGGTCACGCCGACCGAGCACCTCAAGGTCCAGTGGGCCGAGGCGGCGGACAAGGCCGGGATCGCGATCGATCCGGCGTTCGCGGGCCGGCGCGGCAAGACGAACAAGGACTTCCAGGGCGTCGCGGTCACGTACGCCGGGGTGGCGGTGAACCCACTGGCCTTCCGGGTCCGGACCGAGCGGTTCAAGACGCTGGTGATCCTGGACGAGGTGCACCACGGCGGTGACGCGCTGAGCTGGGGTGAAGGCGTGCGGGAGGCGTTCGAGCCCGCGGCCCGCCGGCTCTGCCTGACCGGTACACCGTTCCGCAGCGACGACAACCCGATCCCGTTCGTGACGTACGAGGAAGCGCACGACGGCGTCGCCCGGAGCAAGGCCGACTACACGTACGGGTACGGTCATGCGCTTCGTGACCATGTCGTCCGCCCGGTGATCTTCATGTCGTACTCCGGCGAGATGCGCTGGCGGACCAAGGCCGGTGACGAGGTCGCCGCGCGGCTGGGTGAGCCGCTGACCAAGGACCTGACCGCCCAGGCGCTGCGGACCGCGCTGGACCCGGCCGGCGAGTGGATGGGCGCGGTGCTCGCGGCCGCGGACAAGCGGCTGACCGAAGTACGGCGGCACATGCCGGACGCCGGCGCGCTGGTGATCTCGGGCGACCAGAACACTGCCCGCGCGTACGCGAAGACGCTCCGCGAGCTCACCGGTGAGGCGCCGACCGTGGTGCTGTCGGACGAGAAGGCGGCCAGCAAGAAGATCCAGAAGTTCTCCGAGGACGAGTCGCGCTGGATGGTCGCGGTCCGGATGGTGTCCGAAGGGGTGGACGTGCCCCGGCTGGCGGTCGGGGTGTACGCGACGCCGACCTCGACGCCACTGTTCTTCGCGCAGGCGGTCGGGCGGTTCGTGCGGGCCCGGAAGCGCGGTGAGACGGCGTCGGTATTCGTGCCGTCGGTGACCCGGCTGCTCGGGTTCGCGGCCGAGATGGAGGTCGAGCGGGACCATGTGCTCGGCCGGAAGAACAGCAACGAGGACGGCGACATCTTCGCGCTCGAGGACGACCTGCTGAAGCAGGCGAACCAGGCGGAGGGTGCCAGCGACGAGCTGGAGGGCAACTTCGAGGCGCTCGGGTCGGATGCGAGCTTCGACCGGGTGGTGTTCGACGGCGGCGACTACGGCACCGGCGGCGACAACGCGACGGACGAGGAGCTCGACTTCCTGGGTCTGCCGGGGTTGCTGGAGCCGGATCAGGTCCGCGAGTTGCTGCACAAACGTCAGCAGAAGTCGCTGGCCGCGCAGAAGAAGTCGCAGCGCTCCAGTGGTCCCGCGGAGGACCCGACACCGACCGAGCTGGCCACCCATGACCAGATCGCCCTGCTGCGCCGCGAGCTGAACGGCCTGGTCGCCGCCTGGCACCACCGCACCGGCCAGCCCCACGGCGTCATCCACAACGACCTCCGCCGCAAACTGGGCGGCCCCGCCGCCGCCCACGCCTCCTCCATCCAACTCCAAGAACGCATCGACCTGGTCCGCCACTGGGCCACCCAACGCCGCGCCTGACCCACCAACACCCACCCGCCCCCAGGACACCCCCCCCAAACCGGTTTGGGGGCGGTTGTGTCGGCCGCTGTCCTCCGGCCGCCGTGTTGTGGGTTGTTTGATGGAGCGGTGGGGATGTCGCCGGTTCTGCATGCGCTGACCAGTCGGCTGATCGCGCTTGCGGGAGTTCGCTGGAACTGTTGTTCAGGGGTGGGTGGTGAGGGATTGGGTTCCGATGACCTCCAGCAGGCGGATGGCCTGGTCGGAGGGGGAGCCGGGGGCGGTGGTGTAGAGGATGACGCGCTGGTCGCGTTCGGGGACGACCAGGACCTCGCAGATGACGTCGATCCGGCCGACCTGGGGGTGATGGATCGTCTGGCAGAGCGACAGTTGGCGGCCGACCTCGTGCCGGGCCCAGATCTCGGCGAACTCCGGGCTGCCGGCCCGCAGATCGCGCACCAGCCGCGCCAGCTCCGGATCGTCTGGGTACGTGCTGGTCGCCGCCCGCAAATCAGCAGCCGCGCTCCGGGCGAACTCCCGGGTGGCGCCCTCACCGAAGAGCTCGGCCTGCCGATCGGTCAGGAACCGCAGCCGGAGCAGGTTCCGGTCGCGCGGCGGGATCGCGGAAAAGTCCGTGATCAGCGCGGCCGCCAGCGGATTCCAGGCAAGGACGTCGTACTTGGCGTCCAGTACCAGTGCGGGCACGTCCAGCTGGGCGATCATCCGCAGCACACCGGAGCGTACGTCGGACGGCGGCCCCGGCGGCGGCCCAGGTTGCTCACCGGCCAGCCGGAACAAGTGCGCCCGCTCGTCGTCGGACAAGCGCAGCGCCCGCGCGAGCCCAGTCAGCACCGGCCGCGACGGACGCGGGCCTCGACCCTGCTCCAGCCGGGTGTAGTAGTCCGTCGACATCGTCGCCAGGCTCGCCACTTCCTCCCGGCGGAGCCCGGGCGTACGGCGGCGCAGTCCGGCCGGGAGACCGACATCGGACGGTTGCAGCGCCTCCCGGCGTACGCGGAGGAAATCGGCCAGTCCGTGTCGATCCACGGTCCCAGGATCTCAGGGCGGTGGTGACGCATCCAGGGAGTGCCAGTCCCAGGCTCGGCCCGCTCTGCCTCGGCGCCGCGGTCCGGTCGAGGGTAGAGGGCATGACCACGAACAAGATCGCGCTCGTCACGGGCGCCAACAAAGGCATCGGCAAGGAGATCGCGCGGCAGCTCGGCGCGGGCGGGTTCACCGTACTGGCCGGGGCGCGGGACGCGGAGCGCGGCGAGCTGGCGGTGAAGGAGCTGGTCGCCGAGGGGATCGACGCGGTCGCGCTTCAGCTCGACGTGAACGATCCGGCGTCGGTACGGGCGGCCGCGGCGAAGGTCGACGCTGCGTACGGGCGGCTGGATGTACTGGTGAACAACGCGGCGATCATCCCGGACGGGGACGATGCGGTGTCGCGGATCGAGGGTGCGGTACTGCGGGCCGCCTTCGAGACGAATGTGATCGGGCTGGTGGAGGTCACGCAGGCGTTCCTGCCGCTGCTCCGGACGGCGCCGGCGGCGCGGATCGTGAACCTCTCGACGTCGCTCGCGTCGTTCGCGCAGGTGGGTGATCCCGAGTCGGAGATGTCGACGATGCTGACGCTCGGGTACAACTCGTCCAAGGCGGCGGTGAACATGGTCACCGTGATGCTCGCGAACGAGCTCCGCGGCACCGGCATCCTGGTGAACGGCGCCGACCCCGGCAACTGCGCCACGGACATGGGCGGCTGGGAAGCCGCCCGCACCCCAGCCCAGGGCGCAGCTGTAGCAGTGCGGCTCGCAACCCTGTCGGCCGACGGTCCCACCGGGCAGGTGTACGCCGAGGAAGGTCGTCTCGACTGGTGACCCCGCACCACGGACTGCTCCTCACCAGCGAACTGCTCTTTCGCAAGAGCAGGGTTGGGGGTGCCGCGGCCGGGTGGGGTGGGGTGGCACCGGCCGGTTGGGGTGGCATCGCCCGGGTGGGGTGGCGCCGGCCGGTTGGGGGTGGCGCCAGCCAGGTGGGGTGGCGTCGGCCGGGTGTGGCGCCCGGGGGTCAGACGATGGCGCCGGACCAGGCGAGGGCTTGTTTGAGGAGTTGGCCGCGGCCGCCTTCCAGGTCGTTCAGGAGGCTGGGGGCGAGGGCTTCTTCGGGGGTCAGCCAGGTCAGCTCGAGCGCGTCCTGGCGGGGGTTGCACTCGCCGGTCACGGGCACGACGTACACCAGTGAGACCGCGTGCTGCCGCGGGTCGTGCAGCGGCGTCATCCCGGGGAACGGGAAGTACTCGGCGACCGTGACCGGCACCAGCGAGGCGGGCAGCCGCGGGAACGCGTTCGGGCCCAGGTCCTTCTCGATGTTGCGCTGCAGCGCGTCCCGGATCGACTCGTTGTGCAGCACCCGGCCGGAGACCAGGGTGCGGGTGATCTCGCCGGTCGCGGGCGAGGTCCGGAGCAGTACGCCGATGTGCTCGATCTGGCCGAGCGAGTCGACCCGGGCCGGCACCGCCTCGACGTACAGGATCGGCACCCGGGTCCGGGTCTCGGCCAGCGCGAACTCGGACAGCCACCCTGGATTCGGGTCGGGCGTACGCAAAGACGACGTCATGGGGACATCTTCGCCTACGGTCTGAAAGCGGACCGGTACTGGGATGGACTGAGCCCGAAAGCCGACCGGAACCGGCGGGTGGCATGGCTCGGATCCGGCCAGCCGACCTGCGTACCGATGGTGCTGATCGGCAGCTCGGTCTCGATCAGCAACCCGGCGGCGCGCTCGGCCCGGACCCGGTTCAGGTACGCCATCGGTGCCATCCCGATCGACTTGCCGAACACGCGCACCAGGTACCCGGGCGCGAGATTGACGCGGGTGCTCAGCCGTTCCAGGGTCCACGCCTCGGCCGGGTCGGCCTCCAGGAGCCGCATCGCGTGCTGCACCGCCGGATGCGCCGGCGCCCGTGTCCCGGGCCCGGCCCCCGCAGCGCCGGCCCCCGCAGCCCCGGGCACCAAGGCGCCCGACAGCATTGCGAACACATCCGGCCCTAGGTACGCGTTCCGCACCACCAGCCGGTCGCACCCGACGTACCCGTGCCACTCGCCCGGCCGCAGCACGACCACCGAGTCCGCCGCCAGCGCGACCTCCCCGCCCGCCGACACATGCGTGCCCCGGCCCGACACCACCACCGCGATCTCGAAGAATGCGTGGCTGTGGACGGCGACGTCGGCGACGACCTCGATCCGCTCCCCGGCGACCGGCAGCCGCGGATCCGGGAACACCTCGCTACTCAGCACGTTGTGCATCCGCGACTCCAAGAACTCCACTGAGGTCAATTTCAGTCAACTCATGGTCAACCATCGCCTGTCCCGCGTACGCACCCGTCCGCGAAGCTGGAATCACCTTCCAGACCACGGGAAACCGAGGAGTACGCCGATGACCACGACCGACCCTACGGCACCAGCGACGCTCGACGACGAGACCATTTCCGCCTATCGCCGGGACGGGGTGGTCCGGATCCGGAACATCATCAGCCGGGACGAGGCAGCCCGGTTCGCCGCGGCCGCGACCGAGTGGACCGCGAGCGCCGCCGACAACTTCGAGGGCTCGAAGATCTTCAACCAGTACGTCAACGTCTGGCAGCACAACGACGTACTCAAGGAACTCACCCTCGACCCGCGGCTGGCTGCGGCGGCGACCGCGCTGGCCGGTGTACCGCTGCGGATCTGGCACGACCAGCTGCTGATCAAGCCGCCGCACAACGGCGCCGCCACCGAGTTCCACCAGGACGCGCCGTACTGGCCGCACGCCGGTTCGCGGGCCTCCTTGTCGGCGTGGATCGCGCTCGTCGACGTACCGGTGGAGCGCGGTTGCATGACGTTCATCCCCGGCTCGCAGGACCATCAGAACCTGCGCAGCCAGGACCTGTCCGACCGCGACGACCTGTTCCGCGCCGCGCCGGATCTGCGCTGGGAGGAGCGGCTGACCATCCCGTTGCAGGCCGGCGACTGTACCTTCCACAACGCGTATCTGGCGCACTCCGCCACGCCGAACCTGACCGACGATCCGCGGATCGCCCACGTCGCGATCTACATCGACGCGGACGCCACGTACACAGGCAGTGGCCACGTCTGCACGGACGGCCTGAACCTGACAGTCGGTGCGCCACTCGACCACCAACTCTTCCCAACAGTTTAAGAGGGCGTCTGAGAACCCTGCACCTACTGCGGGGCACTCGGCACGGCACCTCGCCGCACGGGAGGAAAGGCCACGATGAAACCACATCGAGGCCTCCCCTCCCGCACGCCGAGCTACCGCACCGAGCACCTCCTCGCTACGGCGCAGCGTCCTCAGACGCCCTCTGAGAGTTAAGTTTGTCGGCGTGCGTCTGCTCACCGACATCCGTCCGCTGCGTGAGTCCGCTGATTTCCGGCGGTTGTGGCTCGGGTCGACGGTGTCGCAGCTCGGTCAGCAGATGACCGCGGTGACGGTGTCGATCCAGGTGTACGCGTTGACGCACTCGACCTTCGCGGTCGGACTGGTCGGCTTGTTCTCGCTGGTCCCGCTGATCGTGTTCGGTCTGTACGGCGGCGCGATGGCGGACGCGATCGACCGCCGTACGCTCGCGCTGATCTCGTCCACCGGGCTGTGGCTGCTCTCGATGGTGCTGGTGCTGCAGTCACAGCTCGGCTGGGGACAGGTCGGCATCCTGTACGCGGTGGTGGCCTGCCAGTCGGCGTGCTTCGCGGTGAACAACCCGGCCCGGTCCGCGATCATCCCGCGGCTGATCCGGCCGGAGCTGCTGCCGGCCGCGAACACGCTCAGCCAGGCCGCGTTCAACCTGGGCTTCACCGCCGGCCCGTTGCTCGGCGCGGCGGTGATCGCCTGGCACGGGTTCGCGGCGGCGTACCTGGTCGACGTCATCACCTTCACCGCCGCGCTGTACGCCCTCTTCCGGTTGCCGCCGGTGCCGCCGGAGGGATCGGTCCGCCGGGCCGGGCTGCGGTCCGTACTGGAGGGGTTCACCTTCCTGCGGGCTGCCCCGGCGTTGCTGGCGACCTTCCTCGCGGACATCTTCGCGATGGTGTTCGCGCAGCCGCGGGCGCTGTTCCCGGCCGTCGCGGGCGCGTTCTTCGGCGGCGGCGTGCGGACCGTCGGCGTACTGCAGGCCGCCCCGGCGATCGGCGCGCTGCTCGGCGTGATCTTCTCCGGCTGGGTGACGCGGGTCCGGCGGCAGGGCCTCGCGATCGTGCTCGCGATCACGGCGTACGCGGCGGCGGTCGGACTGTTCGGGTTGTCGCGGACGATCTGGCTCGGGGTCGCGCTGCTGGCGATGTCGGGTGCCGCGGACATGGTCAGTTCCGCGTACCGGAACACCGTGCTGCAGTCGGCCGCGCCGGATGCGATGCGCGGGCGGTTGCAGGGGGTGTTCATCGTGGTCGTGGCGGGCGGGCCGCGCCTCGGTGACTTCGTGGCCGGTACGACGGCGTCACTGACCAGTCCGACGATCGCGCTGCTCGGCGGCGCCGCGGTGTGTATCACCGGGTTGCTGATCCTGCTGGCGCGGAACCGGCCGTTCCGGGAGTACGACTCGCGGACCCGCGCGCTCAGCTAGATCTTCTCGTCGTGGATCTTTCTAGCCGCCGGTGGCGAGTTTTTTCAGGACCGTGAACCAGGAATCCATGTCCGGGTTGATCTCGGTCATCGGCTTGTCGCCGACGGTGACGAGTTTGCGGTCACCGAGCGGTTTCTTCAGCTTGAACGCGGTGATCGACGCGTTGCTCTCGGCCGGGCAGGGCGTGTCGACATCCACGTACACCAGGATCTTGTCCTCCTGCTCCTCGATCCGCAGGTCGCCGGCGCAGGCGATCCCGGTACCGATCAGCAGGTCCGCGTCGTCGTACTTGGGCGCGTTCTGGATCCACTTCAGGTACTTGGGCTTCTTGCCCTTGACCAGCTGGTAGTTCTGCACCGGCTGGTGCGGCTTGTCCGAGCTGCTGCCGCGGCCGTCGCCGATGAATGTGCCGAAGATCATGTCCACGCACGGGTCCTTGGCGTCCGGGCCGTCGATCGCGCCGAACGCCCGGGCCGCCTTGTAGCAGCCGACCGCCTCCCGGTTGAACGAGATGTTGATGCCGACCAGCACCAGGGCGCCCGCGACCAGCGCGACGGCCAGCATCCGGCGGGACCGAATCTGTTGCGGGCCGAGGATTCCGGCCGCTCGCCGCGTCTCTGCCTCGCTCGCGTCGACCGGGAGCGGCGCGGTGCGGAACAAGGCCATGATCGAGCTCGTCCACTGTGGATTGATCAGGGTCGGCACGGCATAGACCAGGATCAGCACCACGGCCACGAGGACGGCAGGGAGCAGCGACCAGTAATTTCGCACGGCAGCAAGATACGGGTCCATCGGTCCGCGCCCGAATAGCGGATACGCTAGCTGGGTGCCCGCCGAAACTTCCCAGACGCTCGATCGGGGACTCACTGTCCTCGAGTTGCTGGCGGACGCGCCGGACGGTCTCTCCATCACCGAGCTCGCCGCGGCGCTCGGGGTCAGCCGTACGGTCGTGTACCGGCTGGTGAACACGCTTGAACTGCACCGGTTGGTGCGGCGAGACAGTGAAGGGCGGGCGCGGTTGGGGCTCGCCGTACTGCACTACAGCCGCCGGGTGCAGCCGACGCTGCGGGACGCGGCGCTGCCGGTGCTGCGTTCGCTCGCCGAAGACACCGGCGCGACCGCGCATCTGACCGTCGCGGACGGTGAGGAAGCGCTCGCGATCGCCGTGATCGAGCCGAGCTGGACGGACTTCCACGTGTCGTACCGGATGGGTTCCCGGCATGCCCTCGACCAGGGCGCGGCCGGCAAGGCGATCCTGGCCGGCCGCCGCAAACCCGACCCCGCCGGCCGCCCCTTCGTCATCACCGCCGGCGAACTCCAGGCCGGCGCCCAGGGCGTCTCGTCCCCCGTCCTCGGCGTACCAGGCGTGGAAGCCTCCATCGGCGTCGTCGTCCTGGGCAAACTCGACCGAGACTTCGTAGGCCCCCGAGTAGCCCGAGCCGCCGTAGAAGTAGCCAAACGCCTCGCCTGACCAGCGCACCCACCACCGCCAAGCGGTGCCGCCGACCACAGCTTGCCGGGCGTGCCTTCATCTCCACCCGGCGAGCGAGCGGAGCGAGCACGGCGGGTGTTAGTTCTTGGTCGCTGCTTCTACCAAGGGGAGTACTCGGTGGGGGATTTGTTCGGCGAGGGCGATGACGGTGGATGCGCGTTGGATGCCCTGGACTGTTACCACCTGGTCGATCACGCGTTGCAGGTCGGCGTTGGAGCGGGCGACGATTCGGCACCACAGGTCCTCGGCGCCGGTGATGGTGTGTACCTCGAGCACTTCCGGGATCCGCGCCAGCGCCGCCGCCACCGTCGTATGACCTGACCCCTGCTCGATCTGCAACGTCGCGAACGCGGTCACCGGATAACCGATCGCCGTCGTGTCGATGTCCGGCCCCCACCCGCGGACGACCCCGTCGCGCTGCAACCGATCCAGCCGCGCCTGCACCGTCCCGCGCGCCACCCCCAGCCGCCGCGACGCCTCCAGCACCCCGACCCGCGGCTCGGCCGCGAACAACCCCAGGATCCGCGCGTCCAGCGCATCCACTGACATACCAACCCTCCAGCAATAGTCAGCCTGACCAAATAGCCCAGAACAACCCCAAAGATACTGGACAACCTGCCCAGCAAAATAACGAACTGTTGCACAACCTGTCTCCATCCGACCAGGCTCGGGAGCACCTACCCGACTCCGGAGGACAACGATGACCAGCACCGACCTCACCCCCGCAGAGCTCGACGCCGATCTCGACCTCGACCAGCTGAAGCAGCTCGTCGGCCTGGTGCCGTACGACGAGACCACCGACCCGTTCCCGGTCACCGCGATGGACGCCGTGGTGTTCGTGGTCGGCAACGCCACCCAGACCGCGAAGTACTACCAGCTCGCCTTCGGCATGGACCTGGTCGCGTACTCCGGCCCGGAGACCGGCGCGAAGGACAGCAAGGCGTACGTGCTGAAGGCAGGCTCCGCCCGGTTCGTGATCTCCGGTGGGGTGAGCCCGAAGAGCCCGCTGCTCGACCATCACCGCAAGCACGGTGACGGGGTCGCGGACATCGCCCTCGAGGTACCGGATGTGGACAAGTGCGTCGCGCACGCGCGCAAGGTCGGCGCCACGGTGCTGGAGGAGCCGAACGACGTCACCGATGAGCACGGTACGGTCCGCCGCGCCGCGATCGCCGCGTACGGCGACACCCGCCACACCCTGATCGACCGCAGCCGGTACGACGGCCCGTACCTGCCCGGTTTCATCCCCGCGACGACCCAGGTCACCCGGCCGGAGGGGCACCCGAAGCGGCTCTTCCAGGCGGTCGACCATGTCGTCGGCAACGTCGAGCTCGGCAAGATGGACGAGTGGGTGGCGTTCTACAACAAGGTGATGGGCTTCGTGAACATGGCCGAGTTCATCGGGGACGACATCGCCACCGACTACTCGGCGCTGATGAGCAAGGTCGTCGCCAACGGCAACCACCGGGTGAAGTTCCCGCTGAACGAGCCGGCGATCGCGAAGAAGAAGTCCCAGATCGACGAGTTCCTGGAGTTCTACGACGGCGCCGGCGCGCAGCACATCGCGCTCGCCACCAACGACATCCTGCGCACCGTCGACATCATGCGCGCGAACGGCGTCGAGTTCCTGAACACGCCCGACTCGTACTACGAGGACCCTGAGCTGCGCTCGCGGATCGGCGAGGTCCGGGTACCGATCGAGGACCTGCAATCGCGCGGCATCCTGGTCGACCGGGACGAGGACGGGTACCTGCTGCAGATCTTCACCGCCCCGATCGGCGACCGCCCGACCGTCTTCTACGAGTTGATCGAGCGGCACGGCTCCCTCGGCTTCGGCAAGGGCAACTTCAAGGCCCTCTTCGAAGCGATCGAGCGCGAACAAGAGCGCCGCGGCAACCTCTGATTAGTTGCCCGCGCAACAAACCCCAACAAGAGTGGATATCCACCCTTGTTGGGGGTTCTCCACTGGTACGAGAGTGGAGAAGGCACCACAGCAGTGGATATCCACTCGCGTGGTGGGGGTGGTGGAGGCGTGGTGGGGGCGTACGGCGCGGTGGGCGGGGTGGTGGAGAGGCGGAGGCCGGGGCGGGGTGGGTGCTTGCCCGGTGCAACTGGTTACGGCGTGTCGCCGTCCGATTACCGGAATGACTGTCGGGGCAGCGGGTGTTCGCGTAGTGTGCCTTCCGAGTGTGCGTCGGGGCGCGCGCTCAGGAAGGGTTTCGTCATGAAAACACTGGGCATTCTGCTCAGCACTGCGGGCCTTGCCGGGGTGGGCGCGTTCGCCCTCACCGCCGCGCCGGCCCAGGCGGTCACGGCCGCCAATTGTTCTGGTGCGACGTCCATCGCGTCGGCACCGATGCTACGAGACAACAAACCGCCCAGTTGGGGCACGATCCGGCTGGTCCGGGACAACTGCTCGCAGTACTGGGCCGAGATCACCATGGCGTCCGCACTGGTCGCCAACGCGAAGGCGAATGCCTTCCTGGTGCAGTACGGCGGCGGCAGCAACGGCCGGGTGCTCAGCTGTGACAGCAGCGGCGGCAACGGTTCGGTGATCGCGGGGCAGCGCACCTGCCGGACACCGAAGGTGAAGGCGGCCAGCGGCAGCATCACCTTCGTCGCGATCGGCCGGGAGTACCACAACTACGGCGGCGGCTACGAGGAGATCTCGGAGAACGCCACCAGACGTACGCGCTGAGCGCCGGCGCCCCCTTGGCCCAGCACCGGCTGAGAAAGCACGGTCTGAGACAGCACGGTCTGAGACAAGGGGGCGCGGTACTGAGCGGTATTCACTAGGCTCGCGGTATGAGTCAGGTTGTCGAGCAACTGCGCCAGGCGCTGCCCGCCGAGGCGCTGGTGACGGACCCGGACCGGATGGAGAGCTTCCGGTACGACCGGGCGATGTTCTGCCCGGCCGGCATGCCGTTGGCGGTCGTGCTGGCGCGGGAGACCGCGCACGTCCAGGCCGCGGTCCGGATCGCGAACGAGGCCGGCGTACCGATCGTGCCGCAGGGCGCCCGGTCCGGCCTGTCCGGCGCGGCGAACGCGCTGGACGGCTGCATCGTGATCTCGCTGGAGAAGATGGACCGGATCCTGGCCATCGAGCCGATCGACCGGTACGTCGTCACGCAGCCAGGCGTGTACAACGCCGTACTGTCCCGCGCCGTGGCCGAGCACGGGCTGTTCTACCCGCCGGACCCGTCCAGCTGGGAGTTCTGCTCGATCGGCGGCAACCTGTCCACGAACTCGGGCGGCCTGTGCTGCGTGAAGTACGGCGTGACCACCGACTACGTCCTCGGCCTGGAGGTCGTGCTCGCCGACGGGCGGATTCTGCGCACCGGCCGGAAGACGGTCAAGGGCGTCGCCGGGTACGACCTGGCGAAGCTGATCGTCGGCAGTGAGGGCACGCTCGGCATCATCACCGAGGCGACGCTGATGCTCCGGCCGGCGGCGGCCAAGCCGAAGACGATGGCGGCGCTGTTCGGCTCCGGTGTCGAGGCCGGGAACGCGATCCTGGAGATCATCCGCAGCGGCGTCTCGCTCAGCCTGCTGGAGATCATGGATCAGACCACGATCCGCGCGGTGAACAAGTACAAGCGGATGGACCTGCCGGACGAGGCGGCGGCGATGCTGATCGCGCAGTCCGACGCCGGTGGCGAGGCGGGCGCGGCCGATGTCGCCGCGGTCGCCAAGCTGTGCCGCGACCACGGCGCGCTGGAGTGCATCGAGGCCGAGGACGACGCCGAGGGCGAGATGCTGCTCGAGGGCCGCCGGGTGGCGCTGACCGCGCTGGAGCAGCTCGGCACCACGATGATCGACGACGTCGCCGTCCCGCGGACCCGGCTGGCGGACTTCATCGGCCGGCTGGAACAGCTGTCGGCCGAGCTGGACATCACCATCGGCGTCCTCGGCCATGCCGGTGACGGCAACATGCACCCGACCGTGGTCTTCGACCAGGCCGACCCGGCGCAGGCCGAACGGGCCCAGGTCGCGTTCGACCGGGTGATGGAGATCGGGCTGGAACTCGGTGGCACGATCACCGGTGAGCACGGGGTCGGCGTCCTGAAGCGGACCTGGCTGGCCGAGGAGATCGGTCCGGTCGCGCTGGACGTGCACCGGGCGATCAAGACCGCGCTGGACCCGAAAAACCTGCTCAACCCGGGCAAGATCGTTGCCGAGTGAGGCTGTGACGCAATCGCAACACAACTGCCGGGGCCATTGGACGTCCATGCCCGTCGAATGTGACGTCGAGCCGACAGCATAGGTAGCGAAAGCTGAGAAGAATTCGCGGGGGACTGGATGCAGGGTAGGAGGCGCCCGATGGGTCAGTGGCGCCGTGCCGTGCTCCCTGCCGTCGCGGCCGTGGTCGCGACGGTGCTGCTGTCCGCCTGCGCGAACGGTGGCGGGCTGCGGGTGGAAGGGCCGGAAGCGGCCCCGCCGTCGACACCCACCCCGGGTCTCACCACGCCGAGCCCGCACCCGATGCGGACCCCGGCGGTGGCGGTCGATCTGGCCGAAGTCAGGGTCCGGTTGCTGGCCGACAAGCGGCTGTCCGGGTACTCCCGGACGGTTCTGACGAATTGCACAGTGATTTCGCGTTGCCTCAGCAGGGG
The DNA here is from genome assembly GCF_039531045.1 of Kribbella hippodromi. Lineage (NCBI taxonomy): Bacteria > Bacillati > Actinomycetota > Actinomycetes > Propionibacteriales > Kribbellaceae > Kribbella > Kribbella hippodromi. The sequence goes on along the minus strand of NZ_BAAAPH010000019.1, from coordinate 112,244 downwards.
TAGGACCGTTGATGTATTGCACAGCGGTACACCTCAGCAGATCGTCCTGATCCATACCCTGGAAAAGTTCGTCTTCGGTATCTTCCTGATCGCCGTGGAGCCATCCGGCCCGCGACCGATCTGGAGTTTGAACGTCGAGCAGCCGACCGTGAACGCCAGCCCGCAAGGGGACCTGGTGGTCGAGTCGAAGATCTTCACGATCAACGACCCGGTCTGCTGCCCGTCGGGTCGCCGGGTCGAGGTCTACCGTTGGAACGGTCGGCAGATGATCAAGGTGAGCTCGACGGACCAGTAGGGAGACTGAAGTTCGGTGGTACCGGAAGAACCGGCAGCGCGCATTCTCATGGTCGAGGACGACGCGGTGATCCGTGAGGCGACCCAGTTGACCCTGGAACGGCACGGCTACGACGTGACCACGGCCGAGGACGGCCTGGAAGCGATCGAGCGTTTCGAGAAGATCCACCCGGACGTCGTGATGCTGGACATCATGCTGCCCGGGCTGGACGGCATCTCGGTGTGCCGACGGATCCGTGAGACCAGTACGGTCCCGATCGTGATGGTGTCGGCGCGCGGTGACGCGCTCGATGTCGTCCTCGGGCTGGAGGCAGGCGCCGACGACTATGTGACCAAACCGTTCGACACCCAGGTGCTGGTGGCCAGGCTGCGGGCGGTGATGCGGCGGGCGGTCTCCGATCCGGAGCGTCCGGCCCCGTCGGCCGGCTCCGGGGTGGAGTCGTTCGGCGATCTGGAGCTGGACCGGGAGGCGCTGGAGGTGCGGCGGAGTGGACAAACCGTCCAGCTGACGCCGACCGAGCTCAAGCTGCTGATCGAGTTCGCCAACAACCCCGGTGTGGTGCTGAGCCGGTCGACCTTGCTGCAGCGGGTCTGGGACTACGAGTGGGGTGGCGACGGCCGGCTGGTCGACGTCCACCTGCAGCGGCTCCGGACCAAGATCGGCGCCGACCGGATCGAAACCGTCCGCGGCTTCGGGTACAAACTCAGGGCCTAGGGGATGGGCCTCCGGGGCAAGCTCGGTCTCATCTTTTTGCTCGTCTCGTCGCTCGCGATCCTGGTGCTGTGCGTCGCGGTCTACACCCAGGCCCAGTCGGCCCGGCTGGACCGGACGCGCAGTTTCGCGGACGAGCGGATTCAGCTCGCGGCGCAGAGCTACGACACCAACGACGTACCGGTGTTCGGCGCCAAGCTGGACGATCCGGATCTGCCGCCGCAGCTGCGGGATGCCGTCCTGCAGGGCAAGCGGGCGACCTTCAAGACGGGGTCGCCGCGGGCCAAGATGTGGGCGGCGGTGGCGGTCAAGGACGGCAAGGTGCTGTCGATCGAGCAGGACTACGAGAACAGCGACGACTCGATGAAGGCGCTGCAGCAGGCGCTGCTGCTCGGCGGCATCGGTACGGTCGCGCTGGTCGCCTTGGTCAGCGTGATCCTGGCGGGCAGCCTGTCCAAGCGGATCGTCGCGGTCGCGGGGACGGCGCGCCGGATCGCGGCCGGCGATCTGGACGCGTCCGCGGCCGAGGCGGTCGGCAAGGGCAAGGACGAGGTGCAGTCACTGGCCACCGCCCTGGACACGATGGCCACGTCGTTGCGCGGGCAGCTGGAGGCGGAGCGCCGCTTCACCGCGGACGTCGCGCACGACCTGCGTACGCCGGTGACCGGGCTGACGACCGCGGCCGAACTGCTGCCGCCTGGGCGGCCGAGTGAGCTGGTACGGGACCGGGCGAAGGTCCTTCGGCGGCTGGTCGAGGACCTGCTGGAGATCGCCCGGTTCGACTCCGGGGTCGAGCAGGCCGACCTGGAGCTGGTCGGGCTGGGCGCGTTCGTCGGGTCGGCGGTCGGGCGGCTGCGGATGCAGCAGGCGCTCGCGCCGGACAGCGTGATCGTGCGCCGGTCCGGCCCGGACGAGACGGTCTCCACCGACTCGCGCCGGATCGAGCGCATCCTGGCCAACCTGATCGTGAACGGCCTGCGGCACGGCAAGCCGCCGGTCGAGGTGACGGTCAGCGGCCGGACCGTCGAGGTGGTTGACCACGGCAACGGGTATCCGGAGGAGCTGATTGCCGAGGGCCCGCGCCGGTTCCGGTCCGGGATGGCCGAGCGCGGGGCCGGGCACGGTCTCGGGCTGACCATCGCGGCCGGGCACGCGAAGGTGCTCGGCGCCGAGCTGACCTTCGGCGAGGCCCCTGGCGGCGGCGCGCTGGCCCGGCTGGTGCTGCCCGCCGGACCTGAGACGGAGTCGTAACACAACCTTTCGCCGGTCCACCGCGTCTCTCCTTGTGCAACGGGCTCCCACACCGAGAGCCCTTCAAAACGAGGGGAAACCATCATCATGCGTGCTCAGTTCGTGCGTCGTACCGCTGCCGCTTTCGCTGGTGTCGCTCTGGCCGCCGCCGGTCTCGGCGTGGCCGGTGCCCTGCAGGCCAACGCCGCCACCACTCAGGTCTCGGCGGTCAGCACGCCGGCCGCGGCGAAGTCGATCACGATCAAGTCGGACAAGGCCACCGCGAAGGCCTGGGCGAAGGTCTCCTTCACCGGTAAGACCACCGGGATCGCCGCGAACACCGTGGTCCAGGTGCAGCGGCTGGAGAACGGCAAGTGGGTCAACTTCCCGGCCACCACCAAGGTGACCCGGAGCGCGACCTACACGGTCTGGGTGCAGAGCGGCCGGGTCGGTGTGAACAAGTTCCGCGTCGTCGCCGCGAACACCGCGTCCGCGCCGGTCTCGGTGACCATCACCAAGTAGTTGGTGACGCCAATGACAAGCGGCGCCACTCCCCAAGGGGCGGGGAGCGGCGCCGCTTTGGTGCGCTACTGGTGCGTGCCGTACACGTTCAGCTCGGCGGCGGAGCCGAAGACCGCGCCGTTGAGTGAGCTGGTGCCGACGAACTTCAGGTACCGGCCGGGTTTGGCGGTGAAGTTCACCCGCTGGGTGTCGCGGGAGTTCGGGAACTCACCGGTCGCCACCGGCGTACCCCAGTCCTGGCCGTCCGCGCTGACGTAGATTTCGTAGCCCTTGAACATCCCGTTCGTACCGCTCTGCCGGGGCAGGTAACTGAATCCGTTCACCTGGTACGTCGAGCCCAGGTCGAGCGTGACGTGATGTGGGTACCCGGCCGGCGTACTGACCTCGGACCAGGCGGAATGCCAGATCGTGCTGGGATTGCCGTCCAGTGCCGCGGTCGCCGCGCCGCCGGTGCCGACGTCCTCGCTGCTCACGTCCGCGACCTTGATCCGCGACTGTGGCACGATGCCCGGCGGTAGCACGGTGGCCTCGGCGCCGATCGTTGCCTGACCGCCGGTCGCGGTCAGTGGGTACTTGCCTTCCGGCGTCCCGGTCGGCGGGGTGACGTCCCAGGTGGTGATCGCATTGGTGCCTGCGGCAACGGATGCGTGAGTGGCCGGGGTGGTTGCCGTGACAGTCCAGCCGTCCGGCGCAGTAAGGCCGAGCGTGATGTTGTTCGCGGCAACGACGTCGTTGTTGGTGAAGGTGGTCGTGACGGTGTTCGCCTCGCCCGAGACCAGGCCGGTCAGTCCGGAGACCGCGACCGAAGTACAGTCGGCCGGTTCCGGGGTGGTACCCAGATCGGTGACGGCGAAGTCGTCCATGATGAAGTCCGTCTGATCGCCGCCGTCGGTCAGCTTGCGCAGTCCGACCCAGTAGTCGCCACCACATCCGGCGACGAACTCCTGGCTGAAGGTCGCCTTCGTACGCTGCTCGCCGATCGGCGTCGCCTTCACCTCGACCGAACCAGGGCGATCCACGCCTTGCACCCAGGCGTACTGCCCGGCGCGCCCGCTCTCGTAGTCGAAGCTGACCTTGTACTTGTGCCCGGGCTGGAAGTTCACCGTCCACGGCGCGGTTCGGTATACCAAACCTTCGTTCTCCTCGTGCGACTTGAGCGACCAGTTGCCGTCCAGTACGTCGTCGACGAGCTTCCCGTTCCAGCCTGCCTGCGTGTACGGGGCGTGCTTGCGGGCGAGCACGGTCCGCGGATCGGTGACCCCGCCCGCATCGCCCTTCACAAACGGACCCCAGCCCTGGTCGACATTCTCGAAGTCATCCACCAAGCCGTTGGCCGGCCGCGTGGTTTCGACTACGCGCACGTCGTCCAGCCGTACCCGGGCCGCGCCCGCGACCGCGCCGATGGTCAGGTTGGCGGTGCTGCCCTTGGCCTGGAAGACCACGCGCGCGCGTTGGTAGTACCCATCGTGTTTGTCGTCGGCGGCAACCAGGTTCCGCGCGGTCGATCTGGTCACCACGTTCTGCACGCCGTCGACGGTGATGGTTGTCGGGCGTGACTTGCCGGGTTCGACCTCGATCCAGGCCGAGGCGCTGTACGTACGCCCCCGGGTGAGTCCAGTGATCTGCTGGTGGACCGATGATGGCGCCTTCGTTCCCAGCTCGGCGACGTGCTGGCCGTTCTCGAGCGTGGCGATGGTGGCGCCACCGGCCGGGCTCCAGGCGGTGAGGTTGCCGGCGTTGAAGCCCGGGTCGCGCAGGTGCGTACCGGCGCCCCAGTCGGCCGGCCGGGGCCTCGGTGCGACCTCCGGGTAGATCACGTACGGCTGCCCGGCGACCGCATCCAGCGTGACACCGCCGCTGCGCGCCGGCACGGTCGCGACCTTCACCCGGCCGGTGTCGGTGAGCTTGTACACCGAGAACGTGCGCGCACCGGCGAAGGTCGCGGGCAGTTGCCAGGTCGTACGCCCGCCGGCCGGGTTGTAGTGATACAGCTTCTTGTCCCACGGCAGCAAGTACTTGTCGCCGTCCAGGACCTTCGCGGCACCCACGTACACGGTCCGCTTGCCATTCTCGACCGCGCCGCGAACGCCGCCGGTGAAGGTGATGTCGCTCGCGTTCCAGTCCAGGATCTTCTGCTGCTGCAGGAACTTCGCCGGCAGGTTGCGCTGCCAGATGTTCTGGTAGAACGCGTTCCAGTCGGTCTCACCGGTCCAGCCTTCGAACTCGACGATCGCGGACTGGCCGAGGATCGGATCGTTGTTCCAGACATCCTTCTCGTGGTTCCGGACGAACCGGATGATCTTGCTGTTCAGGCCTTTGTTGGTCGCACCACCGTAATCAAGATCGTTGGCCCAGTGCGACCACAGCGACGTACGCTCGTGCCGGTCGGCCCACTCGGTCGCGATCTGCCACCCCTGGCCGGCCAGCTGCCGGGTCAGCCCGTCGGCAAGCCAGCCGGACTGGTAGTACACGTCGATGTACAACTCCTGCAGGTTCTTGTCAGTCTCGTCGCGCAGCTGCTGGAACCGCTTCACGATGTTGCCGGAGGCAAGATCCGGGCGCTGCTTGATGTAGTAGCTCTGGTTCAGCCAGTTCCAGCCCTTGGCGTTCTTGTCGACCAGGTCCTCACTGAACGCGTTCGCCTCCGGGTACGACTCCGTCGCGTTCACATGTACGCCGAACGCCGCGTTCCACGACTTGCCCTGTTTCAGCAGGGTGTTCAGATCGGTCAGGCCGCCGGCGCGGGTGTTGTAGTTGCCGCCGTAATCCGGGTGCGCGGAATCGTGGCCCTCGGAGCCGTAGCCCTTCAGGATCGCCATCTGGCCGAGACCGTCGGTGGCGAGCGAGATCCGCTTCACGTCATCGAGCGTGCGCAGGAACGGATGCGTCGCCTGACTGGCGAAGTTGAACGGGATGTGCGTGATCACCCGGTCCTTGACCTGCTCGCCGCCCTTCGGCTCGGTCATGATCGAGCGGAACGCGATCGCGCCGTCCTCCCAGTCCACCGTCCGGTCATGGTTCGCGTCCGGCGTCACCACCACCTTGGCCCACGGCAGTGGCTCGGTGTACGGCGCGGTGTCGGCCCGGTACGTCCATTGACCGCTCCAGACACCGACCCGCGTACTGCCGTCGCTGCTCTTGCGGGCGCGATGCCAGAACCGGGCGCCGTCGTCGACGGACTGGCCGGCCGGCTTGTCGTACACGGAGTTCGACTCGATGCCTGCCGCCAGCCCGCTGGTGTTGACGAACGCGTACGCGGCGCCGGTCGCGGACGCCTCGGCGGGCGTACTCGCGGTCACCGGGGTGATCTTGTCGGCGGTCCGGGTCGAGTCCGGGTCGAGGGTGGTGAACGCGGTGGTCGCGCCGTCGTCCGTACTCGCCACCGAGACCAGGTCGTGGTCCGGGATGTCGATCGTGTGCACGCGGCTCGCGCCGGTGTCGCGGACGGCATCGATCGCGAACGTCGTCACCCGGCCCGTCACGCTCAGGCTCGCATCCAGCTCGACACCGGGCAGGGCGTCGAAGGCGAGCGTGTACGCCGCGCGCCCGCCGGCCGCCTCCGGGGCCGCGGCGAGGTGCGCGGTCCGGGGCACGCCGTCGATCGTCACGGTCGAGATCGCGTCCGGCTGACCTCCGAGGGCCTGCCCGGAGGCGTTGTCGGCGTACTTGATCACGCGCGGGAAGTCCGCCCCGACGGTGACCGTCAACTCCGCGGACCGCAGCGTCAGTTCACCGGCCGAGCTCTTGGATTTCGCTCCGTTGGCCTGGGCGCCGGTCGGCAAGCTCAGGGCGGCGGCGGTGATCGCTACAGCCAGTACTCCACACCCCACTGAACGTTTCATGGCCAGAAAGTTCGCACGTAAGCGCGAGCGAGTCAAGAGAAACGAACACTAATGAACAGATCAGATCATTCTGACAACTCTTCAGCGTTTGCGCCGAGTGGAAAAAGAAATACAAGATCAACCGTTGATGCTGTTGAAAAACTTCCGGTGCTCGTGGTTGATTGTCGCGGTAGGTAGTCGCCCGACTACCGATACCGAGCGAAGGGTCATCACCATGAGCCTGACAGCATTCGAGCTGGACCTCGACGTCATCCCCGCGTCGGACCCGGCCCTGAACCGGCCGGCCCGGCCGGAGGACGCCCGCGATGTCGACGAGCGCAGCGGTCTGACACCGACGACGGTGAACACGTACGCGGTCGGCATGGCCGCCTGCGTCCCGTGCTGCTGACGGCCGGCTGACCGGTTAGGCGCCCGTGACACCAGTTGCAACACCAGCTGGGAGTGCAGCTGGTGCATCAAGCGGGACTGCGGCTCCAGCAGGTAGTGCGGCTGGTGCGGCATCGGACGAGTTTCGCCCGGGCGCCTTCGGGGTGCTGCGGCTGGCGGCTGCTCCAGCCGCCGCCGCAGCACCGACCCGGACCGCGCCCGACCCGGCGACCGCGACCGTCGGCGAGCTCAGTACCTACTTGCGCGAGGTGCTGACCGACGCGGCGTTGCTCGAGGCAATCGAACTCTCCAGCCCGTCCCTCGCGGCTTCGCTGCAACGGATTCTGGCCGGCGCTGACGTGGAGCGCGCCAAGCTGGAACGAGCGATCCTCGCGACGACCCGCTACCTGCTGCGGATGACCGGCCGTCCGACTCCGTTCGGCTTGCTGGCCGGGGTCGCGCCGGTTGTCTTCGACGGGTTGAGTGGTTCGGCGAAGGTGCGGATCGGGTCGGCGCATACGCGTCAGGTGTTGCCTGATGAGGGCTGGCTGCATGCTGAACGTCGCGGGCAGTTGCCGGTGCGGGTGGTCGCGAACAACCTTGCTGTCATCCGTGGGGATCGGCTGGTGTTGCCGTATCTCCGGAAACTTGCCGAGGACGATCCGGGTCGCGAACTGTCGCTGGCCAACTCGGAGGCGGTTCAGTTCATCCGGGCAGCGGCTCGTCGACCGGTCGCGTACGAGGTCCTCCGCGCCCGCCTGTTGGAAGCAACCCCAGACGCCACCCCGGCCGACGCCGACCAGCTACTGGACCAGCTGCTCACCCGCGAGATCCTGCTCGGCGAGTATGCCCAGGCCGACCCCGACGCTCCGGTGGTGACTGATCGTCTGGGCCGGCCAGGCTCTGTGCAGGTGGATCTGCGCGTGGATGCTGACGTGCGGTTGCCTCAGGCGGTTGCGGATGAAGCCGCGCGGGTCGGTTCGTTGTTGTGGCGGTTGTCTCCGCCGGGTGACGGGTTGCCGGCGCTGGCCAGCTATCACCGGGCGTTTCTTGATCGGTACGGCACTGATCGGGTGGTGCCGGTGCTCGATCTGCTGGACCCGCAGGTGGGCTTGGGGCCGCCCGCTGGGTACCGGATTCCGGTGGGCGAGCGCGGTGGCGCGGAGGTCCCCAGCAACACGTGCTCTGCAGCCCGGGACCAAGCTCTCGCAGTCGCCCTGGTCGAGAACGCAGGCGCCGAGGAGCTGGTCCTGGACAACCAACTGGTTTCACAGTTGGTGAGTGAGGGTAGCGACCGGGCGCCCGACTCGCTTGATCTGTGTGCTCAGGTTTTGGCTGACTCGCCGGAGGCTTTGGAGCGGGGTGAGTTCTTGCTGGCGGCAACCAGTGGGTCTATTGCCGCGGGCGCGATGATCGGCCGGTTCGCGGGGCTGTTGGGGGTTGAAGATGCATTGGGCGAGCTGTACGACGTGCCCGGCCCGGTGCCCGTGCAGTTGAAGTTCGCGCCGTACGAGCCGCGCTTCGGCAACGTGCTTCGTGAACCGCAACTACTCCCGCACACCCTTGCCGTCGGCACCTTCGCCGACCCGGACGATCCCGCCGTCGTGGAGGTCCGCGATGTCTGCGTCGGCACCACCGGCGAGCGGCTCTACCTGTTCTCGAAGCGCCTCGGCCGGGAGCTCACGGTCGTACGCCCGAACATGCTCAACGTCGTCACCGGTGCCCCGAACGTCGCGCGCTTCCTCGCCGCGGTGGGCCTGGCTGGGCGACGGTTCTGGACGCCATGGCAGTGGGGTCGGCTGGACGTCATGCCGCGCCTGCCGCGCGTACGCTCCGGCCGCAGCATCCTCGCGCCGGCGTTGTGGCGTACGGACCCGGAGCTGGCAACTGTCCGCGACCAGTCCGAGTGGGATGCCGCGCTGGACCACTGGCGCGAGCGGCTGGCAGTACCGGAGGTGATCCGCGTCGGCATGTTCGATCATCACCTCGATCTGGATTTGCGGGTACCGCTGCATCGCCGCTTGCTCCGCGACCAGCTGCGCAAAGAACCGTCGTCGGTGGTGAGCGAGACCCTCAACGCGTACGGAGTGACTGCTGGTCATGCCAACGAACTAGTCGTTCCGTTGGTGTCGGTCGCGGAGCGGCCGGAGGTGGTCGCGAATCCTTCGTGGCGTACGGCCGATGAGCGGCCGCCGAGGCACCTGCCTGGCGGGGAGTGGCTGTCCGCGAAGGTGTATCTGGCGGCCGATCTTCAGGACGCGTTGCTGGTTGGCGCGGTCCGGGAGTTGGTGGCGCGGATGGGGGTTGATCGTTGGTTCTTCCTGCGGTATCGCGATCCGAGTGAGCATCTGCGGATTCGGTTTCGGGGTGGGGATCCGGCGGTTTTGAATGCCTGGGCGGGTGAGCTGGTGGAGGCTGGGCGGATCCGGACCGTGGTGCTTGACGAGTACGAGCCGGAGGTCGCGCGGTACGGAGGTGCTGGGGTGATGGGGGCGGCGGAGGACGTGTTCTGCGCGGACAGTCGGGCTGTGCTGGAGCAGTTGCGTTTGCGCGCTGGCCGGAGGCTGACGATGCCGGTCGAGTGGCTGGCGGCGCTGAATCATTTGGATTTGCTGGGTGGGTTTGGTCAGCTTGAGCAGTGGTTCTTGGACACGTACCCGATTGAGTTGTCGAACGAGGTTTCGCCGAAGGATCGGGCTGAGTTCGCCAAGTTGCACGCTGGTTTTGAGGGGCTTGATTGCTGGGGGCAACGGCGCGCGGCGGTTGAGCGGTACGCCGGGGTGAGCATGCCGGCCGTGATGAGCGTGCTGCACCTACACAACAACCGCTTGCTCGGAACAGACAGGACCCTCGAACGACGAGCCTATGGGCTGGTGAGAAGCACACTGAAACGAACCCTCGACCGAAGAAGGCACACGTGATGAACCCGGCGGATGCGCTTCCGATGGAGGTAGGGGAGGGGGCGGCGCGGCACGAGGTGGTGGGCGGGGCGGCCGCCGCCCGGGCCGCCCGGGTGGTTGCTGAAGTTGCTGGGCGGTTGCGGGACCCAGACGCTGTGGTTGCGGCTACTACTGCCAACGGTGACGTGATTGATATCGCTGAGCTGAAGTGCCCGCCCTGGGATGTGACGACCTTGTCGCGGGGGCCTGGGGCGTTGGCGGTCTTGTTTGCGGAGTTGGGGGAGCGGGACGTTGCGCATGAGTATCTGAGCCGGACCATGGCGGAGGCTGCAGGCTTGCCGGTGGCGGGGGCTATGGAAGGGCTCGGCGCGCTCGCGACCGCGACTCGGATCGCAGCCCGGGAACCAGGAGACTATGCAGGCATTCTGACCCGCCTCGACGAGCGGATGAGTGAGCATGCGCGCTGGCTGGTGAGCGTCCATCAAGCCACCCGCCAGGCGCAAGTACCAACCTGCGCCGGCGTAGTCGACGTCGTCAGCGGACTCGCCGGCGTCGGCCGCTACCTGCTCGCCCGCGAACAGTACGACGTCCTCAAGGAAGTCCTCACCTGCCTGACCTCACTGCAAGAACCCTTGAAAATAGACGGAATCGAAGTCCCCGGCTGGTGGTTCGACGGTACCGAGAAGACCGTCGTCGGCCCGGGCTTCGAACGCGGTCAAGCGAACTTCGGCCTCGCCCACGGCATCCCCGGCCCACTCGCCCTTCTCGCCATCTCCTGGTCAGCCGGCCTCCGCGTGGACGGCCAAGCCGAGGCGATCACCACCATGGCCGACTGGCTGCTCGACCGTCGCGAAAAAGATGCGTACGGCAACTACTGGACCGGCTTCGTCCCCCTCGATGTGTACGCGAACCGCGACCACCGCCCGCGCCCACAACCGGCCCGCGCTTCCTGGTGCTACGGCGCACCCGGCATCGCCCGCGCCCTGGACTTCGCCGCCGATGCCCTGAACCGCCCCGACTGGAGCGCTGTCGGACTGGACGCCTTCCGCTCCCTCCTCGCCCGACCCGTCGACGACTGGGGCATCACCGACGACGCGTTCTGCCACGGCTGGGCCGGCATGCTCTACCTCTGCGCGCTCTTCGACCGCGAGCACCCCGGCCAGGAGTTCGGCCCGGCCGCCGACCAATTGGCCGACCGTCTGATCGAACGCTTCGATCCGGCCCTCCCGTTCGGCTACCGCTACTACCAACCGGTCGCCGACCTGCACCTCGACCTCCCCGGCTTGATGGAGGGCGCCGCCGGCATAGCGCTCGCCCTGAGCGCCTACACCCGCCCACCCCGTACCGGCTGGGACTCGGCTCTCCTGCTCAGCTGACCGCCGGCCGGATTCGCCCAGTTACCTCACCGAGGCCCAGCCGTGACCCGTCGCCGCCGGTCGCCCACGCGGCGATCGTGACCACGTCACCATCCTCCAGGAACGTGTGTTCCTTGCCATCGACAACCAACGGCTCCCGGCCACCCCAGCTGAGCTCGATGAACGAGCCGCGCTGATCCTTCGCCGCACCACTGACGGTGCCAGAGGCAAACAAATCACCGGTACGGACGCTCGCGCCGTTGACCGTCATATGCGCAAGCATCTGCGCCGGCGACCAGTAGATGTCCTTGTACGGCGGCGTGCTGACGAGCTGCCCGTTCAAGTACACCTCGAACGTGATGTCGAAGTTCACCAACCGCGATCCGCTCAGGTACGGAAGCACCGCCGGATCTTGCACCGGAAGCGGAACGGCAGCGGCAGCCAGTGCGTCCAGCGAGACCACCCATGGCGAGATCGACGTCGCGAAGGACTTGCCCAGGAAGGGCCCCAGCGGCACGTACTCCCAAGCCTGCAGGTCGCGGGCGGACCAGTCGTTGACGATCACCACTCCGTACACATGATCCTCGAACGAGTCCACCGGGACCGGAGCGCCGAGCTTGGACGGCGTACCCACGACATAACCCAGCTCGACCTCGATGTCGAGCCGCTGCGACGGACCGAACGTCGGGACGCTCGCGTCCGGCGGCTTGCGCTGACCGGACGGGCGGACGATGTCGGTGCCGCTGGCAACGATGGTGCCGGCGCGGCCGTGGTAGCCGACCGGGAGGTGTTTCCAGTTCGGGAGCAGCGGTTCGGAGTCCGGGCGGAACAGGCGGCCGAGGTTCGTCGCGTGCTGTTCGGAGGCGTAGAAGTCGACGTAGTCGGCGACCTCGAACGGCAATTGCATGCTGACCGCGGACTGCGGGGTCAGGTGCGGCTCGACGGCGTCGCGATCGTTCTCGTTGCGGACCAGGTCGAGCAGCCAGTTCCGGGTGGCGCGCCAGGCGGGGCGGCCAAGGGCGAGGAACGCGTTGAGCGTCGGCTCCGCGAACAGCTGCGCGCCGTCCAGCATCTGCGCGGACGCGACCGGCGCGAGATCGATCACCTGGTCACCGATCGCGGCACCGACCCGCGGCTCCTCGTCGCCGTACCGGAACACGCCCAGTGGCAGGTTCTCCGGCCCGAACGGCGAGCCGTCGGGGATGTCGATCCAGCTCACAACGCCTCCATCAGCTGCAGGGTGATCAGGTCGTGCAGTGGTTCCTCGATGCTGCAGGAGCCGAAGGACGTGAACCACCGGCGCGTACTCGCGGCCTGGTCGTCCGAAAGGGCACGGGCCCGCGCGGCGAGCTCCGTCCCGTCGCGGTTGTCCAAGAGCTCGATCAGGTCGTCGTGCGCGGCACCGTCGAGTGAGGCGCGGGTCGCCAGCAAGACGTTGAGGAAGCCGTGGTGCTCGAAGCCGGTGTCGGCGGCGGTGTGGCGTACGGCGTTGTGCAGGCCGGCCGTACATTTGAAGGCGACCTCGCGGTCGAGGCACGCGGTGATGAAGGACGCCACCTGGTCGCTCGAAGGAAAGAGCGATGCATCCAGGCCGCCGGTGCGGAGTTTGGCAGCGTACCCGGCGTCGGCGATCACGTCCAAGGCGCGTTCCCAGCCGCCTTCCAGGCCGAGCTCGACGTACGCGTTCTCTTCGTCGAGGCAGTCGTCGCAGACGCGGACGACCCGCAGCGCGTTCCGGGACAGGTCGTCCTCGTCGCGCAGCCGGACCTCGACCGCGGTCACCTCGACGTCCTTGGAGCGGTCGCCCCAGCGCACCGCGGGCTCGATCCCGCCGGCGCCACCGGAGATCACCACGGAGACGCGGAGCGGGCCGTCCGCACCGGAGCGGGCGGCCTCGGCGACCTTCATCAGGTCCTGGTCGGTGCAGACGAGCGGGCCGACCAGCCCGGCGTATGCCGACTGCAGATGGGCGCGGTGGGCGGTGACCGCTTCGGGCAGGGGCAGGTCGCCCGGCGGGAACATCGACGCGTCGTCGACCAGGTGCCGGAACAGGGCAGGGACGGTTGACATGACCAAGAGCCTAACGGATGCTTTCGGTAAGCGGACGCAAGCGTTCGAATAGCGAACACTCGGGAGCGGGAGAGATGGCGTTCTACCGGCAGGTCGGGGAAGTTCCACCGAAGCGGCACACCCAGTTCCGGAAACCGGACGGTGGCCAAGGATCGGGGTTGTACTACGAGGAGTTGATGGGCGAGGAAGGGTTCTCCTCCGACTCGTCGCTGCTGTACCACGCCGGCGTACCGTCCGCGATCGTCGACTCCCAGGTCTGGGACCTCCCTGACCTGGCCACTGTCGCCAACCACCCACTCACCCCGCGGCACCTCAAACTGCACGACCTGTTCGACGACACCTCGAAATCGAACGCTGTGGAGGACCGGCGACTGGTGCTCGGCAACGGTGATGTCCGGATCTCGTACGCCGTCGCCGAGCAGCCGTCGCCGTACTACCGGAACGCGATCGGCGACGAGTGCGTGTACGTCGAGAAGGGCTCCGCCACGGTCGAGACGGTGTTCGGCGTACTGAACGCGATCCAGGGCGACTACGTGATCATCCCGCGCGCGACCACGCACCGCTGGCTGCCCGGACCGGGCGGCGTCAGCGCGTACTGCATCGAGGCCAACTCGCACATCGCTCCGCCGAAGCGCTACCTGTCGAGGTACGGGCAGTTCCTCGAGCATTCGCCGTACTGCGAGCGGGACCTGCACCCGACGACCGAACCGCTCGTGGTCGAGGGCGAGGACGTCGAGGTACTGGTCAAGCATCGCGGCAACGGCGCCGGCGGGATCGTCGGTTCGCGGATGACGTACGCGACGCATCCGTTCGATGTGGTCGGGTGGGACGGTTGCCTGTACCCGTACACGTTCAACGTCAGTGACTTCGAGCCGATCACCGGGCGGGTGCATCAGCCGCCGCCGGTGCATCAGGTGTTCGAGGGGAACAACTTCGTGGTCTGCAACTTCGTGCCGCGGAAGGTCGACTACCACCCGCTCTCCGTACCCGTGCCGTACTACCACTCGAACGTCGACTCCGACGAGGTGATGTTCTACTGCGGCGGCGACTACGAGGCGCGGAAGGGTTCCGGGATCGGGCTGGGGTCGATCTCGCTGCATCCTGGCGGGTACGCGCACGGTCCGCAGCCGTCCGCGATCGAGGCCTCGCTCGGCGCCGAACGCTTCGAGGAGCTCGCGGTGATGGTCGACACCTTCCGCCCGCTCGAGCTCGGCGAGGGCGGCCGCGCGGTGGACGACGGTGTGTACGCGTGGACCTGGGCGGGCCGCCGCCGCAACTGACCAGCCGCGCTCGGTTGGGGGAGCGGGAGACACGCTCCCTGTGCGATTCTTCTCCGGTGACAGAGGACGGGGACACGCCGCAGCTGGTCGAACAGGCGCCGCCGGTTGACCACGCGCCGCCGCCTGAGCAGGTCGGGTCGCACGGGCCGGACAAGCCGTTCGTGGTCGGGGTCGACCGGGAGACGGTGCTGCGTCGCCGCGAGGTGGTGCGTACGGTCGAGCGGCGCGGCGCGATCATCACGCTCGTGCTCGGCGTCATCGGTGTCGCGGCCGCCCTGTACGCACTGGTCGCGTTCGACGGCACGGTCATGCTGCCGTACGCGGTGTTGCTGATCGTGGCGATGAGCCCGCTGCTGCTCAGTACCTGGATGGTGTTCCGCATCCAGAAGCAGCGCATCCAGTGGTACGACGCGAACGAGCTGCCGCCGGTCGCGATGCGGATCTCCGTGAAGGGCCTCGAGCTGGCGTGCGACGGCGCCGCGTACCCGGTCGTGCTGCCCTGGAACACGGTCCGTGGTTTTCGCCGGCAGAAGCTCCTCGGGCAGTACACGCTCGACATCGCGCTGGCCCGGGGCGTCGGCGCCACGACCGCGGGCGTCCGCGGCCTGGACCAGCCGTCCGTACGCTCCGTGGTGAAGCCGAACCCGCTGCTCCGGCCGACCGGCATGTTCCTGGTCAAGTCGCTCGACCAGCCGGTGCACGTGATCGACGAGGCCCTCAAGCACTTCTCCGGCGGCACCGCCGGCGTCGTCCGCTGAAGCCCGGCGTGGTCCGCTCGAGCACAGCGGTCAGCAGGGCAGCGCGCGGTACGTGTAGCCCTGCTTGCTGAGCTTCGTCAGCGCCCGGTCGAGCGCCGCGACCGTCTGCGATCGGTCCCCGCCGCCGTCGTGCATCAGGATGATCGCGCCCGGCCGCGCACCGGCCAGGATCGCGTGCTCGATCCGCGCCGCGCCGGGTTTCTCCCAGTCCCTGGTGTCGACGTCCCAGAGCACCTGACGCTGGTGGTACGCGGCCGCGATCGCCTGGATCTTGGCGTTCGTCGCGCCGGTCGGCGGACGCAGGCACTTGGACCGTACGCCGCCCGCGATCTCCTGCCGGATCTTCGCCTCCGGCAGGTGGGTCAGCGTCTTGTGGTCGAAGGTGTGATTGCCGACCTGGTGCCCGGCCGCCCGCTCGGCGGTGACGAGCTCCGGGAACTGGCCGACCTGAATACCGAGGACGAAGAAGGTCGCGTGCGCGTTGTGCTTGCGCACTACGGCCAGCACCCGCGGCGTCCACACGTGCTGCGGGCCGTCGTCGAAGGTCAGGTACAGCACCTTTCCGTGCCCGGTCAGATTCCAGTCATCGCCGGGCTGCGGCTTGTTCACCGAAGGTTGCGCGGGTTGTGCAGGTGGCACTGACGGTTTGCTCGACGACGGCTCGCCGCGTTTCGAACCGGCAGGCGTACCCGGCCCGGTGGACATCCTGATCGCGGGCGCCGCGGCGGGGGCGGAGTCGGCATCGGGGGTAGCGGCTTGGGCAAGGACGGCACCGCAGAGCAGAGCGGCGACCAACGGCAGCACTTTGCCGGGCGGCTTGGTCATGAGGGGCATCTTCTCTTGTACGTGGGTGCAGGGATGAACCGGGGGTCGGCCGTATCGTGTGCTTTCGTGCCGGAGATCCCGGCGAGCAGAGCAGTGAGGCGCCTGATGACGAACAGTGGTGAGCGGACGACGATGACCAGACGGACCCTGATCGGCGGCGCGTCCGCGCTGGCCGCGGCCGGGTTCACGGCCGTCCCTGCGTACGCGGGTGGCAGCGGTACTGAGCACGGGCCGGGCAAGACCGTGCGGCTGACCGTGATGGGGACCACCGACCTGCACGGCAACGTCTTCAACTGGGACTACTTCAAGAACGCCGAGTACGACGACGCCGCGCACAACGACATCGGCCTGGCGAAGATCTCCACCCTGGTCACCGCCGTCCGGGACCGGATCGCCGCCGACCGGCACGCGCCACGCCCGCTGATGCTGGACGCCGGCGACACCATCCAGGGCACCCCGCTGGCGTACTACTACGCCAAGATCGAACCGATCACCGGTGGCCACACGCACCCGATGGCGGCGGCGATGAACCGGATCGGGTACGACGCGGCCGCGCTCGGCAACCACGAGTTCAACTACGGGATGGACATCCTGCGCAAGTTCCAGCGGCAGCTGCGGTTCCCGCTGCTCGGGGCGAACGCGCAGGACTGGACCACCGGGCTGCCCGCATTCCCGCCGTACGTGCTGAAGCGGGTGCACGTCCCTGGCGAGAAGCCGATCACGGTCGGCATCCTCGGCATCACCAACCCCGGGATCGCGATCTGGGACAAGGCGAACGTCGAGAACAAGCTCAAGTTCGGCGGCATCGTCGAGCAGGCGAAGGTCTGGGTGCCGCGGGTCCGCAAGGCCGGTGCCGACCTCGTCGTCGTGTCGGTGCACTCCGGGATGGACCTGTCCTCGTCGTACGGCGACGCGCTTCCGTACCCGGAGAACGCGGCCGTACTGATGGCCGAGACCGTTCCGGGCATCGACGCCGTACTGGTCGGCCACGCGCACCAGGAGATCCCGGAGCGCCTCGTCACGAACAAGACCAGCGGCGAGCAGGTCGTCCTGACCGAGCCGCTCAAGTGGGGCATGCGGCTTTCGCTGATCGACCTGGATCTGCGGAAGGACCGTGGTCAGTGGAAGGTCGTCGGCCGGCACAGCCAGGTACTGAACGCGAACACCGTCGCGGCCGACCCGGAGGTGGTCTCGCTGCTGCAGAAGGACCACGACAAGGTCGTCCAGTACGTGAACTCGAAGATCGGTACCTGCACCGAGGCCATGTCCGCGGCGACCGCGCCGTGGGAGGACACCGCCGCGCTGGACTTCGTGAACTTCATCCAGGCCGACGCGGTCGCGAAAGCACTCGCCGGTACGCCGCAGGCCGCTCTTCCGGTGCTTGCAATCGCGGCGCCGTTCAACCGCGACGCGGCGATCCCGGCCGGCGATGTGTCGGTGCGTGACGTCGCGGGCCTGTACGTCTTCGACAACACGCTGCTCGCGGTCACGATGACCGGCGCGCAGATCAAGGAGTACCTGGAGTTCTCCGCGCTGTACTTCAAGCAGGTCAGCGGCACCGGTCCGTTCCCGGCCGATCAGGTCACGAACGCGCCGACCTCGACCGCGCCGAACGGTACGCCGGACTACAACTACGACATCCTCGGCGGGCTGACCAAGCCGCTGACGTACAAGATCGACATCGCCAAGCCGGGCGGTGCGCGGATCACGGACCTCGCGTACGACGGGGCCGCGGTGGCCGCGGACCAGCAGTTCGTGGTCGCGGTCAACAACTACCGGCAGTCCGGCGGCGGCAACTTCCCGCACGTCAAGACAGCTCCGGTCGTCTACAACCGGCAGGTGGAGATCCGCCAGCTGATGATCGACTACGTCACCGCCACCGGCACGGTCGACCCGAAGACCTTCCACACCGTCGACTGGTCGCTCACCTCGAACGGCGCGCCGATCACCGTCACCAAGTAGCCCCAGCCGGCCCGTCGGCTGTCCGCCGGGCCGGGACCGTACCGGCAGAAAATTCTGGATAATGCCGGTAATCGGTCCCGCCCGCCGGACAGAGACGAGGTATGACGCTCATACAGACGACACCCGGGCCGGGGTCGGGGGAGGCGGCACGTGTGGTTGGTGGGCCGCCGGATCCCGGGCCGAACGGGTTCGACACCCTGTTCCGCCGCCATCACGACGACGTGCTGCGGTACTTCGTCCGGCGGCTCGACATTCGCGCCGACGCGGCCGATCTGGTCGCCGAGACCTTCCTGGTCGCCTGGCGGCGGATGGACGCGGTACCAGGCGCTGAACCGCTGCCCTGGCTGTACGGGGTCGCCAGGCGCGTACTGGCGAATCACCGCCGCGGAGAGGTCCGCCGGCACGGACTGGCCGACCGGCTCCGCGACGACCTCCGGACGGTCCCGGCCGAGGCCGAGATCGCGCTGGAGCTCCGGCATGCCGCGGACGTCTTCCGCCAGCTGACGGACGCCGACCGGGAGCTGCTGTCGCTGGTTGCCTGGGAAGGTCTCGACACCACCCAGCTCGCCGCCGCGCTCGGCTGCACTCGCGGTACCGCGGCCGTCCGTCTGCACCGCGCCCGCCGTCGCCTGGATCGGCTGATGAACCACCACCCTGAGAACGCTGCAGTGAACCCTGCTGTGAACCCTGCTGTGACCGGTGAGCAGCCGGCGCCTGTCCGAGGAGAGAACCGATGAGCAAGCCCGACAACCTCGACCTGATCAGGCGCCTGGACCCGATCGCGAACGACGACCCGGCCGCCGCGGTCAGCGCGGAGTCCCGGGAGGAGCTGCGGACCCGGATCGGCCACTCCCCGGTTACCCCGACCGCCCGGGTGGTCGGTACCGCGAATGTCGCCAAGGCCGGCCGAGGGCCGTTCGCCCGACGGCCGTTCGCCCGACGGCCGTTCGCCCGACGGCCGTTCGCCCGGCGGTCGCTCGCTTGGCGGCTGGTGCCGGTGCTCGCCGTCGGCGCGCTGGTCGCCGGCGCGGCCGTCACCCTGATCGAGCGCCCGGGCGGTACGAAGCAAGAGGCCCTCGGCCCGGCGCTGTCCTTCGTCACCGAGGGCAACGTGATGAAGGTGAAGATCCTCGACCCGGAGGCGGACTCGGCCCGCTTCAACAAGGAGTTCAAGGACCACGGACTCGACATCAAGCTCCGGCTGTTGCCGGTCTCGCCGTCGCTGGTCGGAACCAACCCTGCCGGGGTGTTCAGCGCGGACGCGGACTCGATCAAGACCACCTTCGAGCCGGCCAACTGCCTGGAGGAGAGGACCACGCCGTGCGTCCCGGAATTCACCATCCCGCTGTCGTACAAAGGTCAGGCGGACCTCTACATCGGTCGCGCCGCCAAGCCGGGGGAGAAGCTGGGGTCCTCGGGTGACCTGGGAGACCGCGGCGAACCGCTGGCCGGCGTGAAGTACCACGGCATGACGGTCGGCGCGGTGAAGAAGCTGCTCGCGGACCACGGCGTGAGCGCCGAGTACCGGGTGAACGTCAGGCCGAACTACACCGACTCCCGCGACGAGGTGCCCGCGAACTGGATCGTCCGCGACGGCACCCTGCTCAGGCTGGACCACGCGATCCTCTTCGTCTCGGCCCCTGGCAAGAAGAAGTAGCGGTCAGCGCGGCAGCCACTCGCAGAACCGGCAGCCGGCCGTATCCGCCGCCAGCGGGAACGCGGAGCGCGGCCGGAGCGACCTGGCGAACTGCTCGGCGCGGGCGTCACGCTCGCGCCGAGCGTCTGCCTCGCCGAGCAATTCGGTCCGGACATGGGCCCACTGACGATCACCGTCGTGGACGAAGTACCTGATCTCGCCGCGGGAGTCGGTGCCTCGCCAGATGGCGGGGCCGGCTTTCGTACATTCGGTCACCTTGACCGGCCTGCCGTTCCAGTCGGTGAAGCCGCCGCACGGTGCCTGTCCCGGCGTGAGGTTGCGAAGCGTGACGGTGAAGCGGACGAGCTGGCTGCCGTTCGGTACAGGTTCCAGCACGTCGTACTCGAAGCCCGCGTCCCGGGGACGCACCGCGAACGGCCAGGTACTGTCGCTCTGCAGCGGACGTGCCATCACAGCCTCGATCCGCTGCTGCTCCGATCGCACGTTGTTGAGCTTGAGCAGGGCGGGCAGCGCGCCGAGCGCCACGATGCCTACCGCCATGAGAACGAGGCCGAGTGACGGCCGCGACCAGCTCCACCCGTCAGCGGTACGCCGGCGGCAGCGGATCACGACCGCGGCGGCCGCCCACCCGAGTGCTGCCAGGAGCACGAACGGCTCCACGAGCTCCATCAGCAAGGCGCCGACAGCAGCGATCAGGACCAGCAGCGTACCCAGCCCGGTGCCGAGGCCGATCATGACGCCGAGGCGGCGCCGGCGCGCGAGGATCACCATCGCGATCACCAGCCCGATCCCGCCGCCAAGGAGTCCGACCCAGAAACCCGCGACCAGCGACAGGCAATCCTCGTCAGGCAGGCACTGCCGGTCCGCGACCACCGTCGTGATGATCCCGGTCGGCAGCGCGACCCCGGCACCGATCGCCAGTCCGCCGAACACCACCGCTCGCAGTGCGCTCGCCCGCTCGGTCATGACAGAACGGTAGGGACCGAACCGGTCACCGGACCTTGTGGAGTCAGACCAGCATGATGCCGGCGTTGCGGAGGTCCACCAGGGTCTGTTCGGTGCTGGCCGGGGCGACGCCGGCGGTGAGGTGGGTGATGACTGTGGTGCCGAAACCGGCCTGGTGGGCGTCGAAGGCGGTGGCGCGGACGCAGTAGTCGGTGGCGATCCCGCAGACGTCGACGTCGGTGACGCCCCTGCCGCGCAGCCAGTCGGCCAGGGCCTGACCGCCTTCGTGCGACTTGCCTTCGAATCCCGAGTACGCGGCCGCGTACTCGCCCTTGTCGAAGATGGCGTCGAACGGCTGCGGGTCCAGGTTCGGGTGGAAGCTGACCCCGTCGGTACCGGCCACGCAGTGCGGCGGCCAGGAGTGGACGAAGTCGGGCTCCTTGGAGAAGTGGTCACCCGGGTCGATGTGATGATCCCGGGTCGCCACCACGTACGCGTACTGGCGCTCGTCCGGGTCCGCCTCGTGCCACCGGTGCAGCAGCTCGCCGATCCGGAACGCGACGTCGGCTCCTCCGGCGACGGGCAGGCTTCCGCCCTCGCAGAAGTCGTTCTGCACATCCACCACGATCAGTGCCCGAGCCATCGCGACGCCCTTCATCCGGAGTTGCTGCTCCCTGAGGCCACCGTACCGGCGTCAGCCACCGCAGTCGCGCATTGTGATCACCCCAGCAGCAGGTCGCCCCCGTTGACACGCAGCAGCTGACCCTGGATCGCCTTCGTCCGCGGCGAGGTCAGGAACAGGATCGCGTCGGCCAGCTCGGTCGTCTCCGGCAGGTGCCGGGCGGCGAACTTGGCAGCGATCTGGTCCAGCGCGGGCCGCGGGATCGCCCGGTGCTCGCCGTTCTCGAGCGTGATGCCGGGCAGTACGACGTTGACCAGGACACCGTCCGCGCCCAGATCGCACTGCAGGCTCGCCGCCAGGCCGTGCAGTCCGGCCTTGGCCGCCCCGTACGCCCAGGAGCCGGCCATGCCACGCTCCGCGAGGTCGGTCGAGATCAGCACCAGCCGGCCCTGCTCCGAGCGCCGCAGCGCCGGCGCGACCTGCTGGACCAGGTGGTAGTTGCCCTCCAGATTCGCCCGCAGGATCTGGGTCCACCACTCCGGCTTGGAGTCCTCGATCTTCTCCGGCCGGTCGTCGAACCCGAGCGTGCCCCAGCTGACCGCGTTCGCGACCACCACGTCCAGGCCACCCCAGCGCTCGATCACCGCCCGCGCCGCAGCCGCGATCGTCTCCGGCGCCCCGAGATCCATCGGCACCGCGTACCCCTCGCCACCCGCCGCCTCGATCTCCTTCACGACCGCGTCGGCCGCGTCCTGCCGCGAGTTGTAGGTGATCGCGACCCGCGCCCCCTCCCGCCCGTAGGCAATCGCGGCCGCCCGCCCGATCCCCGACGACCCACCCGTCACCAACACCGCCACACCCTCAAACCCCAACTCCATGACCTGTCCTCCACGTATTGTTTAGTCGGCTACCTAAAAAACTTAGCCGACTAATAAACGCCGCGCAAGCTCGACGCCAGGTGCCCGGAGGTCATCCCCAGGGGGAACCGCCGGTGCCCAGCCAGGAGGGGTCGAGGATGCCCCAATCGCCGATCTCGTCGAAGGTCCAGGCCTGAGCGGATTCCTCGAAGCCTGTGAAGCTGACCGGAAGCAGGCCGACGCCGGCGCTGAGATACGGATTGACGGTCTTGTCGCCTGACCCGTCCGCTACGACCACGGTGTTCCCGAGCCCGAGGAAGTCCCAGATGCCGGACTCGACACTCCCGCCCTTGCCAGTGCCACCGATCGCGTCGGCAGAGCTGGACTCGGTCAGCATCGGACCGACGTTGACGCCGGCGCCGACATTCGAGCTGAACCCCTTCTGCGTGGCGGTGGAGAACACCATGCCGTCATCCCTGGTGTAGACCGCGCACATGCTGGCGCCCACCATCACGACGGCCGCCGCGCTCACGCCGCCGCAGACTCCGTAGCCGCCCGGTGGATCGTCCGTCGATCCGAGCAAACACGCCGCCGACGAGCTCAACGCGGTACAGACGGCACGATTCGCGGTCCACACCGCGTCGCTCCAGGCCCAGAACTCCGGGTGGTCGGGGATCGAGACGCCCACGCCGACTCCGCCGGCCTTGGTGATGCGGTTGCCTGGTTGTTTGGGGTTTTCGGGGCGGTCGGGGATGCCCTTGGGGATTCTTGGGGGTTGCGCCTCGTTGCTGGGGCCGCGGCGGGCTGGGCCGTTGTTGCCTTGGCGGGCGGCGGCCGAGGTGTTCTTTTGTTTGCCGCCGCGTTGCCCGCCGGCGCTCTTCGACTGCTTCTTCGGCCGCTTCGCCGGTGCCGGTGCTCTTGGCCCCTTCCGGACGCTCTTCAGTCCGCTCGCGTCGGACGTCGTCACCGGCGAGTTGTTCGCGTACGCGTACCCGTTGAGCTGCTGTGGATCGGTCAGATCCATCAACGGGTCGGCCGAGACGAACCGCCCGGTCACCGTGTCGTACTCACGGGCACCGACGGTCGTCAGCTGGACCGCGCTGTTCTCGATCCCGCCGACGAAGCCACGGTCGTCCGGCCAGCTCGCCGGAACCGGACCGCGCGGGTTCCCGAACGGGTCACGCCGGCGTACCGACACGGTCAGCGTGTTCCCGTTGACGATCCATTGGTTCGTCCCATGATGATCGCCGCTGAGCCACTGGATGTCGCCCCGCCCGTTCCGGACGCCGACCATCTCGGCGCCATGCTTGTAGTAGCGAGTGGCTTCGACCTTCCCGGTCGCCTTGGTGTACGTCAGTTCGTACCCCGCGACCCACGCGGTCAGATCACCGTTGGCGTCGGCGCGCAGGATGCGTTGCCCGTCGGCGTTGTCAACGAACTTCGACGTGCCGCCGTTCGACTTGATCGTGTCCAGCCGCCCGGCCGGATTCCAGTTCAGTACGTCGGCCTGGCCACCGCGGTCGATGCCCGTGGTGAATCCGGCTTGGTCGTACGTGAACGCGGTCGATGCACCACCGGTCGAGGTCACCCCGGTCAGCTGGTGCGGCCCGGCGCCGTCCTGCCCGTCGTACGAGTATGCCTTCGTCACCTGCCCCTTGGGCGTCCATTGCGTCTCGCCCTTCCGGTTGCCGATGGCGTCGTACTGGTACGTCGACCCATACGCGCCCGGTCCGCCGACCGCCGGTTCGGTCGCGCAGGCATCGGAAGCGCCCGCTTGAGCCCATGCGGCGGTCAGCCGTTGCAGCGAGTCGTACCGGAAGCACTGCAGTTCCGGATCGAGCTCCTTCGACGTGTGGACCGGGTCGTCGGCGATGGACAGTACGTTTCCGGAGGCGTCGTACCGGTAGGACAGCGCCGCGACCCCGTAGTTGGTCCCGTCGAACTCACCCGCGGTGTCCTTGTCGAAGTAGAACTCCGAGAGCCGGCGGGTGCCCTCCTCGTACACCCACGTCTGCCAGACCTGTCCCGAGGTGCCGGCGGCGTCGGTGGGATCCCCGAGCTTGCGTTGCAGCAGTTGCCCGTACGGCGAGTACGTCGCTTCGTCGACATAGACCTTGCCGAAGCCGAAGTCGTCGCCCCACGCGGTCACCCGGCCGGGACGGCCCATCGCGTCATACGACTGCGTCATCACCTCGGAGGCCAGACCGCCGGCGCCCTTCGCGCCGTACGTGTGCAACGAACCGTCCTCGTTGTACGTGTACGCCTCCCAGTAGGAACCGGCCAACGGCCCGGCGGCGCTCGGCAACGTGGTGTACACCTGCTTCGGCTGCCCTTCCGCCGTGTACTTGCGGGTCTCGGTCGTCCACGCTTGACCGTCGACCCAGCGGGTGGCGGTCGCCGGCATCCCGATTCCGTACTCCGCGGTGTCGTACCCGCGATCGACGAGGGTCGTGGCGCCGTTCAGTACCTTGGTTGGCCTACCCAACGCGTCGTACCGGTAGGTCAGCGTCTCGCGCTTCGCATTCGTTGTCGCCGTGACCTGTCCGCCCGGGTTGTACGCCGTGGTCGACGTACCGGTGTCCGGATCGTGCAACGCGGTGCGCCGCCCGCGCAGGTCGTACTCGTAGGTCCACTTGTTCTGCGCCGGGTCGGTGACCTGGCGAAGCTGACCGCTCGGAGCGTACGCGTACTTGGTTGAGTCGAACCCTCCGGTCGCGTTGCGATCGTGGTACTGCCGAAGCTCGACCGTCCGGCCCAGCGCGTCGTCGAGCGTGGATCGGCTCGTGCCGCCCTCCGGCGCGATCACGGTGGTCCGCCAGTTCGTGGCATCGCCGCCGAAACGGTACGACGTACGCCACTTCTCCTTGTCCTTGACCACGAACACCTCGTCCGTGACGCGCCCGGCGCCGTCATACCCGAACTCGGTCCGGGACAAATCGTTCGTTCGGCTGACGCGTACGAGCTTGCCGTTCGGTCCGGAGTCGTTGTTGTACACCGGGCCGGACGTGTACCGCTCCCGCCCGTACGAGTCGTAGACCGTTTGCGAGACCAGCCGGCCGCCATTTGTCTGCGCCTGGACCTGCCGTTCGCGCAGCAGCGAGTCGTACAGCGTGACGCTGGTCAGGTACGAGCCGTCGTGAATCATCCGTTCCGCCTTCACCGTGGCCGGGGCGGTCGGTGAGATCTGGTAGGTGAACTTCTGGCTCGCGCTCTCCGTGGCCGCATCCCGGCCGGGCAGCCAGACCGCGGTACGGCGGCCGAACGGGTCGTACGCGGCGACCGTACGGCGGGCGTTCGGGTCCGCCGTCTCGACCGCGATACCCCAGGCGGGGGCCAGTTTCGTGGTCGTCGCGTGCCCAAGAGCGTTGGTGCTGACGACCGAGGTGACCGGCCCACCGCCGGCGGGTGTGTACGCGGTGGTGGTCTTGTTGCCAAGGGCATCGGTCGCCGTGACCTGCCGACCCAGAGCGTCGAAGGTGGACGACCCGATCGGCTTGTACACCGCGCCGCCGTCCCAGCTCTCCAGCGCGTCCGACCGGGTCATCAGGCCCTTGGCCGGCGCCGCGCCGAGCGACGTGCTGCCGTCGTAGTAGGCCCGCAGGGCGCCGATCACGTCGGTCGGCCGATTGACCGTCGCCGTGCAGCCGACCGATACCGACTCGACCGTCGAGATGGACTCCAGCAGCCAGG
Organism: Kribbella hippodromi; assembly: GCF_039531045.1. Lineage (NCBI taxonomy): Bacteria > Bacillati > Actinomycetota > Actinomycetes > Propionibacteriales > Kribbellaceae > Kribbella > Kribbella hippodromi. The sequence continues at coordinate 86,357 of NZ_BAAAPH010000019.1, read as the reverse complement.
CAGCGGTGTTGTCCGCGTACGTCGTCCGGACACAACGTTCGTCGCCGCCGCGGCTGATGTCGCCCTGCTGGTCCACCCGCACCTCCCGGCCGTGATCGTCGTAGCCGGTCTCCGTGCGCGCGGTCCGCCAGGTCGAGGCCGCCAGCAACGTCCGGGTGTCGGTGCGCCGATCCCCGGTCAGCCACGCCTCGATCGATCCGCCGTCGTAGCTGCGCTTCGCGGTCCGCGACGTCCAGTACCAGGTCGTCTCGGTGCCGATCAGGGTCGTGTTGTCGAAAGATGCCGTCTCCCACTCCGCCCCGGCGAGGGCGCGATGATCCGGCGCGGTGTTGCCGGCCGAGTCGGTGACAGCGACCGAGCGTTTCTGGCCATTCGGCAGCCGGTCGCCGTCCAGCCCGCGGTAGTACCGGGCCTGGGATCGCAACTGTGGTCCTGGATCGGCCGGGTCACCGGTCAGCGTGACGACCTGGGCGTAGCCGCGCCACTGGTTCCAGTCCCGGTTCTTCTTCAACACGTACTCGGCATCGTTCCAGGCCCACAGGGCATTCGTACCGCCGCCGGTGGTCGAGTACTCGTAGAACTTCCACACGGTGTCGCCGCCACCGGTCGCGTCCGACTCGGCGATCGAACGGACGACGTACTTGTGGAAGTAGACGTCGACGGGCTCGGTCAGCCCTTCGGGGGTGTAGCGGGCGGGAAAGCAGCGCCGGTCGTTCTGGGCCGGCCCGGCCGGCAGGTCCCCGGCCTTACAATCCGGCTCGGTGTAGTTGATCGTCGTGACACCGCCGGTCTCGTTCTTGATCGACGTCAGCCGTGGCCGCCAGATCCCCGGGAACGCCTCGCCGTTGTCGACCCGGTTGGGCAAGAACGTGCCCCCGAACTCCATCGGCGGTGCCGACGCGGTGCCACCGACCCGCCCGGTGTGCTGCACGGAGGACAACCAAAGGACGACCTGTTCTTTGTCGCCGTAGTCCTTGAACTCGTGCGTGAGCGCCCAGGAGTCCACTGGCGTGTAATCGTTGCCGTTCGCAACGTAGGTGGTCACGCCGGTCAGGCGTTTGGTGGCGAAGAACGCGGGGGAGTACTGCTCGCACTTCGTACCCGCCTTGCAGTCCAGGTCCCACGGTGTGTCCGGCCACTTCGTCCGCTTCGGATCACCGTTCGCTTCGCGGCAGTCGGCCAGGCAGCGATCGCCCATCGCGAATTCCACCTTGGCCGTCCGGAGCGCGGCCGCGTCCGTTCGCAGCCCGTACTCGACGGTCTTCAGCCAGCCGTCGCGGACGTACGTGGCCTGCGTGTCCGGGTCGGTCGCGGGCGAGTACCGGCCGGTCTCGGTCTGATAGGTGTACCGGGCGAAGTTCCCGTGGACGTCGATGGACTTGTCGAGCATCCAGCGATACGCCTGATCGCAGCGCGACGCCTTGAAATCGCCGGTCTTGAAGCAAGCTTCGCCGGAGTGGTTGCCGTACACCGGCGTCGTCCAGCGGGACGCGGCGGCGGAGCCGAAGACATGCTTGGTGCCGTCGGTGGTCGTGATCGTCCAGGTTTCCGTACTCGCGCCGCTCGCCGTGGCCCGCGAACCGGAGTGCTGAATTCGCCAGTTGACGTCGTCGGCGGCCTTCCACTGCCCGGTGGCGTCGTCGAGGACGAGTGCCGTACTGACGCCGTCGAGGGTGATCGTCAGTGCCGGCGAGTCACCGTCCCAGCAGCGGTCACCGGTCGGCGCGGTGCCCTGGTTGCCGCCCTTGTCGTCGGTGCAAGCGATGTACGTCCGCTCGATGAAGCTCGGTGCGGACGACCAGCCGTCGCCCACCACGGACGCCTGGTTGTTGGTGCCGGACGTGCGGCCGTCGTGCTCGGCGGACGAGTAGGCCAGTCCGACCGACGGCACCGGTCCGGCGGCGGGCGGCAGCCGCAGGTCGTACGTGTAGGAGAACGCTCCGGACGAACCACCCTGTGCCCACGAGCCGGCCGCGGCCAGATCGGTGGCGGACCAGTCTCCGTCGTCGGCGTCGCCGCCCGCGTCGGCGGGACGTCCGGACCAGTTCGCCGCAGCGTCCCGGAAGGCCGAATCGGCGCCGGCGACGCCCTCGACCGGAGTCGACGAGTACGCCTGTGGGTTGCGCTCGAAGCCGGCGAACGCCGGGGCCGATGCGTGCACGAGCATGGACAGGATCATCGAGACGGCGACGACGCCGGCTCCGGCTGTGCGACGTTTGTGACCGCTGCGATTCCGCATCGCTAGCTCACTGCCTTCTCGTTGGTGCCGAACATGTTCGCCACGGCCCTGGACGAGACGACGTTGCGCCAGGCAACAACGTCGTCGATCCGGCCGGTCAGGTGGCCCGACGGCGTACCGCTGGTGGTGGCGGCCGCTCCGAGCACAAAGGGTCCTGCGGCCTTCCACGGACGGGACGGCCCGGTCCCGCCGGCGACGTGCGCTCCGTCGACGTACAGGCGCGTCGCCTTGGTCCGCAGGTCGAAGCTGCCGACCAGGAAGTACCAAGTGCCGGCTACCGGCGCCGGGCCGCCACGCGCCCAGCCGTAGGTGACCTCGCTGCCGGCGTCCTGCGATGCCATCCCGAATTCGAACCGTTGCTCGCTCGCGTTGAAGCGCAGCGCGAACCCGGTCGTGTTCGCGCCGGCCGCCGACAAGATGGTCTGGTCGGCGCCGAGTGAGTCGAGCCGGACCCAGACACCTACGGTGAACGACGCGTCGGTGGCAACAACCGGCGTGGAAGTCGCCGCATGGCTCGAACCGGTGAGCTCGAGCGCGCTGTCCGGGTTGTCCCACCAGCCGTCGTTGAACCGGGGTTTGGCGCTGAAGCTGAGGTCCCGGCCGTTACCGGAATCGTCGGCTCCGCTCTCCTCCAGCGCCCACCAGGACGCGAGCTCGGCCGGTGGCTGGGTCCGCGGTGAAGTCACCGGTTTGAGGCCACGCCAGACCCGGACATCGTGGAGCATGCCCTCGAAGCTGTCCTTCGGCCCCTCGCCGGTGTCGAGGCAGCCGACCTTGAACGGCGCGTTCGCGGGCGAGGGGATGCCGCGGGTCCAGGTCTGGCCGAGGCCGCCGTCGACGCTGACCACCCACTGGCCGTCGCCGCGGTACTGGAACTCGACGTACTGCCAGCCGAGCTTCGGCGGGGTGTAGGTGCCGACGGAGCGCGGAGCCATGGACGCCGTCCCGAGCTGGGACACCGAGCCCAGCTCCCACTTGCCGTCGGCGGTGATCATCATCGCGAAGCCGGCGCCGGCGGAGCCGGACTGGGAGAACAGGACCTGACGCCCGCCGGCCAGCCGGGCCGGCTTGACCCACGCCCCGATACCGAACGGCGCGTCGGACGGGGTGATCGGCGTACTTGTGGTCGCGCAGGACTGCCCGTCCAGGACCAGCGCACCGTCCGGCCGGCCGAAGGGGTCGAAGTCCTGCTCGGCCGAAGCCGGCAGGGTGAGCCCCCGATCGAAGCCGCTGCCGTCGGCGCCGTCGCCGCGCAGTTCCCAGCGCGCGATCTCGCCGGCCGGGAGCACCGCGCCGGCCTTGATCTCGGCCGCGGTCAGCAGGCCTTGCCAGAGCCCGGCGTTGTCCACCGCGCCGGTGAACCCGTGCGCGGCGCCGCCGCTCGCGGTCGGCAGGCAGCCGAGGCTGAAGAAGCTGGTCGCGTTCCAGGGCGTGAAGCCGACCGGGAGCTCACCGACCTGCGTTCCGTTGAAGTACAGCCGCGACAGCCCGGCGTCCGGGTCGTACGTCGCGACGATCCGCAACCACTTCCCGAGCGCGACCGGGTTGGCGACGCTGACGCTCTTCCAGCCGTACGTGTCGCCCGGCGCGTCCACAAGGGAGAACGACCACCGGTTGTCCGTACTGTTGTGCTGGATCTGGAACATCGAGTGGCTCGCGTTGCCCTGGGCAAGCACCTTCGAGTACCCGGTGCCGCTGACCGCGTCCATCCGGACCGACAGTGCGACGGTGAAGGCCGCGTCGGTACGAATGGCGGTCGGTCCGCTGAGGCAGTCCTTGCCGCCGAACCGCAGCGCGGTGTTGGCCGCGTCACCGGGGTCGGCGGCGAAGGTGGGCGTGCCGGTACGAACGCTCAGGTCCTTGCCATGCGCGGTGTCGTCGACGAGATCCCCACCCAGCCGCCAGGCGGCCATCGAGGTGGCCGGGATGTTCCGGCCGGCGAAGAAGGTGAACACCTTGTGGGCCGACTTGTTTCCGGCGTTGTCGACCGCGCGGACGTACAGGACGTGCCGCCCGGCCGCGACCGCCTGGCGTTTGATCGTCGCCGTACCGGTCGACGCGAGCTGCTGATCGAAGGTGTCGGTGTTCCACGAGTACTCGAAGCGGTTCAGGCCGGACCGGGAACCGTTCACCAACGGGTCGGTGGCCGAGATCGGCAGGCTGACGGTCGTGCCTTCGGTGATGGCCCCCGTCGGGCCGGTCACCACCGGTACGGTCGGGGTCGTCGCGTCCACCTTGAAGTAGCAATAGCCGGTATAGCCGGAGTTCACTGCTTCGGTCTGGCGTGAGTCGCTCCGCGCCTGCCACTTGTACGGGCCATCGGGCAACGCGGTAGTGGTCCTTTTGGCGTGCGTCGTACCAGCGGCAATCGGAGCCGGTGTGCGGTACCAGAAGAAGTTGGTTTCCTCGGCCACCTTGCGGACCCGGAACCTCAGGTACACCGATTCGGACTCCGACGACCGGGCCCGCGCGGAGAAGACCGGGTACCGCTCGTTGACCCAGGGCGAACCGGATTCGGTGGGGTCACAGCCGGCGCCGTCGACCGTCAGCCGGTCCGGGTGCGGCGGATAGATGTAGTAGGTGACGTGCAGCTTCACCGTGGAGGTCTTGAGTCGCCGCCACGCGTCCCGGGAGCCCTCGTCGGACGACCGCAGGCCGAAGCTGATCGCGTCGTACTTGTGGTCGGCCGCCGACTGGACGCGCTTCTTCACGTTCGCGCCGTCGAACTCGACCCACTCGTCCGACTTGCCCGAGCAGCCGGTGGTGTTCGACGAAGGGACCGACTTGGATTGCAGCGGATCGCCGTAGAGCCAGTCGACGCCGTTCCAGGAAGTTCCGTTCGAGATCTCCGCGGTACGCCACAGCTGCAGGCCTTGGTTCGCGCAGCCACCGGTGTGGGTCTGGAGCATGTTGACGCTCGCCGAGGCGATGTACTTGCCGTTCAGCTTCCCGATGTCGAGCTTGATCACCGATCGCCACAGACCGCAGCCGTCGCCGCAGGTGCTCCAGGTGTCACGGCCGACGCGCATGCCGCCGGATCGCGGCCAGCTGGTGTCGCCGGTCCAGCCGGTGCTCGCCCGCCCCTGGAACACGTTCGCCCAGGCTTTGCGAGTGGAGGTGAACGGCGGGTCGATGTGGAGCGGAAAGGTCAGGCCTTGGTCGGCGAGCATCTTCGGGTCGGGGATCAACGCGAGACCCGTCTCGGTCTTCCGGACGTCGACCTCGCCGATCCGGCCGGGATCAGCGCCGGACGCGGTCTGGCGCGGGCTGCGCGCGGCGCCGGCCGTCGAGGAGTCCCACATGATGCCCTGGCCGGCTTCGAAGACGACGTTGCCGCTCGCGTCCAGTACGTCGATGCGGCCGGACCCAGTGTCCTCCGCGACGGTCAGCCCGGTCGTACTGATCCCGACCCGGATCGTTGCCAGCTCCGGGTTCTTCGCCGCCTCCGCGGTCTTGACGACCAGCACCCAGGAGAAGCCGACAGCCTCGGCCTGGACAGCCAGGTCGACATCGGGCAGCACGTTCGGGTACGTCGTCACCGCACCGTTCAGCACCGGCTTGGGCAACGGGCCTTTCGGCCAGGTCAGGGAGAGTGCGCCGCCGTCCGGGTCGGTCGCGGTCACGAACGGCGCGGTCCCGCCGGCGCCGGTCTCGATCCGGATCACCGTCGCCGCCGCTTGGGCGGAACCGTCCGGCCGGGCGACGAAGCTCGGGTCGAGGTCGACCCAGGCGCCGGTCGCGTTCCGCACCCAGTACGGCTCGACCGCGATCTGGGTATCGAGCAGGCCGGCCGGTGTCGCGTACGCCTGCCGGTCGACGTCACGCAGTGACATGACCTCGACGTTGACGCCGCAGGCGAGCGCGAGTTTGTACGCCTCCAGCTCGTCAGCGGCGGACGGATCGCCGTTGAAGGCCGGGCACTCGGGCAACTGCAGGTCGCCGTCCGGTGGTTCGTCACCGGCCCGGGCGGGGACGGCGACGGTGGCGACCAGAGCCATCGCCAGCAGCAGCGAGGTGATCCAGTAAGCCGGGGAAAGCCATCGGGCCGGGGGACCGAACATCGGGACCTCACAGGTGGCGCGGGGCGCGCGACGGACACGCACCGGAGGACTGTGCCGTGGCGGGCACCGCGGCGCGCCCACGGTAGGAACGGGTCCTTGCGCCGGCCTTGCGCGAAGCTTGCGCGGCGGCCCGGTTACGGCGGCATGGATGCCGACAGTTACTGTTTGACGGCAGATTGTCACCGAGTTGTGGGCCGGTAGCTTCCGTCGGAGCGGGCCCTGGGGGTTTGCTCATGAAGAAGGCTGTTCTGGCTGCCGGTACCGGGTTGGTGGTGCTGGTGGCGGCGTTGGTGCCGGCTGGGCCGCGGGTGCAGGCCGCTACCGGAGCTGAGCAGGCGGCGCGCAGTGAGCCGCGCGGGTTCGGGTCGGCGGTGTCGTCGGTGCAGTCGAAGGCTTGGCAGACCAACGCCAGTGTGAACACGCTCGCCGTCAGTGGGGACCTGGTCTTCGCCGGTGGGTTGTTCACCCGGGTGCGGCCGCCGGGGAACGCGCGCGGTGTCGGTGACGCGCCGCGGAAGTACTTCGCGGTCTTCAACCGGACCACCGGCGTACCGACCAAGTTCGCGCCGCAGGTGAACGGGCCGGTGTGGAGCGTGGCCACCTCGCCGGACGGCAAGCGGGTGGTGATCGGTGGCGACTTCACCGTCGTGGACGGGGTGCCGCGGTCCAAGATCGCGATGTTCGATGTTGCCTCCGGCAAGCTTGTGGCCGGCTGGGACCCGGTGGTCAACTACCGGGTCGCGGCGCTGAAGGTCACCAGCAGCACCGTGTACCTGGGCGGTTCGTTCCGCTCGGTGGACAAGGTGGCCCGCAACCGGGTCGCCGCGGTCAGTTCGGGTACGGGTGCATTGCTGCCCTGGAATCCGGACGCCGATGACGACGTGTATGCGCTGGAAACGTCCACCGACGGTACGCGGGTGTTCGTCGGCGGCCGGTTCGAGCAAATCGGCGGACGCGACGACCACGCCCTCGCGATGGTCAACCCGAGCACCGGTACCGCGTACGCAATGCCTGCCGCCGCGGCGATCCCGGAGGTGACGCCGGACTGCGACAGCAGGGTGAAGGATCTGGAAGTCCAAGGGGACAAGGTGTTCGTGGCCAACGCAGGTGCCGGGATCGGCTGCTACGACGGTGTCCTCGCTGCCAATGCGAAGACCGGCAAGCTGATCTGGCAGAGCCACTGCCTCGGAGCGACTGAGGCGATCAAGGCGATCGGGAACTGGCTGTACAAGGGTTCGCATGCGCATGACTGCAGCCAGGACGGTGAGTTCCCGGACAAGACCGGGATGCATCATCTGCTCGTGTACAGCGCGCTCACCGGCAAGCTCGGCCCGTGGTTCCCGAACACCGACGCGGGCGGAGAGACGCTGGTCGGCCCGCTGGCGTTCGCGTCCGGGGGCAACGATCTTTGGGCGGGTGGCGACTTCACCCAGGTCAACGGAGTTGCGCAGGAGGGGCTGACGCGGTTCACCAACGTCCCTGGTGGTGCCGCCCCGGCACGTCCGGCGGCGCCGAAGGTGGCGAGCGCCCGTCCGAACAAGGTGACGATCGCCTTCCCGACGGTGCTTGACCGGGACAACATTTCGCTGACGTACCTGGTGTACCGCGGCAGCACGCGCATCGGTACGTACACCCGCACGTCGAACTCCTGGACCAAGCCGGCCGTCACGTCCGTGACCGACGCGGGCCTGACGAGTGGTCAGACGCTGTCGTACCACGTGGTGGTCAGCGACGGCCGCAACACCCAGAAGAGCCCGGCCGCGAGCGTTAAGGTCCGCTGAGTCAGGTACTGAACCCGCCCGCCGGGGAATCGCCCGCAAGCACCTCGGCCCTCGGGCTGACGGACCGCAGGCCGAGGCGGTGGGTGGTCGGCTCGGATAGGTTCAGGATGTGACGGAAGGTGGGGAGTTTGGGCTGACCCGGCGGCAGTTGGTTGTCGCGGATGTGGTGGTCGCGGTTGGGTACGCGCTGCTTGTCGGGATCGCCGCCGCGTCGGCCGGGCGGGTGTGGAGTGTGTTGGTCGCGGCTGGGTTTGCGGTGCCGATGGCGCTGCGGCGGATCTGGCCGGTGCCGGCGCTTGCGGTCGTGGCGGTCATATCGGTGGTTGCCGTCAGCGTCAAGGCCTTGCGTGATCCGCTCCTCGCCGCCTCCTATGTCCTCTACATCGTCGCCCTGACCCGCGCGGCGCCGCGCCCGGTGTCGAGCCGCCGGTTGGTCAGTCTGGCCGGCGGCGTCGGTTTCGTTGTACTCCTTCTCGCCTTCATGGCCGGCGCCCCAGCAGGGCAGTTCGGCGTCACGCTCGTACTGAGCGGAATCGCGGCCATGTACGGCGCCTGGGTCGTCGGCCAGGTCGTCCGCGACCGCCGAGCCGCCGCGGCCCGCGCCGCGCAAGCGCTGGCCGAGCGAGCAGTAGCGGAGGAACGGCTGCGGATCGCCCGCGAACTGCACGACATCGTTGCCCACAGCATGGGATTGATCGCGGTCAAAGCAGGCGTCGCGAACCACGTCCTCGCCGTACGCCCGGAGGAGGTGTCCGACGCGCTGTCAGTGATCGAATCCACCAGTCGCGACGCGCTGGTCGAGCTCCGCCACATGCTCGGCCTGCTGCGTACGTCCGACGAACCGACCGACCTCGCCCCACCCGCCGGCCTGGCCGCACTCCCGGACCTGGCCGCGCGGGTCGAGTCGACGGGCGTACGCGTCGAGCTCACCGTCGACGTACCCGAGCCACTCCCCGAAGCCGTCGAACTGACCGTCCATCGCATCGTCCAGGAGTGCCTCACCAACGTGACAAAACACGCCCAAGCTCGACAGTGCAGGGTCGTCGTCCGCGGCGAAGCGAACGCGGTGGACGTCAGCGTGATCGACGACGGAGTCGGTGGAATCGCCGGCGAAGGACATGGCCTGATCGGAATCCGCGAGCGAGTCAGCGTGTACGACGGGACGTACCGCGCCGGGCCACGCGCCGGCGGCGGTTTCGAGGTACTTGTCCGGCTTCCGTACCACCGGGGGAGCGCGTGAACGACATCAAGGTGCTGGTCGCGGATGACCAGGCACTGTTGCGGGGCAGTTTCCGCGTACTGATCGACACCACGCCCGGGCTGACGACTGTCGGTGAGGCGGCCGATGGCGCCGAGGCCGTCGAGCTGGCGCGGCGGGAGCGGCCGGATGTCGTACTGATGGATGTCCGGATGCCGCGGATGGACGGGATCGAGGCGACGCGGCAGCTGATCGCGGAAGGTAGCCCGGCGCGGGTGCTGATCCTGACGATGTTCGATCTGGACGACGCGGTGTACTCGGCGTTGCGCGCTGGGGCGAGTGGGTTTTTGCTGAAGGACGTTCCGCCGGCGGAGCTGTTGCAGGCGATCCGGGTGGTCGCGTCCGGGGAGGCGCTGCTTGCGCCGTCGGTTACGCGGCGGTTGATCGCCGAATTCGCGCGGATGGCCGAGCCCGGGCAGGCGCCGTTGTCCGGGCTGGAGGGGGTGACCGACCGCGAGCGGGAGGTGCTGACGCTGATCGCGCGCGGGTTGTCGAACCAGGAGATCTGCGCGCATCTGCACGTCGGCAACGGCACGGTGAAATCCCACATCAGCCACCTACTGGCCAAACTCCAGGCCCGCGACCGAGCCCAGCTGGTCATAGCCGCCTACGAATCAAACCTAATCCAACCCCGCCACCACTGACCCCCCCCGTCCGGTTGATCAGCCTGTCGGAGCAGGGTGTCCTTGGCGAAGGGCAGGTGGTGGTTGTCCAACCCCGCCACCACTGACTCCCCAGCACCTACCCACTGAAGCCGTTGGGCGCCTCCCCAAACCGGTTTGGGGAGGTTATGTACGTGGAGTGGGGAGCGTTGTACCACCGGAGCGGGCCGTTGGGCGCCCCAAACCGGTTTGGGAGGGTGTGATTGAGAATCGGGGGATGGCGAGTGGACAGGTGAGGTGCGCGTGACGGGTGCGGAGCAGTTGGCTGTTGTCGGGGCTGGGCTGGGTGCGGGGATTCTTACGTCGACTGTGGGCGTCGCCTCACTGCTGAGTTTCCCGGTCCTGATCGCCCTCGGCATCCCACCGGTGGTCGCGAACGCCTCCAACACCCTCGGCCTACTACCCGGCGCACTCAGCGGTACGTTCGGTTACCGCCGCGAACTCCGCGAGATCCCCCGCGCGCAAACCATCACCGTCGTCCTGCTCTGCGCCCTCGGTGCAATCGGCGGCGCGATCCTGCTACTCGCCCTGCCCTCCAAGGTCTTCGCCTCAGCCGCCCCCTGGCTGATCCTCTTCACCTGCCTGATCGTCGGCATCCAGCCCCTCATCTCCCGCCACCTCCGCGCCCGCCCCAACCACCCGCCCCACAATCGCAGGTCGTTGTCCCCAGCAACCACCGTCTTCACCACCCTGACCGGCGTGTACGGCGGGTACTTCGGCGCCGGCGCCGGCGTGATGATGATGGCTGTACTAGCGGTCGGTCTGGATCTGGACCTCCGCATCGTCAACGGCCTCAAAACCATCGCCCTCTTCGCCGCGAACCTCGTTGCCAGCGTCATCTTCATCTTCATCGCCGACCTGAACCTGACCGCCGCCGGACTCCTGGCGGCCGGCTCCCTCATCGGCGGCTACGCCGGCGCCCACATCGGCCGCCGCCTCCCCGCCACCCTGCTCCGCGCCCTGATCGTCCTGGCCGGCCTCACCGCCGCCTTCCTCATGCTCCGCTAGACCGGCAGCTCGACAGGAGGTGTCCGCCACCGCGCCCCAACCCCAGGCGTACGCAGCCACGCACCTACCCGCAGTGGACATATACGTACTGTCGAGCTGCCGACATCTACAGGTACGAAAGCACCGCGCCGACCACAATCAGCAGGCAGATGCCGCCGTTCAGGTACGGGTGGCTGACCAGAATCGCCACGAACTCGCGGATTGTTGCCGTCGGCCAGTAGTACGCGGCGGTGGGGGAGCCGATCACCTGGCCGTTGGCCTTCGCCTTCCGGGCGGTCATCGCGGCCCGGAACGCATGGAAGTTGTTCGTCACGATCAGGCACCGGTACTGCGGGCGCAACCCGGCCATCAGATCGCGGCTGAAAGTCAGGTTCTCCCAGGTGGTCGTCGACTTGTCCTCACGAAGGATCTGATCGTCGGCCACTCCGCGATCGACCAGGTACGCGGCCATCGCATGCGATTCCGGCAGGTCCTCGCCCGGGCCCTGACCGCCGGACGTGATCAGCCGCGGCGAACGCCCCTTCCGAAGCGCGCGCTCGTACACCTGCTTCGCGCGATCGAGCCGGCTGGCCAGCAGCGGCGGTACCCGGGAACCGATCAGTCCCGATCCGAGGACGACGACGAAGTCGACCTTCCGCGAAGAGCGCACCCGGCTGTACACGAACGCGTACACCAGGAAACACAGGAACAAGAACGAGATGTACGTCAGTACGCCGAGCAGTGCCCAGCGGACGATCGCGAGTGGTTCCCAGCCGATCTTCTGCACCAGGACGCTGAAGACGACGAACCCGATGATCCCGAGACCGACCAGCAGGGACAGCAGGTTCGACAACCGGCGGCGTTCGCGGCGCAGCATCGTCACGCCGTTGATCACCAGGAACACCGCGAGGACGAAGATCGCCAGCGGGATCGCGGCCAGGATCAGCAGCACCAGTACCCGCGCGGCCTCCTGGCTGATCGTCTCGACCGCGAGGATCACGCCCAGGCCGGCGAACATCAGCGTGAGGACCAGGAAGATCCCGTTCTTGAACAGCCGCCGGTCGCGCAGGAAGCTGACCCCGAAGACCAGGAACCAGAACGCGGCGATCCCGAAACAGATGAGCATCGGGCGTCATCAAATCACGCTCCGTGGCCGCGGCCGGGTCTCCCACGCCCGGGTGCCGCTCGGGGTTTGGACGGGGCGGCGCGGGACCGGCGGTGGTGTGCGAGGCTCAGGCGGCCGGGTGATCGAGGAGAAGTGAGGTCGGGCCGTGGGTGATGTGACGAACTGGGCGGGGAACGTGCACTTCGCGAGCGAGCTCCGGCGGCCGCGAACGGTCGGCGAGCTGCAGGAGCTGGTGGCCGCGGCGGCGAAGGTCCGTGTGCTCGGCACCGGCCACTCGTTCAACCGGATCGCGGACAGTACTGGCGAGCTGGTCAGCGTGCTGGACCTGCCGAGGGTCGTGGAGGTCGGCGAGCATGGCGTGACGGTGTCCGCCGGGCTCAGGTACGGCGAGATCACCGCCGCGCTGCAGGCCCAGGGGCTCGCGCTGCACAACCTTGGGTCGCTGCCGCACATCTCGGTGTCCGGCGCCTGCGCGACCGGTACGCACGGTTCCGGCGACGGCAACGGTCCGCTGGCCGACGCGGTCAGTTCGCTCACGTTCGTGGCCGCGGACGGCGAGTTGGTGACGCTGACCCGCGACGATCCGGACTTCGCCGGTTCGGTGGTCTCCCTCGGCGCGCTCGGCGTCACCGTGAGCCTGACCCTCGACGTGCAGCCGGCGTACCAGCTCAGTCAGGTCGTGTACGACGGGCTGCCGGTCGACCGCCTCGAATCCGACTTCGACGCGGTGCTGAGCAGTGCGTACAGCGTCAGCGCCTTCACCGACTGGGTCGACCCGGACGTGATGGTCTGGCGCAAGCGGCGGGAGCTGGACGCGCCGCCGGCGGAATGGCTGGGCGCTCGGTTGGCGGACGGGCCGCGGCATCCGATCAAGGTGATGCCGGCCGGGTACGCCACGCAGCAGGGCGGGGTGCCGGGGCCGTGGAACGAGCGGCTGCCGCACTTCCGGCTCGAGTTCACCCCGAGCAACGGCGACGAACTGCAGTCGGAGTACTTCGTACCGCGGCACCGGGCGGCCGAGGTGATCGGCGTACTGCGTGCCCTGGGCAACCGGTTCGCGCCGGTGCTGCAGGTGTCGGAGGTACGGACGATCGCCGCCGACGACCTCTGGCTGAGCCCGAGCCAGGGCCGGGACACGGTCGCGCTGCACTTCACCTGGATTCAGAACGAGACCCTGGTACGCCCGGTGGTCGACGCGCTTGAGGAAGCGCTGGCACCGCTGGAGGCGCGGCCGCATTGGGGGAAGGTCTTCACCGGTCTCACTGGGAACTACCCCAAGGTGAAGGACTTCGTCGCGCTGGCGGCCAAGTACGACCCGAACGGCAAGTTCCGCAACGCGTACCTGGACACGTACCTGCCCCGCGACTAGAGACTGTTCAGGTCTTCAATGTTGCCGGTGACGGACCAGAGCAGGTTGCGGAGGATGCGGCGGTCCTCAGGGCTGAGGCCGGCCAGGGCGCGGCGGCCGGCCCGGTCGTACACCTCTTGGACGGTGTGGGCGAGCTCGACACCGTGGTCGGTCAGCTCGATGCCGACCTGCCGGCCGTCCGTTGTGCTCTTCACGCGGCGGACCAGCCCGGCGGCCTCCATCCGCTGAGTGGTCTTGGTCGCGGTCGGCACCTCGACGTCAAGGACCTTGGCCAGCCGCGCCACGGGCAGTGATCCGTGCAGCAGCAGCTTCGCGAGTACCAGCTCCTGGCCGGTGTGCAGGACGGTCCCGCTCAGTTCCTCCGCGACGGCCTTGCGGGCGGCGCGGTCGGCGAAGCGCAGCGCGATCAGTACGTCCGCCTCGTCCGCCGGCGCGTCCGGGGACCAGGTTTGTTCTTCGCTCATGTGTGGCTCCGCGGGCGGAACGGGTTGCGGGCGTCGTAGTCCCCGATGTACTCGGTCGGGATCACCGGTTCGCCGCGGCTGAGCTGGCTGGCCGAGCGGGGCAGCTCGTCGCGTACCTTCTCGTGATGCGCCTGCGACTCGGCCGGCGTCGTACGGCCGACGATCTTGCCGGACTCCACCAGCGGCTTCAGCAGCACGCGATCGTCACCGTCGTCGACCGGTTGTTCGCCGACGCCGATCAGCTCGAGCTCGGCCACTCCAGCGGGCGTACGCCGTCGCAGCGCCCACTTCCGGCCGCCGATCGAGATCTTGTCGGGACTCTTCTTCGCCACCGGGACGAGCTCGCCGCTCGCGTCTTCGCGGGCGACCAGCTTGTAGACGAAACCGCAGGTCGGGTAGCCGGAGCCGGTGACCAGCGAGGTGCCCACGCCGTACCCGTCGACCGGGGCCGGGGCGAGCGCGGCGATCTGGTACTCGTCCAGGTCGCTGGTGACGATGATCTTGGTCTTCGTGGCGCCCAGGGAGTCGAGCTGCTCTCGCACCTGGCCGGCCAGCGACGGCAGGTCGCCGGAGTCCAGCCGGACCGCGCCCAGCTCGGGGCCGGTCAGGTCGATCGCGGTCCGGACCGCTTCGGCCACGTCGAACGTGTCGACCAGCAGCGTCGTTCCCTTGCCCAGCGCATCGACCTGGGAGCGGAACGCGTCCCGCTCGCGGTCGTGCAGGAGCGTGAAGGAGTGCGCGGCGGTGCCGGTGCTGGGGATGCCGTACCGGCGGGCCGCCTCCAGGTTGGAGGTCGCGGTGAAGCCGGCGATGTACGCCGCCAGCGCGGACGCGACCGCCGCCTCCTCGTGGGTCCGCCGTGAGCCCATCTCGATACACGGCCGGCCGCCGGCCCACCAGGTCATCCGGGACGCCGCCGAGGCGACCGCCGAATCGTGGTTCAGGATGGACAGGAAAACGGTTTCCAGGAGCACTGCCTCGGCGAAACTCGCCTCCACGACGAGCACCGGGGAGCCCGGGAAGAAGATCTCGCCGTCGGCGTACCCGGAGATGTCGCCGCTGAACCGGTAGTCCGCCAGCCAGTCCCGGGTAGCCTGGTCGACGACGCCGTGATCGGCCAGGAAGGCGATCGCCGGCTCGTCGAAACGGAACCGTTCGAGCGCGTCGAGCAGCCGGTTCACGCCGGCCAGCACGCCGTACCGGCGGCCGTCCGGCAGCCGGCGGGCGAACAGCTCGAAGACCGAGCGGCGCCCGGCCGTGCCGTCGGCGAGACTGGCCTGCAGCATCGTCAGCTCGTAGTGGTCGGTCAGCAAGGCCGTCGAGTGGGTCACAAGGGCAGCCTATTGCGAGACGCGGACCGATGATGGAGAGAATGGACAAGTGACCACCGCACCAAGCGAACTCGAGAGCGCCGAGGTCGACGAGGCGATCGAGTTGAGCCCACCCTGGGTGACCATCGTCTGGAACGATCCGGTCAACCTGATGGACTACGTCACGTTCGTCTTCCAGACCTATTTCGGCTACTCCAAGCAGAAGGCGGAGAAGCTGATGATGCAGGTGCACTCCGAGGGCAAGTCGGCGGTGTCGAACGGCAACCGGGAAGCGATGGAACGCGACGTGGAAGCGATGCACACCTACGGCCTGTGGGCCACCTGCGAGAAGTCGTGACGCGGTTCCGCAAGCGCCGCAAGACGGTCGTCGTCAGCTTCGCCGAGCACGAGGCCGACATCCTGGCGAACCTGCTCCGGAACCTGGTCGAGCTGTTGTACGACGGCCTGCCGCCGCGTACGGCCGAATCGTCCGACCCGCTCGCCGCCCTCCTCGACTCGGACGGTCCGACCTCGCCGCCGGAGGATGTGGTGCTCCAGCGGCTGCTGCCGGACGCGTACAAACAGGACGACATGGCGTCGGCCGAGTTCCGCCGGTTCACCGAGCGCGGCCTGCGGGAGGGCAAGGTCACCGACGCCAAGCGCGTACTGTCCGCGCTGGAGGAGTCCGGCGCCGACGAGATCGCCCTCGAACCCGGCGAACAACTCTCCTGGCTCCGCGCCCTGAACGACCTCCGCCTCGCCATCGGCACCCGCCTCGACATCAAGGACGAGGACGACTACACCACCTGGGAATCCCTCGAGGACGACGACCCCCGCCGCCTCACCTACGACCTCTACGACTGGCTCGGCTACCTCCAATCAGCCCTCCTCCACAACATGCGCTGACCCACCACCCACCCCACCCGCCGCCTGCTCTCCGGGACCATCCACTATCTGGACAGCAGGGGCGGACGGCGGGGGTGGGGGGTTTGGGCTACTACCGTGGTTGTGTGCTGACCATCGAGCAGGTGACGTACGACGCGATTGTCGCGCACGCGCGGAAGGATCATCCGGACGAGGCGTGTGGTGTGGTGGCGGGGCCGGCCGGGTCGGATCGGGCGGTGCGGCTGGTGCCGATGCTGAATGCGGCGATGTCGCCGACGTTCTACGAGTTCGACTCCGGTGATCTGCTCCGGCTGTACAAGGAGATGGACGCCCGGGACGAGGAGCCGGTGGTGATCTACCACTCGCACACCGGCACCGAGGCGTACCCGTCGCGTACTGACATCAACCTCGCCCAGGAGCCCGGCGCGCACTACGTGCTGGTGTCGACCCGGGACGGCGCGCACTCCGCGGCGTACGACGGGCCGGTCGAGTTCCGCTCGTACCGGATCGTCGACGGCGAGGTCAGGGAAGAAGAAGTCCGCGTGGTTGGTTCCTATCAAGAGACCGAAGGAGAGCACTGAGATGGCGATCGAACTGCGCGTACCGACGATCCTGCGCACCTACACCGGCGGAGCGAAGGCGGTCACCGGCGAAGGTACCGACCTGGCCGCCTTCATCGACGACGTGAACGGCAACCACCCGGGGCTCAAGGAGCGGATCGTGGAGGGCGAGCCGGAGGAGCTGCGCCGCTTCGTGAACGTGTACGTGAACGACGAGGACGTCCGGTTCACCGGCGGCCTGAAGACCGAGGTGAAGGACGGCGACGTCGTCGTCGTACTGCCCGCGGTCGCCGGCGGCTGAGCGGTACCACGGCTATGCGCTTCGACAGCTTGCTCGATTCGGTCGGCGGTACGCCCCTGATCGGCCTGCCGCGGTTGTCGCCGTCGGCGGACGTCCGGCTCTGGGCGAAACTCGAGGACCGGAATCCGACCGGCTCGATCAAGGACCGGGCCGCGCTGCGGATGCTCCTCGACGCGGAGAAGGACGGCCGGCTCCGCCCGGGCGCCACGATCCTGGAGCCGACCTCCGGCAACACCGGCATCTCGCTCGCGATGGCGGCCAAGCTGCGCGGGTACCGGATGGTCTGCGTGATGCCGGAGAACACCTCCGAGGAGCGTCGCCAGATCCTCCGGATGTGGGGTGTCGAGATCATCTCGTCGCCGGCCGCCGGTGGTTCGAACGAGGCGGTCCGGGTGGCGAAGCAGGTCGCGGCCGAGCACCCCGACTGGGTGATGCTGTACCAGTACGGCAACCCGTCGAACGCGCTCGCGCACTACGACGGCACCGCGCGCGAGATCCTCGAGGACCTGCCGTCGGTGACGCATTTCGTGGCCGGCCTCGGCACCACCGGTACGTTGATGGGCGCCGGCCGGTTCTTCCGGGACCACAAGCCGGAGGTGAAGATCGTCGCCGCCGAACCGCGGTACGGCGAGCTCGTCTACGGCCTGCGCAACCTCGAGGAAGGGTTCGTCCCCGAGCTGTACGACGAGACGCTGATCGACGCGCGCTTCTCGGTCGGTCCGCGGGACGCGGTCCGCCGGGTCCGCGAGCTGCTCGACAACGAGGGCATCTTCGCGGGCGTCTCCACCGGTGCGATCCTGCACGCGGCCCTCGGCCAGGCAGCCAAGTGCGTACGCGCCGGGGAGCCTGCCGACATCGCGTTCATCGTCCCGGACGGCGGCTGGAAGTACCTGTCCACGGGTGCGTACGAGGGCACCGTCGACGAAGCCGAGAACCGGCTCGAAGGTCAGCTCTGGGCTTGATCCCAGTGATCCGGTGTGAACGCAGTCCGGCGGGCGGAAGCGCCGAACCGCGATTGTTGCCTAGGGCATCTAAGAGCTGACGGTCACCGCCTACGGTTGTTTGAACAGGACCTTGCGGCCGAGTCGGGGATGGACGCCGCGGCCCTTGCAGCTGTTGCAGGGGCGCTGGGCGTAGCTGAACATGCTGCCGTGGTGCCGGCCGGCACCTTTGCATCGATTGCATTTCGCGTTCGGGTGCAGGGTCAGCGAGACGACGTAGAAAGCGATCGTCGCCATGGCCAGCAACAGCAGCAGCCCGGTCGGCCCGAGGGTCGACGCGACGGCTGCCGCGGTGCCTTGGCTCGACTCCGTGGCCTGACCGGCGGCCGCCGCGGCGGTCACGTGGTCGGGTTGCGGAGTTGGTGCGGCGGTGCCGCTCAGGAGCGTCACCGCGATCTGGTGCGCCAGGTTCATGGCATCACGAGGGGCGGTCGAACAAACATCGCTCCAGAGTGGCGTGCATCACGTGAAAAGGCAATTCGATAACGTAAAGATGTGGACAACTCCGGCGTGTCGCCGATTCGGGTTAGGTAAGGCTGGCTTCGTGCTTGCCCGTCGGCGGACCTGTATAAGCTCTTCTCGTGGCTGATGCACCGGTGGGGATCTTCGACTCTGGCTTCGGCGGACTCACCGTCGCGCGCGCGGTGCTGGACCAGTTGCCGCACGAGCCGATCCTCTATCTCGGCGACACCGCCCGCCAGCCGTACGGCCCGAAGCCGATCGCCGAGGTGCGTGAGTACGCGCTGGAGTGCCTGGACCACCTGGTCGAGGCCGGCGTGAAGATGCTGGTGATCGCGTGCAACTCGGCCAGCGCCGCGATGCTCCGGGACGCCCGCGAGCGGTACGACGTGCCCGTCGTCGAGGTGATCCTGCCGGCCGCCCGGCGCGCGGTCGCCGCGACCCGGAACCAGCGCGTCGGCGTGATCTGCACGAAGGCGACCGCGCAGTCGCTGGCGTACGAGGACGGGTTCGCGGCCGCGCCGCAGATCGAGCTGTTCACCAAGGCCTGCCCGAAGTTCGTCCCGTTCGTCGAGTCGGGCGTGACGTCCGGCCCGGAGCTGCTCGAGGCCGCGCACGAGTACCTGGACCCGATGGTCGAGGCCGGGGTCGACACGCTGATCCTCGGCTGCACGCACTACCCGTTGCTCACCGGCGTCATCTCGTACGTGATGGGCGACAACGTCACGCTGGTCAGCAGCGCGGACGAGTGCGCGAAGGACGTGTACGGCGTACTGACCAAAACCGGACTGCTCCGCCCGGACAGCCTGCCCGCGCCGCAGCATCGCTTCGTCACCACCGGCAGCCCGGACGAGTTCGCGGCGATCGGCTCGCGCTTCCTCGGCCCGGTGCTGTCCACGGTCGACCAGTTCGCCTGGGTGCGTTGATCGTTTCGTTGAGGTCCGCAACGGGTGGGCTGAAGTTGTCCGCGGCATCAGTTTGCGCGCGGAGGCCTGTGTGGCAACCGGATCGACGCGTCCGGCGGCCTGCGAACGTCGGTGCACGCCGGTAGGGTTTCGGTATGAAGCTCACCGTGATCGGTTGCTCCGGGTCCGTCCCCGGGCCGGACTCGGCCGCCTCGAGCTATCTCGTCACCGCCGACGGGTTCAACCTGGTTCTCGACCTCGGCAGTGGCGCACTCGGTCCGTTGCAGCGGCATCTCGCTGTGCCGGAGATCGGGGCGATCGGCCTTTCCCACCTGCATCCTGACCACTGCATGGACCTGTGCGGTCTGTATGTCGCGGCCCGGTATGCGCCGGGTGCGCCGATCCCGCGGATCCCTGTGTACGGGCCGCCGGGTGCTTCGGAGCGGATGGCCCTGGCGTACGATCTGCCCCTCGATCCGGGGATGGAGGAGGAGCTGGACTTCCATGCCTGGCAGGAAGTTCAGGTCATCGGGCCGTTCACGATCCGGACCGCGCCGATGGTGCATCCGGTCCCGGCGTACGCGATCCGCGTCGAGTGCGACGGCAAGGTGCTCGTCTACACCGGCGACACCGGGCCGAACGATGCGCTGATCGAGCTGGCTCGTGGTGCTGACCTGATGCTGTCCGAGGCGGCGCTTCCGGACGGCGATCCGGACAATCCGATCGACCTGCATCTGACGCCGTCCGATGCCGGTGAGCATGCCACGAAGGCCGGCGCGAAACGGCTTGTGATCACGCATGTTCCGCCGTGGTACGACCCGGTTGTGCAGGCGGAGCATGCTGGTCGTACGTTCAGCGGACCGATCGAAATCGCCCGTACGAATGCCGTTTTCGACATCTGACGGCGTGCGGTTGTGGACGGCCACGACCGGGGTTGGTACGACGCGGGCGCCGGTGGTGATCCTGCATGGTGGTCCGGGGTTGTGGGACGACTATGCGGTGCTGGCCGGGATGCTCGACGATCTGACTGTTGTGCATCGCTTCGATCAGCGCGGGTGTGGGCGGTCGGGTCCGTCCGCTACGCAGACGATGGCTCGGCTCGCGCAGGACATCGACGAGTTGCGGGCGTACTTCGGTCATCCGCGGATCGTTGTCATCGGCCACTCCTTCGGCGCGACACTCGCGTTGAAGTACGCGGCCGAGTACGCCGATCGGGTTGCGGGGTTGGTGTATCTCGACGGGGTCGGCGTTGGTGATTGGCGGACGCCGTACTACGCGGAGCGCGCTCGCCGGATGACGCCGGAGCAGGAGGCGCGGCTCTCTGAATTGTCCGCGCGCCCGGCACCTGACGGTCGAGGCGATGAGCGGCCCCGGACATCCGCCGAGGAGATCGAGTTTCGGGTGCTGTCGTGGTTCACCGATCATGCGGACCGCGAGCGGGCGATGGAGTGGGCGTACGCGAGCGCGACTGTCGACCTGCCAATCAACTTCGCGGCGAACAGCGCGCTGGCGAGTGAGATCAACAGCTGGTCGGCCGACTTTGTGAAGGCACTCGCCGCCTCGGTCCAAACACCAATCACCTTCATCCACGGCGAACACGACCCCCGCCCAGCCGCCACAGTCCGCACCCTCGCCACCGCCACCCCCAACCACACCTTCAAGCTGATCCCCCAAGCCGGCCACTCCCCTTGGCTGGAACAGCCAGCGCTAACCCGAGCGATCCTCCGCACCGCAATCCCCTAGCCGCCCCACTACCGCGCCGCCCCACTACCGCGCCGCCCCACTACCGGCCACCGCCCGCCCGGCTGCCGCGCCGTCCCCGCGACCGCGCCATCGGGCTGCCGCGCCACCGCCCCGCAGCGCTGCCGCGCCACCGCCCGCAGTGCTGCCGCGCCACCGCCGCACCGTCAGCCGCCACCGTCAGCCGCGCCTCCGCCGGCCCCACCTCCGCTCGTTGGCTGCGGCTTTGAGAAGTTGCCGCGTGTTTTTCGGGTGTGGAAGTGCGTGGTGGCTTCTCGAAGGCGGCGAGTGGGTAGTGGACAGATCGCGAATCTGAGATCTACTCTCAAATTAGAGTTGGTCTCAGGAAGGGGTTAGTGATGCTGGATCCGCGGCGGTGGTGGGCGCTGGCGGCGATGTCCGTCAGTCTGATTGTGATCGGGCTGGATCTGACCGTGCTGAACGTCGCGCTGCCGACGCTCGCCACCGAGCTGCACGCGTCGACCAGTCAGCTGCAGTGGTTCGCGAATGCGTACACGCTGGTGCTCGCGTCACTGCTGCTCCCGGCCGGTCTGCTGGGTGACCGGTTCGGGCCGAAGCGGCTGATGCTTGGGGCGCTGGTGGTGTTCGGGCTGGCGTCAGCGGCGTGTGCGTTCGCGAGTACGCCGGGGGAGCTGATCGCGGCGCGGGCTGCGCTCGGGATCGGCTCGGCGTTCCTGATCCCGTTGTCGATGTCGCTGCTGAACCTGCTGTTCGCGCCCGAGGAACGGCAGCGCGCGATGACGATCTGGCTGATGGCGAATTCGCTCGGCATCCCGCTCGGCCCGGTGCTCGGCGGCTGGTTGCTCGATCACTATCGGTGGGGCTCGATCTTCCTCATAAACCTGCCGCTCGTCGTTGTCGGTGTGGTCGCGGTCGCGTTGCTGATCCCGTCGACGAAGGGGCATCGGTCGCGGCGCATCGACGTACCGGGCATTGTGCTGACCGCGGCCGGTCTGGTCGCGCTCACGTACGGCTTCATCGCCGCCGGTGAGCGCGGATGGGGTTCGGGCTGGACGCTCGGCGGGATCGCGGCCGGCGTGCTGTTGCTGTTCGCGTTCTGGGCCTGGGCTCGGCGCGCGACGCATCCGCTGATCGACCTCGGGTTGTTCCGGTCGGCTGGGTTCACTTGGGGCACGGTGCTGGCGACGTTGGCATCGTTCGCGCTGGTGGGGTTGATGTTTGTGCTGCCGCAGCTTTTCCAGGCGGTGCAGGGTGCGGATGCGTTCCAGGCCGGGCTGCGGTTGCTGCCGATCATCGGCGGGATGCTGATCGGCGCCAAGGTTTCGGAGCGGCTGGTCGCGACGGCCGGGGCGCGGGTGTCGGTGCTGATCGGGTTCGGGTTGATGCTGATCGGGCTGCTGCTCGGCGCGTTCACCGAGGTCGGCGACGGGTACGGCTTCACGGCGATCTGGGTCAGCCTGGTCGGGGTGAGCGTCGGCTTCACGCTGCCGCCGATGAACGGGTTGGCGCTCGCCGCGTTGCCGCTCGAACAGAGTGGATCGGGGTCCGCGCTGATCCAGGCGTCACGTCAGGTCGGCGGCACGCTCGGGGTCGCGATTCTCGGTACGGTGCTCAATGCCGCGTACCGGAATCACCTGGACGTCACGGGCCTGCCGCCCGCTGCCGCCACCGCTGCCCGCGACAGTGCGTCCGGCGCGATCGCGATCGGTTCGCCGGAACTGACCCGGTCGGCGCGGGCCGCGTTCGTAGCCGGGATGGACGTCACGCTGTGGGTGTGCGCCGGGGTTGCGGTGCTGTCGATCGTGCTCGCACTCGCCTTCCTGCCACGCCGGACCCGGGGTGCCGTCGCGATGCCGGAGAAAGTTGCCACAATCGACGTATGAGTGCGCACAGAGCCGAGCCGCCGGGGAAACCTCTCGGGCTGCGCGAACGCAAGAAAGCGCAGACCCGGGCCGCCATCCAGGAGCACGCGCTGCGGCTGTTCAAGGATCAGGGGTACGCCGAGACGACTGTGCAGGAGATCGCGGCCGCGGCCGAAGTGTCACCGGCGACGTTCTTCCGGTACTTCGCGACCAAGGAGGACACCATCGTCCTCGACCGGCTCGACCCACTGATGATCGAACTGTTCCGCCGCCAGCCCGCCGAGCTGTCGCCGACGGAGGCGCTCCGGGCGGCGATCCGGCAGAGCCTGTCCGAGCTGACCGACAGCGAATGGGAGCTGGAGTCGGAGCGCCAGCGCCTGGTGATGAACGCTCCCGAACTCCGCGTCCGCATGCTCGACCAGCTCTACGAAGGCATCGATCTCCTCGTCACCCTCGCCGCCGAACGCACCGGCCGCGCCCCCGACGACTTGTCCGTCCGCGCCTGGGCCGGCGCGGTCGTCGGCGTCATGATGGCCACGTACCGCCAACTCGCCGTGGACGCCCCGCTCCCGAAGTACTTGCAAACCATGGACCAGGCCTTCGACCAACTGGACGGACTGAAGCTGAGCTCAGGCGACTGAGTAGATGTCGGCTGTTGTGGACAAGGGGTCGCCGGGTTGGAGGTTGAAGGTGGTTGCGGCTGAGCCGCCGCGGATGACGAGTTCGGTGTAGCCGGTGCCGGAGCTGCCGGGGACGAGGCCGGGGGAGTTGCGGGGTACGGCGGTGAGGTGCGGGTAGCAGGTCACGTCGACCAGGGTGGTGCTGCCGTCATCGTTGCGCTGGGCAACGGTCAGGGTGGCGCCGAAGGTCAGGTCGAGTTTGCGGTCGAGTTTGCAGTTGCCGAAGTTGTCGACGACGGCAACCACTGGTTCCGGATCGAACGTCGTCGGTATGGCGGTTTCGGCTGAAGGTACGTCCCGGCCGTCGGCGACCCACTTGGCCAGCAACGGCAGGTACCAAAGACTGCGGAACTGGGTGCCGGCGATCTTCTCCACCTCTGCCGGCGCGAACCCGGCCGCCGTGACGGCGTCGTGGATGTCCGTGACGTGCACCCGTTCGATCCCGAGCTCGCGCTGGACCAGCGAAAGTACGCGCGGGTTGAACGTACTCGCGACCAGGTGCTTCCCGTACCGGAACCAGCAGAACGGGACGCCGTTCGGCCACGCACCGTCGCGCGGCGCGATGTTCAGCAGGGTAATGGTCGGATGGCCTTCTTCGCCGAGGGACTCCGTAGCGACAAGGCAGTCGAGCAAGGTGAGTGCGGCGAACGTCTCCGGGTCAGGTCCGTCGGTCGCGACGATGGTTGGTGACTGGCCGAACAGGGCGCCGATCCGGGTACTGAGTCTGGCGCGGGCGTTGCCGTCGAAACAGTCGGTGACATAGGTGATCGGGTACATGGGAAGCTCCACAAGTGGTTGCAGGTTCGGGAAACGAAAGAGGCCCCCGACACAGGGGGCCTCTCGCTGCAAGCACAGGTGCGTACGCCGCTAGAGTCCTCCGTACCGAGGGCTCAGCATTCGCATGGTGGCGTACCAGGTCACATCGTGGATGGTAGCACCCTCATTTCGCCTGACCGTTGTCGAAATAGCTGATCAGCGCGGGGTCGAGCGCCGGCACGTCCTGCGGTACGCCGTTCGCGCGCAACGACTGGGTCGCGGCGTACCCGGCGGCGACCGCGGCGCGGGCGGCGATCGGCGAGGTCAGCGTCGCGCCGCCGTCCCGGACGAACTTCACGAACTCGGCCACCAGGTGCGGGTCCGCGCCGCCGTGGTCCTCGTTCTCGCCGGTGATCTCGACGACCAGGTCGGCGTCCTCGCGGTACCCGGAGCGACGGCTGTTCCAGACCTTCACCACGCCGCCCGGCCCGTCACCGAAGTTCTCCAGCCGGCCGTGCGTACCGATGACGGTGTAGTTGCGCCAGTAGTCCGGCGTGTAGTGGCACTGCTCATACGTCATGAAGACGCCGTTGTCGAGCAGCAGGTTCGCCATCGAGATGTCCTCGACGTCCATCACCGGAGCCATGCCCTTCTGCTCCAGCGGCGGCCAGTTGTCGATCGATACGAACTCCCGGAACCGCTGGCCCGAGCGGTCCATCCGGTCCGTGATCCCGCCGTACAGGGTCAGCGCGCCCATCGCGTTCACGCGAGTCGTGTAGCCGTCGGCCAGCCAGTGCATCACGTCGAGATCGTGGGCGCCCTTCTGCAAGAGCAGTCCGGTCGTACGGCTGCGGTCGGCGTGCCAGTCCTTGAAGTAGTAGTCACCACCGTGGCCGACGAAGTGCCGGCACCAGATCGCCTTCACGTCACCGATCGCGCCGTCCTGGATCAGTTTCCGCATCGTCAGTACGACCGGCATGTGGCGCATGTTGTGACCGACGTACAGCCGCGCGCCGGACTCGTACGCCGCCTGCAGGACCCGGTCACAGCCCTCGGTGGTGATCGCCAGCGGCTTCTCCACGAACACCGAGACGCCGGCCTGAAGGAAGTCGATCGCCGGACCCTCGTGCAGGTCATCGGGGGTGGTCAGGAAGACGCCGTCGAGCTTCTGGTCCAGCAGCTCGGTGTGGGAGGCGTACGCCGACGCCTGCGGGTACAGCTCGAGGGCCGCGTCCCGCTGCGGCGCGGACGGGTCGGCCAGGGCCACGACCTCGGACCCCTCGCCGGGACGGTGCGCGTACTGCGCGAGGCGACTGCGGGCCCCGAGCCCCACCACGCCAAACCGAAGATCACTCATACCAGGCAACTCCTGCACATAGATGTTTGCAACAGCCTAACTCCGAGCAATTCTGTCAATCAATCACCGATCCTCCAGGTGAAATTGGGCTGCCCGTCACCCGCCGCACATCGACGTCTCGCTCGGTGCCGGCACCATGGCGGAATGTGAGCCTCCACTACGTGGCACTGGGGGACTCGACCACCGTGGGTGTCGGGGACCCGATGAACGGCAGCAGCACGACCGACCTGTCCGGTGCCGGAGCACGACCGGGCGAGGGGTGGCGAGGCTGGGCCTCGCTGCTCGCGGACGCCCTGGCCAGCTCCCACCGTGTGACGTTCTCCAACTTCGCGACCAGCGGCGCCACCGTGCCGGTGGTCGCGACCGAGCAACTACCCGAAACCGGCGACGGGCCGATCGACATCGCCTCGTTGATCGTCGGCGTGAACGACACGTTGCGGTCGTCGTTCGATGCCGGGCGGATTCGGGATCACCTGCAGTTGTGTGCCGAGCAGTTGACCGCGCGCGGGGCGTTGCTGCTGACCGTACGGTTCCATGATCACGGCAAGGTGTTCGGGTTGCCGCGGTGGTTGCGGCGGCCGTTGTGGCACCGGATCGAGCAGGTCAACCTCGCGTACGACGACCTGCACGCCCGGTATGGGGGTATCCGGCTGGACATGGCCGCGTACCCGGAGATCTATCGGCGGGACTTCTGGAGCGTCGACCGGCTGCATCCGGGGGAGCGCGGGCACCGGAAGCTGGCGCGGGCGTTCGCGGACGAGCTGGCGGTGCGTGGCGTACGGATCGATGTGCCGCCTGACCTGGACTGCGCGTACCGTCCGCCGAGCCGCTGGGCAGACGCGCTGTGGCTGGTCCGCGAGGGCGCGCCCTGGGTCGGCCGCCGAGCCCACGACCTCCTACCCTGGGCCGCCCGAATGGCCCTGACCCAATTCCATCCATCCACCACCAAAGCGGAGGACGATCGCCTCCTCACCCTCCCGCCTTCCTCCACCACAGCGGAGGTGGGGCGCCTCCACACCGTCCCGCCTTGCTCCACCACGGCGGAGGTGGGGCGGCTGCTCTCCCTTCCACCGTCTCTTTCTTCTTCTCTTTCCGCTGCTGCCGATGCGGAGGTGCGGCACTTCGAGGCATAGGGTCTGCGTATGGCTCGTATTGATGGACGTACCGCAGACCAGCTCCGCCCGGTGACGATCACCAGGAACTGGCTCGACCACGCCGAAGGCTCGGTGCTGGTCGAGTTCGGGCGGACCCGGGTGCTGTGCGCCGCCAGCGTCACCGAGGGTGTGCCGCGCTGGCGGAAGGGCAGCGGCCTCGGCTGGGTCAGCGCCGAGTACGCGATGCTCCCGCGCGCCACCAACACCCGCTCCGACCGCGAGTCGGTGAAGGGCAAGATCGGTGGGCGTACGCACGAGATCTCCCGGCTGATCGGGCGTTCGCTGCGGGCCGTGATCGACTACAAGGCGCTCGGCGAGAACACGATCCTGCTGGACTGCGACGTCCTCCAGGCCGACGGCGGCACCCGGACGGCCGCGATCACCGGGGCGTACGTCGCGCTCGCCGACGCGGTGTCCTGGTTGCGCGAGCGGAAGCTGCTGAAGAGCGAGCCGCTGACCGGTACGGTGTCCGCGGTGTCGGTCGGGATCATCGACGGCGCGCCGATGCTGGACCTCTGCTACGAAGAGGACGTCCGGGCCGAGACGGACATGAACCTGGTGATCACCGGCGACGGCAAGTTCATCGAGGTGCAGGGTACGGCCGAAGGTGCGCCGTTCGACCGCGCCGAGCTGGACAGCCTGCTCGAGCTCGGTGTCGCGGGCTGCGCCGACCTGGCGAAGATCCAGCAGGAGGCGCTGGCATGAGCCGCGTACTGCTCGCCTCGAACAACAAGAAGAAGCTCGAGGAACTGCGCCGGATTCTGACCCCGATCGTGCCGGGGATCGAGGTGCTCGGGCTGGGCGACGTGCCGCCGTACGAGGAACCGGCCGAGACCGAGCCGACTTTCGAAGGCAACGCGCTGCTGAAGGCGCACGCCGCGCTGAAGGCGACCGGCCTGCCGTCGATCGCCGACGACAGCGGCATCTGCGTGGACGCGCTGAACGGCATGCCCGGCGTCCTGTCGGCGCGCTGGTCCGGCCCCGCGAAGGACAACCACGCGAACAACCTGCTGCTGCTCGGTCAGTTGGAGGACGTTCCGGATGAGCGGCGTGGGGCGTCCTTCGTCGCGGCGGTCGCCTTCGTACGCCCCGACGGTCCGGACGAGATGATCCTCGGTGAGATGCGCGGCTCGGTGATTCGTTCATTGAAGGGGAGCGGCGGATTCGGGTACGACGTGCTGTTCCAGGCCGAGGGCTACGACCGGACCACGGCCGAGCTGTCGATCGAGGAAAAGGACGCCATCAGCCACCGGGGCAAGGCGCTGCGCGCGCTCGCCCCGATCGTCGCCAAGGCCCTGGGGAGCTAGAAATGCTGTTCGCCGGATCGGACCGCGACGGCGTCGCGGAGGGAAAGATCACCGTCGCGTACCGGCGCTGGGCCGAGCCACGCGTGGTGGAAGGCCGGGTCTACCGTACGAACGCGGGCCGGATCTCGATCGACAGCATCCGCCAGGTGAACCCGGAGCTGATCGCGGACACCGACCCGGATGTGGCGCTCGCCGACCGGCAGAACGCCAAGGACGTCCGCCGGCGGTTGCGCGGCGACGACTCGCAGCCGACGTTCCTGATCCGGTTCCACCTGGTCGAAGGCCCGGACCCGCGGGAGCAGCTCGCGGCGCAGTCCACTCTCACTGCCGAGGACCTCGCTGACCTGCGCGACCGCCTGGCCCGCTTCGATGCGACCAGCAACCACGGTCCGTGGACCACCGAAACTCTGCGGCTCATCCAGTCCACCCCCGCCACCCGAGCCGGCGACCTCGCCGCCTCCCTGGGCCGCGACACCGCCCCCTTCAAACTGGACGTCCGCAAGTTGAAGAACCTCGGGCTCACGTACAGCCTCGAGGTCGGCTACCGCATCTCCCCCCGCGGAGCCGCCTACCTGCACGCCCTAGGCAACTAATCCCGCCCCGCCCCACCCGCATCCGGAGCCCGCCCCGCCCACCCACCGGCATTCCGGAGCCCGCCCCGCCCGTCCACCGGCATTCCGGAGCCCGCCCCGCCCACCCACCGGCATTCCGGAGCCCGCCCCGCCCACCCACCGGCATTCCGGAGCCCGCACCGCCCGCCCCAAACCGGTTTGGGGTGGTTTTACCTCCCAACGCGGGCCGTTACTCACCCCAAACCGGTTTGGGGCGGCGGTGTGGCCGGGCCGGGGCGGTGTGGTGTGGCGGTGTGGGCGGGCGGCGGCTGGGCGGGGCGGCGGGGCGTCTGGGGCGGCGGCTCGACAGTACGTATACGGCCACTGGCACCGCCGGTCGGCGTCTGTGCCGCCTGTGGGCAAGGGGAGTGGACGTATACGTACTGTCGAGCTGCTGTTCTAGGGCTCGTCGCCGCGGTTCAGGTTGAGGGTGGCGAGCAGATCCTCGTGCAACTCGAACCACACCCGGTGACAGGAATCCACATCGCTCCGGTCGACCCATCCGCCTTCACCCGCCCGCACCCGGGCAAGCGCGGCGGCGAAGCGCGTGTCGTACCCACCGAACCGTGGCAGAACAGCCGTCAGCCGAGCGGTGATGGACTCCAGAGCGCGGTCGATGACGGCAAGCTCATGCAGTACGCCAGCGTCCCAGTCCGCATCAAGATGATCGTTGGCCGCCAGTGGATCGCCGGCGGTCGGGCGCAGTTGCCAGTCGGTGCAGGCGCGCTGGAGGAGTGCGTTGAGCGGCAGGAACTCCGCGTACACCTTCCGCACCGCGTCCTCACCACCAACGTCCGCAAGCTCGTCCGCGAGCAGTCGTTCGTTCTCGGCCCGCCCGTTCTCGGTCAGCGACCACCCGCCCGTACCCGCAAAACTGCTCCGCATCACCAGCCCCCGCGCGGCCGCCTCGATCAACTCACCCTCAACCGCATCCACCGACCGCCCCACCCGCCGAGCAACCACCCCCGTCTCCCCGAACCCACACAACCGCACCCCGTGCAGTACTGCACCCTGCCCCGTCATGAACCTGCCTCCTGCCGCGCGGCCTGCACCGTGCTGCGTGTCATGAACCTGCCTCCTGCCGGGCGGTCAGCCGGTTGAAGCGCTGCTGACAGGCCTGCGGCGAACTGAACCCCATCGCATCCGCAATCTCCGCCCACGTCAGCCCCGAACTCCGAGCCACGAAGAACAACCCCGCCTCCAGCTCCTCAACCTCAGCCCGCGCAGCCGGCAACAAGGTCAGCGCCGCGAGCAGATCCTCAGCCCCCAACTCACCCGCCCGCCACAACGCGAACTGCACAAAATCCACCGCCGACAACGGCACCGGCGCCGGCCGCCAAGGTCGCGCCGCCACCTCGCCTGCCCCCCGCTCCACCAACCGCTCCCGAGCCCCAGCCTCCCGCTCCGCCCGAACCCGATCCGCCTGAACCCGCTCTTCGTGCGGCCGCTCTCCGTGCGCCCGCTCCGCCCGAGCCCGCTCGACCTGCGCCCGCTCTCCGTGTGCTCGCTCCGCTTGGGGCCGCTCTACCTGCGCCCGCTCCGCTCGAGCTTGCTGCTTTTGAGCTTGCTCCGAGTGCTCGGCGTCGGCTGCGTCCCGCTTGCTTCCCATCCCGGTACAGTGGATCATCAACAAAACGTTGTCAACATAATGTTGTCAACGCCCCGTTGATAGGAGCTCTCGAGTGCTGATCCCGCTGCACGCCGCCATCACCCCCACCTGCGGCCCCAAAGCAGCAACCCTCAGCACCCTCCTCAACGCCGGCCTCCCCGTCCCCAACGCAGTAATAGTCCCGACCACCGCCCTCCCACCAGTCGCCACCGCCCCGCCGCTCCCGGGCTCCATCACCCCGCCGCCGCGCCCGGGCACCACCACCCCGCCGGCCCCCGGCTCCAGCGCCTGTTCGTTGCCTGAGGCCCTGGTGTCTGAGTTGGGCGCTTGGCTGGGGAGCATCGGCAACCCGCCAGTCGCCGTACGCTCCTCAGCTACCAACGAAGACACCGCCACCACTTCCGCAGCAGGCCAGTACGACACATTCCTCGGCGTACAAGGCCTCAGCGCCGTCACCACTGCCGTACGCGCCTGCTGGTCCTCCTTGTGGTCCCCCCGAGCCACCAACTACCGCACCGCATTCACCAACCCACCTTCCGATGGAGAGTCGGCGGTGGAGCTGGGCCCCGAGCTGGCGATGGCGGTTGTTGTGCAGGAGTTGGTGGATGCGGAGGTGTCTGGCGTCATGTTCACTCCCGCCGACGCGACCGGCAGCACCCTGATCGAAGCCTCCTGGGGACTGGGCCCATCGGTCGTCGAGGGCCGCCTAACCCCCGACAGCTACAAGGTCACCGCTGACGGATCCGTAATCGCCACAATCGCCGACAAACCCACTGCCTTGTATCGCAGCGGTTCCGAGGTGCTGGCAAAGGACATCCCCACCGAGCGCCGCCGTACGCCCACCCTCACCACCGAAACCGCCACCCACCTAGCCGCCCTAGGCAACCAGGTCAGCCAGCTCCTAGGCGGTCCCCAAGACATCGAATGGGCCATCGCCGACAACAAGCTCTGGCTACTCCAGTCCCGCCCCATCACCACCCCACCCCCCAGCACCACCCCAATCTCCAGCACCGCCCCAATCCCGGCCGCGCCATCACCCAGCGGGGCATCACGCGTCCCAGTCCCCGCGACGCTCACCGGTGTGCCCGCGAGCCGCGGTACCGCGGTCGGTCCGGCGCGGGTCGTCCGTGGCCCTCAGGACTTCGCCGACGTACGCCCCGGCGACATCCTTGTGTGCCGCTGCACCGACCCGGCCTGGACGCCGCTGCTGACCATCGTCGCCGGCGTCATCACGGAAGTTGGAGGCGTCCTGTCCCACGCCGCCATCGTCGCCCGCGAACGCGGCATCCCGGCGATCGTCAGCGTCCCGGAAGCCACCACCCGCATCCGAACCGGTACACCCCTCACCCTCGACGCCACCACCGGCGCCGTACACCTCTGATCAGGAGCGCCTCAGAAACCGCAGCGAGAACGCCAGGAACACCAGCACGATCCCCACGTTCGCCATCAGCCGCAACCAGAACTGATGCCGGAAGAACAGCACATCCATCCCGACAATGAGGACGATCATCAAGGCCACCACCAGCACAGTGGCCACCTGCTTGCCCATACCCCGATGCTACTGCTGAACCTGTGCGAGAGGCGGGAGTCGAACCCGCACGCCCGGGGGCGCCGGCACCTAAAGCCGGTGTGTCTGCCATTCCACCACTCTCGCTGAGGGGCGCTGTGCCTCCCCGCGAGGACATCTTACGGGGAGGCTTGCGCGTCAGCGGCTTTGGAGGGCGTCGATGAAGACGCCTTTCAGGTCGCCGGGGTTGCGGGCGACGTAGGCCTGGCCGCCGGTGGCCTGGGCCAGGGCGCTGAGTTCGTCGGCGTTCGCCTCCGGGCCCATGCCGAGCGCGATGATGCGGACCGGGCGGGACGGGTCCTGCAGGCCCTGGAGCGTACGGACGGCCTGCGCGAGCGTCGGGCTTCCCGGATCGTCGTTCTTGCCGTCGGTGAAGAGCAGGATCGTGTTCACGGCACTCTGGTCGTACTGCTGCCGGACCTGGCGGACGGCGGCGATCGCGGTGTCGTACAGGCCGGTGCCGCCGCCGGGGATCGGCTGCTGGATCTTGAGCTGGCCGACGATCTTGCCGCGCTGCACCTTGGACAGCGGCGCGATCGGTACGAGTTGCTTGTAATCGGCTTTGTCCGGGCCGATCTGGGTCGAGAACGTCCACAGACCGAGCTTCGCGGTGTCCGGGAACAGGTTGAGGCCGCTGGTCGCCGCCTCGACGGTGAGCTGCATCCGGGTCTTGGCACCGACCTTCTCGGCCATCGAACCGGACACGTCGACGACCGCGAGCGAGTGCGTGGACAGCGACAGCCGGGTCCAGTTCTGCAGGGTGCTGTCGATGGCCTCGCTGGTCGGCTTGGTCAGCTGGCTGACATCGCCGACGCCGCGGCCGCCGCTGAGCGCGCTCAGCGAGGTGTCCCGGAATCCGGCCTGGTCACGGGCCTGGGCGCTGGCGTCGGACATCAGTTCGCCGCCGAGCGCCTTCGCCGCCTGGTCCGCCTGGTCGGTATCGGACTTGGCCGTCACGACGATGGGGTAGTCCAGCGTCAGCGTGCCGGTGGCCGGCTGGATCGCCTTCAGCTGGGTGTCCGGGTGCGCGTCCTGGTATTTCACGAAGCTCTGCTCGGAGGCGGGTACGACGGTCGTGCTGCCGTCCTGGTCGGCGCGACCGAACAGGGCGCTGACGTCCGTGTACGGCTTCGCCATCGAGCCGAGGCGCTGCGCCATCGGAACGATCACCTGGGACACCTGCGTGTCGGAGGCGGACGTCTTCTGCCGCTCCACCTGCACCGAAAGGAGCGTCAGCGCACCCGGCGACGTGTTCAGTGGGTCGAGCAGGGCGGGGCTCGCGCCGGCGAGACTGCGCAACCAGGACGAGGTGTCGGCGAAGTTCGTCCGCCGGCCGACTAGTACGAGGGGCGAGGTCGCGATCGAGGCGACCGCGATGTTCGGAACGGTCTGGCCGTCGTCGGCCTGGGCGACCCACAGCGAGGAGTCGGGGATCCACAGGTCGGGCCGGGTGTCACTGCCGTGCGCGACGTCCCGGGCGACCTGGGCGGACGGTGCCGCGCTGATGGTGAACTGCAGGCACGGGTTGCCGTCCTTGCCGCCCTTCGCGGTCAGCGACTTGGTCGCCGCGTCGATCGCGGGCTGCATTTCCGGTGTGGTCGCGAGCTGGATCTGGGTCGGGTCGTCGCACGGCTTGCTGCCGCCGAGAAACCCGTCGGCGCCGGAGGACGATCCGAAGGACCGGACCACGAACACCGCGCCCAGGGTCAGTACCAGAATGCCGACCGCGGTGATGTACACCGAGCGACGGTTGTTGTTACTTCGCGTGACCGCAGAGGAATGTTTTCCCATCGCGGCAGGTCCCTCCCTCCCAGAGGCTGACTGCGCGCGCAGATTACCCGGTTTCGGCAGGTCGCGGTGGGGGCCACCAACGGTCGTGACACACCCGTCGCCGAACCGGAACCCGGCCGGGAGTACGGCTTTTTCACAGGAACGCTGAAAAACTCACCCTGCGTGCCGGTTCCGCTGCGGTACGGTGAAGTATGGCTGTGATCCAAATCACAGCAGGAGTTTGCTCAAACGACCGTTCTCTGGACCGGTCGAATGAAACGGTTGCAGGTTTCCCTGCGCCAAAGCGCGTTTCCGGTCCGGAATCGGGTCAGAGTCCGAGATCCCGGCGGAGCTTCGCGACATGCCCGGTGGCCTTCACGTTGTACTGCGCGACCGCGATCTTCCCGTCCGGATCGACCACGAAAGTCGACCGGATCACCCCGGTCACCTTCTTCCCGTACATGGTCTTCTCGCCGAACGCCCCGTACGCCGTCAGTACCGCTTTGTCCGGGTCGCTGAGCAGCGGGAACGTCACGCTGTCCCGCTCGCGGAACTTCGCCAGCTTGGCCGGCTTGTCCGGGGAGATCCCGAGCACCGCGTACCCGGCGGCCTGCAGCGAGTCGAGCGAGTCCCGGAAGTCGCAGGCCTGCTTCGTGCAGCCCGGGGTCATCGCGGCCGGGTAGAAGTAGACGATCACGTTCTTCCCGCGCAGGCTCGCCAGCGCCACGTCGTTGCCGTCGGCATCGGGCAGGGTGAAGTCGGGTGCGGTGTCGCCGACGGACAGGCGTTCGGACATCTGGTCCTCCACGGGTAGGGCTGCTGCCGACATCGTACGTGCGTGCCGGTCGCGTACTGGGCGTCCGTTGTCGCGGGTTTAGCCTGAGGTCATGCGGGCCATGACTGTCATTCCCGGCAAGTCCGACTCGGCGCGGGTCGGTGCGGTCGCGGAGCCTCCGGCCGCTGACGGTTCGATCCTGGTGCAGGGCCTGCTGACGGGCATCTGTGGGACCGATCTGGAGCTGCTGTCCGGCGCGCTGGGCCGCGTACCGCCGGGGTCGGATCAGCTGGTGATCGGGCACGAGTCACTCGGGCAGGTACTAGAGGCACCAGCGGGCTCCGGCTTCGCTACGGGCGACCTGGTCGCCGGGGTGGTGCGCCGACCCGACCCGGTGCCCTGTCCGGCCTGTGCACGTGGTGAGTGGGACTTCTGCCGCAACGGCCAGTACACCGAGCGCGGTATCAACGGCATGGACGGGTACGGCGCGGAGCGCTGGCGCGTCGACCCGTACTTCGCCGTACCGGTCCCGCCTGCCCTAGATCAGCTCGGCGTACTAGTAGAGCCCACCAGCATCCTCGCCAAGGCGTTCGAACAAGTGGATCAGGTAGGTGCCCGGTCCTGGTTCGACCCGAAGCACGTACTGGTGACAGGTGCCGGCCCGATCGGCCTACTCGCCACACTGATCGCACGGCAGCGCGGGTACGACGTACATGTACTGGACCGAGTCACGGACGGTCCGAAACCAGAGCTGGTACGAGCACTGGGCGGTACTTACCTCACTGACCTCCAGCAGCTGGCTGTCGTACCGGATGTGGTGATTGAGGCGACCGGTGTCGGACAGGTCGTGTTCGACTGCGCCAACCTGCTCCCGCCGGCCGGTGTGATGTGCCTGGCGGGTATCCACCCCGGTCCGGCAACCGTGGACGTACAGCTCGACGCTCTGGTCCGGCAGCTGGTCATCCGCAACGCAGTACTGGTCGGCACAGTCAATGCGGCCAAACGGCACTACGCGGACGCTGTGGACGTGCTGCTCAAGGCTGATCGCGCCTGGTTGGAGCGGCTGGTGACGCGGACCGTACCGCTGTCCGACTGGCCCGGCGCATTGGTACGGGAACCGGATGACATCAAGGTGGTCGTGGACTTGCGGGGATGACCTGCGAGGATGGTGGTGAAGAGGGGCAGGCCCGGGCATCCCGGGGCAGCCCCGCCGAGGGAAGGGAGCTCGACAGGTGTCGGACACGAAGGCTCGGACCGCCGAGCAGATCGAGGCGGACATCGCCGCCACCCGGTTGCGGTTGGCCTCGACCGTGGACGAGCTGGTCGACCGGGCGAACCCGAAGAACGTGGCCCTGCGCCAGGTCGAGCAGGCCAAGTCGCAGGTCTTCGACGAGCAGGGGCGGCTGCGGACCCAGAAGATCGTCGCGGTCGCCGGCGCGGTGGCCGGTGTGGTCGGCGTGCTGCTGGTGATCCGTCGCCTGGTGGGTCGCCGGTGACTCCTCGCAAGAAGCTCTCCGACGACAAACTGCCGATCCGGATGCTGCACGACCGCGTCCTGGTCTCCCTCGAGCAGGAGGGCGAGCGCAAGTCGTCGGCGGGCATCCTGATCCCCGCCACCGCCCAGATGGGCCGCCGGCTGGCCTGGGCCAAGGTGGTCGCGGTCGGGGCGAACGTACGCACCGTGGAGGTCGACGACCGGGTGCTGTTCGACCCGGAGGACCGGGCCGAGGTGGAGGTGCGCGGCGACGACTACATCCTGCTCCGCGAGCGTGACCTGCACGCGGTCGCGGCCGGCCGCCTGGAAGACGGTCAGACCGGGCTCTATCTCTGACCTGGACACCTTCTCCGGGCTGCGCGCGGGGTGGGGGAGAATGACCGGGTGATCTTCGAGACCTCCAGCCGGCTGCCAGACTTCCCGTGGGACAAGCTCGCCCCTTACAAGCAGAAGGCGGCCGGGCACCCGGACGGCATTGTCGACCTCTCGGTCGGCAGTCCGGTCGACCCGGTGCCGGAGCTGGTCAAGAAGGCGCTGGCCGAGGCCGCGGACGCTCCGGCGTACCCGACCACCCTCGGTACGGCGTCGGCGCGCCAGGCCGCGGTGGACTGGATGGACCGGCGTCTCGGCGTGACTGGAGTGGACCCGCAGAGCGGCATCCTGCCGGTGATCGGTACCAAAGAGCTGATCATGATGCTGCCGACGCTGCTGGGCATCGGTTCCGGTGACACGGTGCTGATCCCGGACCTGGCCTACCCGACGTACGAGGCGGGTGCTGCGCTTGCTCGGGCGACCAGCGTTCCGGTCGGGGACCCATCGGCGTACGAGGGTGCGGTGCGCGTCGCGTACCTGAACTCCCCGCGCAACCCGTCCGGTGAGATCACCCCGGCCGCGGACCTGCGCCGTGCGGTCGAATGGGCCCGGGCAAATGACGTACTACTGGTCAGCGACGAGTGTTACACCGAGTTCGGCTGGGACGAGAAGCCGGTGTCGGTCCTGCATCCGGACGTGTCCGGTGGCAGCTTCGACAACCTGCTGGCGGTGCACTCACTGTCCAAGCGGTCCAACCTGGCCGGGTACCGCGGTGGCTTCGTTGCTGGTGACCCCACGGTGGTGGCTGAGCTGCTCGCTGTCCGGAAGCACGCCGGGCTGATGGTGCCGTCGCCGATCCAGGCCGCAATGGCTGCTGCGTTCGCGGACGACGTGCATGTCGAGGAGCAGCGTGGCCGGTACCTGCGGCGCCGGGCGGTGCTGCGGGACGCACTGACCAGTGCGGGCTGGGAGATCACGCTGTCGAACGGTGGGTTGTACTTGTGGGCGTCGCACCCGTCGTACGACGCGTACGGCTCAGTGGGTGCACTGGCCGACTTGGGCATCCTGGTTGCGCCTGGAGCGTTCTACGGAAGGGCGGGCGAGCGACACGTACGCGTCGCCCTGACTGGTACTGACGAGCGGATCGACGCAGCGGTCAAACGACTGGAGCAGTAGTAGCTGTGACTTCTTCCTGGTGTCACTGCCTCTTATAGGAGGTAGTTGACGTCCAAGGGAGGGAGAAGCGGATGAGGCGCTTCGTCATGGCTGTTGCGGTGCTGCTCACTACTCCTACACCAACGCCTACACCAACTCCGACGCCGGCAGTCAGTACGCCGGCTGTCAGTACGCCGGTTGTTAGTACGCCGGCGCCGGAGTGGTCGATCAGCTTGGACCAGCCGGCGGCCTCTTGGGAGGACAAGCCGACTGTCTTCGCCGGGAAGCTCAGTAAGCCGGTAACGGGCTCGTACATCACCCTGTGGCAGCGCGTACCAGGTGCCTGGGTACTGCGCGCCTCGACGCGTACTGCTGCTGGTGGCGCGTACCGGTTCAACTACGTGTCCGCGACGGCTGGTACCTGGTCGTTCCGCACGATGATCGGTGTCAAAGCCGAGACAGCGCTGGCGATCTCCCCGTACCGAACAGTGCCGATCCAGGACCGGAAGATCGTGCTGAACCCGCCAGCGGCCTGGTACGCGACACTTACCGGCGTCTCCGTGACCGGCCGGATGGTGCCGGCCGAACCGCGCCAGGAGCTCGCACTGCAGTCCTACCTCGGCAGTGGCAAGTGGCAGCTGCTCGGCGTCACCACAGTGGATGCCAAGGGCAACTTCCGGTTCCGCGTACCGGACGACCTGCCGTCCACGCGGACCGTACGCGTGGTGACTCGGAACGTCAGCCAGGCCGCTATGGAGTACTCCGGGCTGGCGAGCATCGTGATCAAGGCAGCGCTGAATCCAAAGGTGTACGCGGTGTCCGCCGCGATGGTCAAGTACACGTACCGAGCCGGCTGTCCGGTCGCACCGTCGTCGTTGCGGCTGTTGCAGCTGAACTACTGGGGTTTCGACGGCCGGGTGCATCGCGGCGAGCTGATCCTGCGTGATGCCGCGGTGTCGAAGATGATCACGGTCTGGACTTCCAGTCTCGCGGCGAAGTTCCCGGTGCGGCAGATGCGGCGAGTGGACGTGTTCGGCGGCAGTGACGTGAAAGCGATGGCAGCCGACAACACCTCCGCGTTCAACTGCCGCCGGGTCACGGGCGATCCGTACTCGCTGTCGCCGCACTCGTACGGGTGGGCGATCGATGTCAACACCGTGGAGAACCCGTACCTGGCGGCGAACGGAGTCTGGTACCCGTCGAACGGGCTGGCGTACCGCAACCGCTCAGTCGTACGACCGGGGATGCTGTTCGCGAACAGCGCCACTACCAAGGCACTGGCCGGGCAGGGCTACTTCTGGGGCGCCCGCTGGGCCAAGCCGGACTACCAGCACTTCGAGCCGAAGTGAGAGGCGTAGCGGTTGCTGGTGTACTGGCGGTGGTCCTGGCTGGCTGCAGCGCGAAGCCGGTAGCTCAACCCACTCCTGTACCCAGCACGGTCGGTGGGACAGTTCCGGTGCCGACCAACACGTTGAGTACGACCAAACCAACAGATGCGGCCGTCCCACCACAGGTACCCGAGCAGGCGACCGCTCCGCCACCCCCCAACGCCGGACCGCTCACCGAACGCAACCTGCCGGCGCCTGACAAGCTCGGACCCGGTTGGAAGACCTACACCGACCCAGGCGGTGCAGAGGCCGGTTTCGTCGGCAACAACAGTTGGACCCGACGCCGCGATCCGCATCAGGCGTCGTACGAGGCACTACCGTCCGGTTGCGCGGGCAGTCCGGCTAGCGGCGCGCTGCCAGTTCCCACGTACGTGCTGACTGGCAGTTATCGCACTGCCACGGCTCTACCGGCTACGGCGCTCTTGCTTCGTTTCAGCAACTCTGACCAGGCCGCTGCGTACTACAAGGGCTACGAGCAGCGCATGCAGGCGTGTGGCTCCGGTGGCGATTTGAGTGTCAGACAGCTGTGGACAGACCAGTCCGCTTCCGCGGCGGTGCGGGCGTACGCGGGAGCGGAGTCGTACGTCGACCTGGCCGTACTGCACGGGTCCACGGTCTCCCTGCTCGCCACCACCTCGGCTGAACCGGATCAGCAGGCCGACTGGGCGCGCGCCCTCGTACCGGCGCTGGAGGCTGTCATCGAATAGCCCCCAAACTGAGCGAAAAGTTGTATTACCTTTCAGTATTTTGTGACTTACACTCCGATCATGGGTGACTTTGATCGGTATGCCCGCCTGACCGCGGGGCTGGACGCGCCGTACGCGGTCATCGATCTGGCCGCGTTCCGGCGGAATGCCGCCGACCTGGTCCGGCGCGCCGCGGGGACACCGATCCGGATCGCGTCCAAGTCGGTCCGCTGCCGGCCCCTCATCGACGCCGCGCTGGAGCTGCCGGGGTTCCGCGGGGTGATGAGCTACGCGCTCCCTGAGGCCCTCTGGCTGGCCCGAAACGGCGTCGACGACATCCTGCTCGGCTACCCGACCACGCACCGGACGGCGCTGCGCGAGCTCTCCGCGGACCTGGAAGCGGCCGCCCGGATCACGCTGATGATCGACTCCCCGGAGCACCTCGACTTCATCAAGGCGTCCGCGGCCGGTGACGCCCGGATTCAGGTCTGCCTCGACGTCGACGCGTCGCTGCGGGTCTTCGGCCAGCACCTCGGCGTCCGCCGCTCGCCGCTGCGTACCCCGGCCGAGGTCGCGGCACTGGCGCGTACGGTGGCCGCCGACGACGCGTTCGAGCTGGCCGGAGTGATGTTCTACGAGGCGCAGATCGCCGGGCTGCCGGACACCTCGCCGGCGATCCGATGGGTGAAGCGCCGCTCGGCTGCCGAGCTCGCGGACCGCCGCGGCGCGGTCGTGGATGCGGTGAAGCAGATCGGCCCGCTGCGGATCGTGAACAGCGGTGGTACGGGCAGCCTCGAGGTCAGCAGTGCGGATCCGGTCGTCACCGAGGTCACCGCCGGTTCCGGCCTGTACGGGCCGACGTTGTTCGACAAGTACGACATTTTCCGGCCGGAACCGGCGATGGCGTACGCGCTGGACGTCGTCCGCCGGCCCGCGCCGCGGATCGCCACGCTCTTCAGCGGCGGGTACGTGGCGTCCGGCCCGGCGAAGAAGTCCCGGCTGCCATCGCCTGCCTGGCCAGCGGGACTGAAGCTGGTCGGCGCGGAAGGGGCCGGCGAGGTGCAGACTCCGGTGCAAGGACAATCGTCCGAACGGCTCCATCTTGGAGACAGAGTGTGGATGCGCTACGCCAAAGCAGGGGAGATGCTTGAGCGGTTCGACGTCGTCCACGCGGTCGACGGCGAGCAGGTGACCGAGCTGGTCACCTACCGCGGTGAAGGGAAGAACTTCGGATGAGCAGCTGGCAGAACTGGTCCGGCACCGAATCGGCGACCGGCCTCGAGACCTTGCGCCCAGGCTCGACGGACGAGTTGGCCGCCCTGGTCAAATCCACGGCCGAGCAGGGGAAGAAGCTCAAGGCGGTCGGCGCCGGGCACTCGTTCACCGGCTGCTCGGTGCCGCAAGAGGTGATGATCCGGCTCGACCGGCTGTCGTCGATCACGCACGCCGACCAGCAGAGCGGCCGGGTCACGGTCGGCGCGGGCACCGGCCTGCGGAAGCTCAACACCGGCCTGGCCGCGTTCGACCTGGCGATGGCGAACCTCGGCGACATCGACAAGCAGACCATCTCCGGTGCGATCTCGACCGGCACGCACGGCACCGGCGCGCGGCTCGGCGGCCTCGCCACCCAGGTCGCCGGGCTCGACCTGGTCACCGCGGACGGCTCGGTGCTGCACTGCTCAGTCGAGGAGAACCCGGACGTCTTCGCCGCTGCGCGGATCTCGGTCGGTGCGCTCGGCGTGATCAGCTCGCTGACCCTGCAGTGCGTACCGGCCTTCCTGCTCCGCGCGCAGGAGATGCCGCTGCCGCTGCCGGAGGTACTGGACGGCTTCGATGAGCTTGCCGACGGCAACGATCACTTCGAGTTCTACTGGTTCCCGCACACCGAGCTGGCGCTGACGAAGCGGAACAACCGGGTCGGCGCAGGTGTCGACGCGGCGCCGGTGGGGCGGGTTCGCGGCTGGGTCGACGACGAGTTGCTGTCGAACAAGGTCTTCGAGCTGACCAATCGGCTCGCGGTCCGGCGGCCCGGGATGGTGCCGCGGATCAACCGGATCGCGTCGCGCGCACTGTCGGCCCGGGAGTACATCGATGCGTCGTACAAGGTGTTCTGTACTGAGCGCAACGTGGTCTTCCGCGAGTCTGAGTACGCGGTGCCGCGCGAGCACGTGGTCGAGGTGATCCGGCGGTTGCGGGACTGGATCGATACGTCGGGGGCGCGGATCCCGTTCCCGATCGAGGTCCGGGTGGCGGCGCGGGACGACATTTGGCTGTCGACGGCGCATGGGCGCGAGACGGCGTACGTGGCGATCCATCAGTACCACCGGCTGCCGCACGACCCGTACTTCCAGGCTTTTGAGCGGATCGTTGCCGACTATGACGGCCGGCCGCATTGGGGGAAGCTGCACACTCTCACCGCGTCGGAGCTGCGCACCCGCTACCCGCACTTCGACGACTTCGTCGCCGTCCGCGACCGGCTGGATCCACAACGAGTCTTCGAGAACGCCTACACGCGCCAGGTGTTCGGCTGAGCCTGCGGTGCTCTTCGGCTGGCGGCCGCGGCGCAGGTGTCCTGGTGCAGTGGCTGTCCGCGGGCTTAGCCTGCGGACATGAATGCTCTGGAACCGCTCGAGCCAGTCGTCGAGGACTGGCAGCAGGCGCTGGCTGTGGTCGCGCACCCGGACGACCTGGAGTTCGGCGCCGCGGCCGCGATCGCGCGCTGGACCGGGCAGGGCAAGCAGATCACGTACTGCCTGCTGACGTCAGGTGAAGCCGGGATCGACGGCGTCGACCCAGCCGAATGCGGGCCGCTGAGGGAGGCCGAGCAGATCGAGTCGTCCCGGATCGTCGGTGTGTCAACCGTGGAGTTCCTCGGCCAGCCGGACGGCACCATCGAGTACGGCGTGGCGCTCCGCCGCGTCATCACCGCCGCGATCCGCCGGCACCGCCCGGAGATCGTCATCACGAACAACTTCCGCGACACCTGGGACGGCGATGTCCTCCTCAACCAGGCCGACCACATCAACACCGGTCGCGCCACCTTGGACGCGGTCCGCGACGCCGCCAACCGCTGGATCTTCCCCGACGCGGGCGACAAGTGGGACGGCGTACGCCAGGTGTGGGCGTCCGGCTCACCCGCCGCCCGGCACGGCGTCGACACCACTGACACCTTCGACCTAGGCGTGCAGTCCCTCAAGGCCCACCAGGCGTACATCGACGGCCTGGGCTGGCCGGACTTCGACCCCGAAGAATTCCTCGAAGGCACCTCCCGCCCGGCCGGCACCCAGCTGGGCACGAAGTACGGCACCCGCTTCGAGGTCTTCACCCCGTAGGCGATCCGCTCGCGACCTCCGCGGACCTCGTACATCCTGCAGGGACCGTGGACAGCTGGTGAAGTGTCCGCGGTCCGCACCGGATGTGCACAGATCGGGCAGGACGGCTGTTATTCGGTCGGGAGGTCCAGGGAGATGTTCAGGTGGGGTGGGTTGGGCTTGGGGTGGCGGGGTTCGCGGTCGCCCGCGGTGCCGGGTGGGTTGCCGGGGCCGCGCCAGGAGCGGACCAGCGCGCGGCCGCCTTTGCGGGTCATCCGGTGCAGGTCGATCTGCTGCACCTGGCCGGCCGGGATGCCGAGCTGAGCCAGGCTCCGGTTCGCCATCGCGCAGGCCGCGTCGTGCTTCCGCGGCGACAGCTTCTGCTGCAGCACGATCGCGATCGACCCGTCGGGCAGATCCTCGACCCGCTGGAACCGCATCCCCTTGTCCAGCGACCAGGACTTCAGGGCAAGCTCAAGGTAGTCGGAGTCGGCCATCCGCCGACCGGTCATCGCACGCGCAACCACTTCATAACGAGCCATACCCCGATCATCCGTCGCCCCCCACCACTTTTCCAGCCACCTATCCAGCCTGTAGCGCCGTCAGAGGCGGTTATTGGCTGCGATCATCCGTCGCCCCTGACCGTTTTTCCACCCACTTGCTACCTACCAGCATGTAGCGCTGTCAGAGGCGGTTGCTGGCTGCGATCATCCGTCGCCCCCACCGTTTTTCCACCCACCTGCCACCCGACCAGCCTGTTGCGCCGGCAGAGGCTGTTGTTGGCTGCGATGATCCGTCGCTCCATTCCCCCAAACCGGTTTGGGGCGTGTCACGGCCCATTCCAGGTGTACAACCTTCCCCACTCCACCTACACAAC
The DNA here is from genome assembly GCF_039531045.1 of Kribbella hippodromi. Lineage (NCBI taxonomy): Bacteria > Bacillati > Actinomycetota > Actinomycetes > Propionibacteriales > Kribbellaceae > Kribbella > Kribbella hippodromi. The sequence goes on along the minus strand of NZ_BAAAPH010000019.1, from coordinate 42,595 downwards.
CACCCCAAACCGGTTTGGGGCACCGTACGCCCGGGTCGGCATTCGCTTGACGGAACCCATAGGGGACACCCCAACCAGATTTCCAGCCACCTGCTGCCCAGCCAGCGTGTAGCGCTAGGGGAGGGTGTTGATGGCTGCGGCTACTTGGGTGGGGCTGGAGATGGGGGTCAGGTGGTTGGCGTCGGGGATGATGGTCGGGGAGGGGGCACCGATTCGGGTGGCGGTTTCGGTGGGGTTTCCGCCGTTGGTGTCCAGGGCGCCGAAGACGACCGACTTGGGCAGCGGCAGATCACGCAACTTGGCAAGCCGGTCAGGCGCGACGGCGGGGATACCGTTGGCGGTCATCTCCCAGAGTGCCTTCTCGGCTCCGGGCTGACGGAACGGGCGGGTCCACTCGTCCACGTTCATCGGCGGACAACCCGGCATGCACACGCTGTTGTAGATCTTCTTCAGCAGCCACCCCTGATCAAGCACCAGCCGGAACAGCGACGTCCGGTACGGCGGGATGATCAACCACCGCGGCGGTCCGGAGTTCCCGCCAGGCAGCGGCAGCCCGTCGCCGTCCAGGAACATGATCCCGCCCATCCGGCTCGGCGCCTCCAGCGTCGCCTCGGCCGCGACCCCGGCGCCGAGCGAATGCCCGACCAGGATCGGCTTCGGCTGCCCCGCTCCGCCGAGATGCATCGCGTCCAGGAACCCGAGCAGCTGCCCGGCGAGTTCCTCGATCGTGTACGGCGCCTTCCGCTCGGAGTACCCGTAGCCGGTGATGTCGTACGCGTACACGCGGTGGTTCGTCGCGAGCAGCGGCACCAGCCGGGACCAGGTGTCGACGGATTCCGCCGCGCCGTGGACAAGGACGACGGGCGTACCGGTCGTACCCCAGCTTTCATACCGGGTGTTGATCCCGCCGGCCTCGACGAACTTCAGCCCGGCCGGCGGCGCGGCGTCCCCGTCGGTGGCCAGGTTGTAGCCGAACGACGCAAGCGTGACGACCAGCCACAGCGCCAGGATCCCCACCAGCGCCCGCCGCAAGAACCGTTTCACGCCCCCAAGTGTGACCAACCGTTACAACTGCAGGATCCGGTGGGCCTCGGTGAGGACGGCGGGGGAGGCGAGCGACTGCCAGCGCGGGACCTGGTCGCGAAGGAACGCCCGGAGGTCGTCGGCCAGGTCCGCGTCGTGATCTAGGACATCGAGTTCGTTGACGATGCTGAGGTCGACGAAGTCGCGGAGGTCCTCGCTGCCGAGCTCCTCCGAGGTGCCGGTGAAGCGATCGGTGACGGTGCGGTGCTCGGCGAGGTCGCGCCAGGTGGTTTCCCGGTCGCAGGCGCCGTACCGGTAGACGATCAGCTCGGCTTCGGTTCCGATCACCGACTCCAGCACCGGGCGCTCGGTTCGCCAGTCGAACAAGTGCGCCGGGAACCCGTCCGTCCCGTACGCCGCGTGCGCCAGTCCCGCCTCGATCAGCGTGTCCGACGCACCCAGCGAACCCAGCCGTTTCGCGACCCGGTGCAGATGCACGTACAGGCTGCCGCCCGCGTGATCGAGCTCGTCGGCGCCGCGCACCATCAGCAGCGAACCCAAGTCCTGGAAAGTGCTCATCTGACCCCTTCTCGACGCGGAGCGGTCAGGGCCCTCGGACCGGCCCAGGGCACCCACGGTAAGGCCAACCCAGCACGCCCGCCCAGACCTGCGGCGTGCCGTCTCGGTCACATCCCGTTCATTCCGGGTTCACCGGGTCAGGACTCCACCGGAGCGGACCCCGGAGTACGCCCTGATTCCGGCGCGAAACCGTTCCCAGCGGCGGCCGGTGGCGCGACGATTGGGGCATGAGCAACACCGCAGCCCGCTGGACCCTCGTCGCCGCGCTCGCCACGACCACCCTGCTCACCATCACGGTCACCAGCGCGCTGAGCTCGGCCGGTCACGCACCCGAGCCGGCCCCGAGCGGCGTCCACCAGCCGGCGGTCACCGCGGACAAGCAGTAGCCGTCAGCTGGTTGCCCCAGGCAAGAGCGTACGGCGGGCCTGTCTGCTGACTGCTCCATCGCCTACAACGACTGCTTGAACCCTCGCTGGCGCGTTTCTGTTTCCACTTCGGCGAGTACAGGCAGAGTCTGGGGGAGACGAGCGGACAGGCTGAGGGAGAGCAAGGATGAGTGGAACCATGCGGGCGGCTCAGGTTCAGCAGGCGGGTGGTCCGTTCGTGGTCACGGACGTGCCGATTCCGGAGCCGGGCCCAGGGCAGGTACGGGTCCGGGTGCACGCGTGCGGGATCTGCGGCGGCGACGCGATCCCGCGGAACGCGCTGTTCGGTACGGTGCTGCCGCGGATCCCCGGGCATGAGATCGCCGGGGTCGTGGACGCGGTCGGCGATGGCGTCACGATCTGGGAGGCCGGGCAGCGGGTCGGGGTGGGCTGGTCCGGTGGGGTGGATTTCACCTGCGAGTTCTGCCGGCGCGGTGACTTCACGAACTGCGTGAACCGGAAGATCGTCGGCACTTCGTACGACGGTGGGTATGCCGAGTACGTGGTGGCTCCGCAGGATGCGGTCGCACGGATACCGGTCGGTTTGTCGTTCGAGGAAGCCGCGCCGTTGATGTGTGGCGGGATCACCGCGTTCAACGCGCTGCGGCACGCGCACGCCGGGCCGGGGGACACGGTCGCCGTGCAGGGCGTCGGCGGGGTCGGCCATCTCGCGATCCAGTTCGCCGACAAGCTCGGGTTCCGGACGGTGGCGATCAATCGCGGGCGGGCGAAAGAGAAGCTCGCCCGGCAGCTCGGGGCCGACGAGTACATCGACAGTACGGAGGGCGACGCGGGTGCGGCGTTGAAGGCGCTTGGCGGCGCGGCTGTGGTCCTCGCGACGGTGTCCCGGGCGGAGTTGCAGTCGGAGCTGGTGAAGGGGCTGCGGCCGAACGGTCAGTTGATCGTGCTGGAAGGCGGCGACCCGATCGAGGTCACCGGGCACGCGCTGACCGATGGGCGGTTGTCGGTGTCCGGCTGGTACTCCGGGGTCGCGCAGGATTCAGAGGACACGCTGAACTTCGCCGTGCTGAAGAACATCCGCCCGATCATCGAGACGTACCCGCTGGAACAAGCCGAAACCGCCTGGCAGCACCAGCCCAACGCCAACCTCCGGACAGTCCTCAAAACCCAGCCGGAGTAACAACCCAGCCGGAGTAACAACCCAGCCGGAGTAACAGCCGAGCCGGAGTAGCAAGCCGGAGGACAAGTAAGCACTCAGGGCCCGCCCGCAACCACCTCACACAGTTGCGGACGGGCCCCTGCACTTGCTCCCGTGGCCGATCAGGGAAGTTGACCGGCCACGGGACGTCGGGTGACAGTCGGCTCCAGTCGAGCCGATGCCGGTGGAGCTGTTGTCGGTTGAGCTCTGGTCAGTCGAGCTCTGGTCAGTCGAGCTCGGCGAGGGCGGCGCGGGCCGCCTCGAGCTCGGCTTCCAGGGCGGCGACCTTGGCGGCCTGCTGGGAGCGGGCCTCCTCGATCACCTCGTCGATCGGGGTGGACAGGTCCTCGTGCAGCTCCTTGGCCGCGCGGGACACGGCCGCCGCGGCGACAGCGAGATCGCGGGCCAGGAACGTGCTGCCCTGCTTGAGCTCGGCGCGCCACTCACCGTCGGCGGTCCCAGTGACGGTGAGTGTGAGCTCGATCGTCTTCGCCTTCTTCGCGGCCGCCTTCTTGGCCGGCGCCTTCTTCGGCTTCTCGGCCACCGGAGCAGGCGCAGCCTCGCCGGCCGGAGCCGAGGTCGCAGCCGAGCTCGCAGCCTCCGAAGCAACCGACGCAGCCGGAGTAGCTGACTCCGAAGCGAACCCGGTGCCGGAAGTGGCGGGAGTGTCGGTGTCGCCCGACGGCGCGTCTACTGCCAGAGTGTCTACAGTCATCGTTGCGGCGATCTCCTTAGGTACTGGCACTGTGCGACTATTAGAACACACGTTCGACTAGAGCGCCAATCGAACTACTGAGCCGTCTCGGACCGATCGCCCGACCACTCCAGGTGGAAGCTTCCGTCCCGGTCCACCCGCTTGTACGTGTGCGCCCCGAACAGATCGCGCAGCCCCTGGATCAGCGCCGCCGGCAACCGCTCCGCCCGCAGCCCGTCGTAGTACGACAGCGCCGCCGAGAAGCCCGGAGCCGGTACGCCGACGGTCGCCGCCGTCGCCACCACCCGGCGCCACGCCTCCTGCCCACTCGCGACCGCGTCCCGGAAGTAGTCGTCGACGAGCAGCGACGGCAGGTCGGCGTTCCGGTCGTACGCCTCCTTGATCCGGTCCAGGAAGCGCGCCCGGATGATGCAGCCGCCGCGCCAGATCGTGGCCATCGCGCCGAGGTCGATGTTCCAGCCGTACTCCTCGCTGGCCGCCCGGATCGCGTCGAACCCCTGCGCGTAGGCGACCAGCTTCGACGAATACAGCGCGTGCCGTACGTCCTCGATGAACGCGTCCCGGTCGACATCGGCCTTCGGCGAAGCCGGTCCGGGCAGTACGCCGGCCGCGGCCTCCCGGCGGACCACGTCGCCGGAGAGCGACCGCGCGAAGACCGCCTCGGCCATCCCGCTGACCGGAATGCCCAGGTCGAGCGCGGACTGTACGGTCCATCGCCCGGTGCCCTTCTGCTCGGCCTGGTCGAGCACGATGTCCACGAACGGTCCGCCGGCGGTCGGGTCGGTCTGGCTGAGCACCTCGGCGGTGATCTCGATCAGGAACGACTCCAGGTCGCCGGTGTTCCAGTCCCGGAACACGTCCGCCAGCTCGGCCGGCGACAGGCCGAGGACCTGGCGCAGCAGGTCGTACGCCTCCGCGATCAGCTGCATGTCCGCGTACTCGATGCCGTTGTGCAGCATCTTCACGAAGTGCCCGGCGCCGTCCGGCCCGACGTGTACGCAACACGGCTCACCGTTCACGTGCGCCGAGATCTTGGTCAGCATCGGCTCCAGTGCCGCGTACGACTCGGGGGAGCCGCCGGGCATGATGCTCGGACCGTTCAGCGCGCCCTCTTCGCCACCGGAGACGCCGGAGCCGACGAAGTGCAGGCCCTTGTCGCGCAGCGCGGCCTCGCGGCGCCGGGTGTCGGCGAAGTGCGCGTTGCCGGCGTCGACGACGATGTCACCCTCGTCGAGCAGCGGCACCAGCTCGTCGATGACCGCGTCGGTCGGCGCGCCGGCCTTGACCATGATGATCACCTTGCGCGGCTGCTCCAGCGACTCGACGAAGCCGGCCAGGTCCGTCGACGGGACGAAGGTGCCCTCCGAGCCGAACTCCGCGACCAGCGCGTCGGTGCGCGCCTGCGAGCGGTTGTGCAGGGCCACACTGAACCCGTTGCGCGCCAGGTTCCGGGCCAGGTTGCGGCCCATCACCGCTAGGCCGGTGACACCGATCTGGGCTTTCTCAGAGCTCATCGCCATCTCCTGCAATCTCAAAGTAGGTGTGCGCGCCCAGTCTCCCGCGCCTGGCAACCGGCCGGTGCCCCGGGCCGACCTGTGGACGCGGGCGAAGTAGGGCCGCGTGAACCCTTCTCAACCGGCCTGGAGAGATGGTAGACATCTCAGAAATCGATTTCCCGCCGTCACGGAGAAAGGCCGCCCATGCTCCGTCGTGCCGTCGTTCTACTCGTCGCTTCGGTCCTGCTGCTGACCGGTGCGACCGCAGCATCCGCAAGCCCACCAAGCGCCGGAAACGCCAACGGTCCGGTCGGCTGGGACGTCTACCGGCACCTGGACCGCTTGCCCGAGCTCCAGACCGGTGTACGTACCAAGCAGTTCTCCAGCTTCGGCCGCGACGGCACCAACAACGACGGCTTCGAAGGCACCTACTCCTGTCTGCGGACCACCGACGCCGGCTGCGTGATCGCGGAGGACTCCGGTCCCGGCGAGGTCGCGTCGATCTGGTTCACCCGGGACGAGGGCAACGTCAGCAAGACCGGCACGATCACGGTCGAACTGGACGGCAAGCAGGTCCTGCACGGTTCGCTGCAGGACATCGTCGACGGCAAGCTCGGTGCACCGTTCAGCTTCCCGCTGGTGGCCAACGGCGTACAGACCAGTGGTGGCGTCTACATTCGCGTACCCATGCCGTACCGCTCTTCGATGCGGATCACCACGCAGACGAACCCGTACTTCTATCACGTCGACTACCGTCAGTTCCCGGACGCGAACGGCATCAAGACCTTCGATCCGACCGACAAGGCCGAAGACGTGCTCGCCCTGCTGAAGGCGGCCGGCACCAAGGACCCCAAGCCCGTACAGCCGAACGCGCGCACCACCAGTACGCCGCTGAACCTTGCCCCGGGCAAGCAGGTCAAGCTCGCCGACGTGTCCGGTCCGGGTGAGCTCAGCGCGCTCCGGGTGAAGCTGCCGGACATCGTCGGCCTGGATCTGAAGAGCATTGCCGACGACGGCCGCGCGTTCGTCGGAGGCAGTTCGTTCAAGGTCAAGATCGACCCGGCCAACACCGGCGTGACACTGACCCGCCGGATGGATCTGCGGATCGGCAACCAGCGGGCGAAGATCCTCGTCGACGGCGCACCGGCCGGCGAGTGGGCGCCGCTGAAGGCGCAGGGCGCGCAGTGGCACGACCAGTCCGTCGAGCTTCCGGCCGCGTTGACCGCCGGCAAGTCGCAGATCACGGTGACCAACCAGTTCGTCTCGTCGGATCTCGACTTCAACGAGTTCGCGTACTGGGCCGACTCGACTGTCGGCGGACAGCTCAAGCGCACCGACACACTCGATGTCGGACCGAACCATGTCGCCGACGAGCAGGCGCATGGCTACACGATCAGCAAGCAGAACTGGAGCGGCGAGCACGCGATGACGTACGCCGCGACCGACGCGGACGCCGCCCGAGTCAAGCCGTCCGACACGTTGTTGTCCGGCGTCCGGGTCCAGGTGACGATCGACGACAAGTTGCGTGTCGACGCGCCGCTGGGCGAGTTCTTCGGCTCCGGGCTCGGCGAGAACCCGGTGCACTCGCTGTTCTTCGCGATGGACCCCGACGGCTGGTACTCCTCCTGGTGGCCGATGCCGTACGTTGGCCGCGCCACCGTTACGTTGGTGAACCCCACGGCCTACGCGTTGAAGGGTCAAGCCGAGGTGACCGCAGCTCGGGACGGTCGCGTCGCCGCCGAGCTGGCCACCGGGAAGACCGGCTACTTCACCGCGATCTCGAAGCGCGGCGAGACCACGCAGGGCAGCGACTGGAACTTCGCCGACATGACCGGCCGGGGCAAGTTCGTCGGTGTCTCCCAGACGATGGAGGGACTGTTTGCCGACGGCAACACCCGTGGCTACCTCGAAGGCGACGAGCGCGTGTACGCCGATGGTGAGCGGACGCCCGCGATTCACGGCACCGGCACCGAGGACTACTACGAGTCCGGCTGGTACTTCAACGCCGGCACCTACTCGACACCGTTCCACGGCAACTCGGCGCACGAGGTACGGGCCGGGTTCTGCACGAACGAATGCGACGGCGCGTGGCGGCTGCACATCACCGACTCGGTCGCGTACGAGAACCAGCTGACCTTCGGGATCGAGCACGGTCAGCAGGACGACCACCCGGCGATCTACGGCTCGACCGCGTTCTTGTACACGGCGGCGAAGTTCGGCGCCCGCGAGACCGACCGGATCGACACCGGGTCGGCGGCCAGTCGCGGGCAGCACGGGTACACCGATGGTGGCACGCAGGCGGAGCTGAGCGCTGTGTACGAAGGCGATCATGACGACATCACGCTGACCGACCAGGTCCGTTCGACCACCCAGCCGGTCAAGTTCAGCGTGAAGATCGATCCCGCCAACCGTGGCGTCACGTTGCGGCGCACGAGTGATCAGAATGTCGCGGGGCAGAGCGTACGAGTGATTGTCAACGGCAAGGATGCCGGGACCTGGCTGCAGCCGCTCGGCAACACTCATCAACGTTGGCTCGACGACAATTATCAGTTGCCTTCGGCCATCACCTTCGGCAAGACCCGGCTGGACATCGAGCTCAAGCCGAACGGTCCGGCCTCAACGGCGTGGACGGCTTCGGCGTATGTGGTGCAGTCGCTGAGCATCCCGTACAAGGACAACAAGGCGCCCGGCGCGGTCGCCGGCGTCAGCGCGGCCGGGCGTACGGACAACGCGATCAACGTGACCTGGAACGATGTCAGCGACGACAGTGGGATCGCGTACTACAACGTGTACGGCGCCAAGGCCGGCGGAGTGGAGAAGCTGCTCGGCACGACACCGTTGCCTGGTTTCCTGCATCGCAACCTCGGCCTGCACGAGGCGTGGACGTACCGGATCGCAGCTGTGGACTTGGCCGGTCACACCGGGGCGAAGTCGGCCGCGGTGCAGGCGACCACCGGCAGTACGCTCCGGATCGAGGGTGAATCCATGCTGCCTCCGGTGTCGTCGACGGTCGCGGTCGATGCGCAGGGCAACTGCTGCGGCGTGAGCTGGTCCGGCGGCGCGCAGGCGTGGATTCATGGCTCGAAAGCGGGTGACAAGACGGTCCTGAAGTTCACCGTGCCGACGACCGGCTCGTACAAGCTGTCGACGGTTCTCACCAAGGCGGCGGATTACGGCATCGTTAACGTACAGGTCGACAACGCCGCGCCGGTGACCTTCGACGGATACCAGCCGGCCGGCGTCGGCACCCAGCAGGTCGACCTCGGCACCTCCCAACTCACCGCCGGCGACCACCAACTGACCATCACCCTGACCGGCAAGAACCCCTCCGCCACCGGCTACCTGGTCGGCCTCGACGTACTCAACCTCAACCTGAACTCCTGACCGACGTGATCCGATGCCAGGTTCGGGGGCCGGACTTGAGCGTCAGCGGGGTGGTCAGGGAGACGGGGGTGGTGGGGTCGGTGAGGCGTTGGCCGTTGAGGGTTACCGCGCCTTGGCGGAGGAGTCTGCGGAGGCTGGATTTGCTCTCGGTGGGGCGGGCTGCTTGGAGGAGGTCGAGGATGGTGGCGCGGTCGGCCGCGTACGCGATGTGTGGGATGTCGGCCGGTTCGCCGTGATCGGTGAAGGTGTGGCGGAAGTTGTCGAGTTCGGCTTTCGCCACGCCGGCGCCGTGGTAGCGGGTGACGACCGCCGCGGCCAGCCGAAGCTTGGCGTCCCGGGCCGCGCGACCGCCACCCTTCCCACCTCCGTCAGCGCCCGAGGTGGCGGCGGATAGGGCGGCTACGTCCGCGAGGGGGAGTTCGGTGTAGACGTGGGCGTACGGCCCGACCAGCTCGTCCGGGATGCTCATCAACTTGCCGAACTTGTCCCGCGGGCTGTCGGTCAGCCCGATGTAGTTGTTCAACGACTTCGACTGCTTGGCCCGGCCATCGATCCCCGGCGTGATGGTCGTGGTCAGTACGACCTGCGGCGGCGCCCCCAGCCGCTGCTGGAACACCCGTCCGAGCTGCTCGTTGAACAGCTGATCCGACCCCACAATCGTCAGATCGCTCCGCATCGCGAAACTGTCGTACGCCTGCAGCACCGGGTACACCAGCTCGTGCACGGCGATCTCCCGCCCGGCCGCGACGCGCTCCCGGAACATGTCGCGGCTCATCAGCTGTGCCTGCGTGACCTGCGCGAACAACCCCAAGAGTTCGGCGATGGACATCGCGTCGTACCACTCCGAGTTGCGGCGTACTTCGAACACCTCCGGGTCGGTGCGCAGCACCAGCGAAACCTGCTCCAGGAACGACGCCGCGTTGGCCTCGATCTGCTCAGGGGTGAGGACCGGCCGGGTCTCGGACCGACCCGTCGGATCACCGACCCGAGTGGTGAGATCGCCCAGCAGGAACACGACCCGGTGCCCGAGGTCCTGCAGCTGGCGCATCATCCACAGGTTGACCGCGTGGCCGAGGTGCAGGTCCGGCGCGGTGCAGTCGACGCCGTACTTGATCCGCAGCTGCCGCCCGCTCGCCAGCCGTTCGCGCAGGTCGTCCGCGCCGACGACGGTGTCGGTGGTACGCCGTAATCGCTCGATCACGGAATTCATGGGTCTCCTCTCGGGAAGGAGGCACCACCGATCGCCCAGTGCCTCCGGACACGGAAAAGGCAGGAACCGAACGGTTCCTGCCTCGAGGCTCTGGGTGCAGCGGGTGCGGGTACTACCGAGCGCCGGCTCCTCCCAGAGCCGGTCGATATGCCACACGCTGCTTGATCACGGGCCCCAGGTTAGCAGTCCGTACGCTTTTGCCGGAACCGGAATAGGCTCTGGGGGTGACCGAGGAACGGGTAGTACTGCTGGACGAGCGTGGGCACGCGATCGGGACCGAGCCGAAGGCGACCGTGCACCACGCCGCGACGCCGCTGCATCTCGCGTTCTCGAGCTACGTGGTCGACGCGGCCGGGCGGGTGCTGCTGACCCGGCGCGCCCTCGACAAGCCGACCTGGCCGGGTGTCTGGACCAATAGTTGCTGCGGGCATCCACTGCCGGGCGAGCCGTTGGAGCATGCGGTCCGGCGCCGGCTGTCCGACGAGCTCGGGATCACGGTCGCGTCGGCTGATCTGGTGCTTCCCGAGTTCCGGTACCGCGCGGAGATGCCGAACGGGATCGTCGAGAACGAGATGTGCCCGGTGTACCGCGTGCGCTGGACCGGCGACCCGACGCCGGCGCCGTCCGAGGTGATCGACTACCGCTGGGTCGAGTGGGCTGAACTACGCGCCCTGACCGACCTGTCGCCATGGTGCCTGGAGCAACTTGCTCAACTCACCGCACCGCCGGACGATTGGCCGCTCGCCGACTCAGCCGACCTACCGCCCGCCGCGCACGTCTGACTCCAGCAGATCATCGTGTACGGCAACAGCTGCCACAAACACCCGCCTACAAGATCATTGGTCTCACATGACAAGACGAAGCTCGGCCAGGAGCTCCGCCCCGGACCATGACCGCCGGCTCACCTCACCCGCGCGAATCAGCTCGACCAGCCGCCCGTTCACCGGCGCCGACCGCCCCAGCGAATCGGCCAGCCGAACCACCTCACCGTTCAGATAGTCGATCTCCGTCGGCCGCCCGGCTTCCAGGTCCTCCCACATCGACGTGCGCGCCAACGGATCGATCGCAAGCATCGCTCCAGCCACTCGGCGGAAGACAAAGTCCGGCAACCGCAGAACTGATGGCAACCGTTGCATCGGTAACGCCAGCAACCGCGCCGGCCGTACCCCGGCTGCGTCCAGCAACCCCAGCGTCTCGCTCTGCGCCGCCGCCAAACACCGCCGATACGCCCGTTGCGAAAGCTCCTCGCGCAACGGCAGATTCGAGAGCGCGTTGATAGGGTTGTTCAGGTTCAGCAGCAGTTTCGCCCACTGAACCGGCAGGAGCTCCTCGTGCTGCGTCAGGGGCAGCCCGGCCCGCTCGAACGCGTCGACGTACGGCGCCAACGCCGCGTCCCGCTGCACGTCCAACGCGCCCTCGGTGCCCTGATGAAACACCCCGCCGCCCCGGCTCACGACATTGAACGGAACCATCCCCGGCACCACGATCTGCTCCGGAAGCCCGGCCCGCAGTACGTCCGCGTTCCGCACCCCGTTCTGGAAACTTACGACAACAGCTCCAGGCCGAAGGACGCCCGCCAGCTCCGCGGCCGCCTGCTCGGTACCGGCCGACTTCACCGTGACCAGCACCAACTCCGCCCCGGCTGCCCCCTGCGGCGTCGTCGAGAACCGGACGTCCGCGACCCGAAGATCAGCCCCCAGGTAGTCGGTCAGCCGCAACCCATGCTCCGCCACCTCGGCAGCCGCCCGCGCACGCCCGACAAACGTCACGGGCAGCCCGGCCGCCGCCAGCCGCCCGCCGACATAACACCCGATACTCCCCGCCCCATAAACAACAATCACCAAACCAACGTACCGAAGGCGGTGGTGGGGCGTCCCGCGGTGGGGATCGGTACCGAAGAACGGGTAGTGGTCGGCGGAGGGCGGGTGGTGGCCGGTGCTGATACGGATGATCTGTTCCGGCAGATCATTCGTACCCAACCACCACCCGTCCTTCGGTACTTCCCAGGGCGAAACCCGACCAAGGAACCCTGGGAATTCTGGTGCTAATGCAGCCGCACCCGCGGATCCAGCACCGCATACGCGATATCCACCAAGATGTTCGCCACCACCACAGCAGCCGAGGCGAACAGCACAATGCCGATGATCACCGGCAGATCCTGCTGGTTGATCGCGACCACCGCGGTCTGCCCGAGACCAGGCAAGCTGAACACCGTCTCGGTCACCACCACTCCACCGATCAACTGCCCGAGGTCGATCCCGAACTGGGTCACCACCGGGGTCATCGCACTACGCAATCCATGCCGCACGATCACCCGGCTCTCCCGAATCCCTTTCGACCGCGCCGTCCGGATGTAGTCCTCGCCGAGAACATCCAGCATCGATCCCCGGGTCAACCGCGTGTACGTTGCCGCCAGCAACAATGCCAGCGCGATCCACGGCAGGAACAAGTGCTGGAACCACGGCCCGATACCGCCGGTGAGCGGCGCGTACCCGCCGGCCGGGAACCAGTTGAACCCAGCCAGTGTCAAGCGGAAGTACAGGAAGTACAGCAGCAGCAAGCCGAGCAGGAACGACGGGAACGAATAGAAGAACAACGAGAACAACGTCAGCCCGCGGTCCGCCAGCGAGCGCGGATGCACCGCCGAGATCACACCGTTGAACACACCCAGCAACAACCACAAGATGGAGGCACCGAGAGCCAGGGACAACGTGATCGGCAACGCCTGCCCGATGATCGTTGTCACCGGCACCTGGTGGTAGTAGTCGTATCCGAGGTTGCCCTTCAGCGCATTGCCGAGGAAGTGCAGGTACTGCTTCCAGACCGGCAGGTCGAGACCGAGCCGGTGTTTGATCAGCGCGATCGTTTCCGGGGTCGCCTGCCGGCCGGCCAGCGTCTGCGCGACGTTGCTCGGAGCAATGAAGAACAGGCCGAACACGGCCACGCTGATCAGCCACAGCACCAGGAGTCCGTGTCCGAGGCGGCGAATCAGGAACATGCCCATGATCAGGTCCGATCTGCGCGGGGGTCGAAGGCGTCCCGGACCCCGTCACCGAACAGGTTGAACGCGAGCGTGGTGATCAGCAGCGCCAGACCTGGGAACAGGATGAACCACCACGCGGTCGTGTAGTAGTTCTGCGACGCGCTGATCATGCCGCCCCAGTCGGCGGTCGGTGGCGGCAGCCCGAGCCCGAGGAACGACAACGTCGCCTGGGTCACGATCACCACCGGGATCAGCAGGGTCGTGTACACGATCACCGGCGCGATCACGTTCGGCAGTACGTCGACGAACATGATCCGGCTGTTGCTCGCGCCGAGCGACCGGGCCGCCTCGACGAACTCGCGTTCCCGCAACGACAGCACCTGGCCACGGACGATCCTGGCCACCGAGGCCCAGCTGAAGAAGCCGATCACCAGTACGGTGACGGTCAGGCTCGGTCCGGTGATGGACACCAGCGCGATCGCCACCAGCAGGAACGGTACGGACAGCACCACGTCGATGAGCCGGGCCAGGATGGTGTCGGTGATCCCCCCGAGGAACCCCGCCGCCAGTCCCAGTACGACTCCGATCGCGACCGTGATCGCCGTGGAGATCACGCCGACGAGCAGCGAGATCCGGGCGCCGTACGCGATCCGGACCAGGATGTCCCGGCCGAGGTCGTCGGTGCCGAACCAGAACGTGCCGTTCGGCCCGCGCGGCAACCCGTCCGGGGTGAGTCCGATACTGCGGTACTGCTCGTTCGGCGGATGCCCCGTGACCGCCGCGAACACCGGCGCGAAGATCGCCATCAGCACGATCAGCAGGATCACGACGAGCGAGATCATCGCGACCTTGTCCTTGCGCAGCCGCCGCATCGCCAGGATGAACGGGCTCCGCCCCTCGATCGTTCTGGGTTCGTCGAGGACATCGACCATCTCGATCGAGGCGGTCATGATGCGAGGTCCGGTACGGCCGTCGACAAATCCTCGCCAACGGTCAACGGATAGAAGCAGGCGGTTCGGTGGGCGTCCGTATCGTCCAGGATCGGGATCAAAGGTGGCTCGGACGTCGCACAGTCGGATCGGGCTTTCGGGCACCGCGTGTGGAACCTGCACCCCTCCGGCGGGTTCGTCGCGGACGGGATGTCCCCGCCGAGGATGATCTGCTGCCGGCTGTCCGCGGTGTCCGGGTCCGGCGCCGGCAGTGCCGACAGCAGCGCCCGGGTGTACGGATGCCGGGTCTGCCCGAACAACTCGGCGGTCGGCGAGAGTTCGACGATCTTGCCCAGGTACATCACCGCGATCCGGTTGCTGACATGCCGGATCACCGACAGGTCGTGCGAGATGAACACGTACGTGAGGCCGAGGTCCTTCTGCAGATCCGCCAGCAGGTTGATGATCTGCGCCTGGATCGACACGTCCAGCGCGGACACCGGCTCGTCGCAGATCACCAGCTTCGGCCGCAGCGCGAGCGCCCGCGCCACCCCGATCCGTTGCCGCTGGCCACCGGAGAACTCGGCCGGGAACCGGTTGTAGTGCTCGGGGTTCAGCCCGACCAGCTCCATCAGGTCCTGGACCTGCTTCTTCCGTTCGGCCCCGGACGAGATGTCGTGGATGGCGAACGGGTCACCGATGATCGACCCGACCCGGCGGCGCGGATTCAGCGAGCCGTACGGGTCCTGGAAGATCACCTGCACGTCGCGGCGCAACGGCCGCATCGCCTTCCGGGACAGTTTGGTGATGTCCTTGCCCTCGAACCAGACCGAGCCGGACGTCACGTCGTACAGGTGCGCCATGCACCGGGCCAGCGTGGACTTCCCGCACCCGGTCTCGCCGACCAGGCCGAGGGTCTCACCGGTGTGCACCTCGAGGGACACTCCGTCCACCGCCCGGACCACCTCCCGGGCGTGGGTGGGGAACTCCTTGCGGACGTCCTCCACCTTCAGCAGCACTTCGTCGTTCATGAAGCCATCGCCTCATTCGTTTCGTGCGGTAACCAGCAGGCCGACTGGTGCCGGGGGTCGCGGCCGACGTCGGCCAGCGGCGGCGTCTCGGTCTTGCACTTGTCGAACACGTGTGGGCAGCGGGGCGCGAACGGGCAGCCCTTCGGCAGGTTGATCAGGCTCGGCGGAGTCCCCGGGATCGGGGTCAGCCGGTCCCCGCTGTGGGCCGGCAGCGACGCCAGCAGGCCCTGGGTGTACGGGTGGTGGTTGCGGTAGAAGATGTCCCGCCGGGGCGCCCGTTCCATCACCGCGCCGGCGTACATCACCACCACTTCGTCGGACATCTCCGCCACCACGCCGAGATCGTGGGTGATCAGGATGATCGCCGTACCGAACTGCTCCTGCAGCCGGCGCATCACGTTCAGCACCTGCGCCTGCACGGTCACGTCCAGCGCCGTGGTCGGTTCGTCGGCGATCAGCAGCGCCGGGTCGAGCGCCATCGCCATCGCGATCATCACCCGTTGCCGCATCCCGCCGGAGAACTGGTGCGGATAGTCGTCGATCCGTTCCGCCGCCCGCGGGATGCCGACCAGGGTGAGCAGGTCGGCGGCCCGTTTCCGGGCCGCCTGCTTGCTGATCTCCAGGTCGTGAGCCCGGATCATCTCCACGATCTGCCAGCCGATCCGGTACTGCGGATGCAGGCTGGACAACGGATCCTGGAAGATCATCCCGATCTGGTCACCGCGCAGCCGCCGCAGCGTCGACTGATCCGCCGTGATCAGGTCGGTGCCGTCGAAGAACGCCGTACCGGACACCTTGGCGCCGCGGGTGAGGCCGGTGATGGTCTGGGTGGCGACGCTCTTGCCGGACCCGGATTCGCCCACCACCGCGAGCGTCTGGCCGGCTTCCACGTCGAACGACAACCCCCGGACGGCGCGGACGGTGCCGTCCGGGGTGTCGAAGGAGACCCTGAGGTCCCTTACTTCCAGCAGTGCCATCAGGTCAGCCCTGCTTGTCCTTGTCCAGCCAGACATTGGTCGGGTCGAACATCTGCATTGCCGGTACGTAGTTCGCGTTGTGTACCTGCGCCGCGTGGTAGTTCGCGTTCTTCGGGTTGGTCAACGGGAAGAACGGCGCGTCGGCCATCACCTGGGCGTCGGCCTGGGCCCACAGCCCGGAGGCCTGGTCCTCGGTCGGTGCCTTGACTGCCTGGTCGATCAGGTTGTTGGTCGCCGGGCTGTTGTACAGGCCGAAGTTGCTGCCGATCGGCGGGAACGACGGATCGCCGGAGAACAGCGGGTTGAAGAACGACAGCGCCGCGTTGCCGTACCAGTCGGCGCCCCAGCCGGCCAGCGACAGGTCCCAGACACCGCGCCGGGCGACGCTCGGCACCTGCAGGTACTTCACGTAGAAGTCAGCGTTCGGCGACGGTACGCCGACGACGTTGATCCCTGCCTTGGACAGGTCCTGCTGGATGGTCTGGAACGCCTTGCTGCTGCCCTCGGACGCGTTCCGGTAGAGGAACTTCAGCGTCAGGTGCGGGAAGCCCGCCTCGGTCAGCAGTTGCTTGGCCTTGTCGACGTTGTACGGGTACGGGTCGATCTGCTTCGAGCCGACGATGTTGTCCGGCAGTACGTGGGTCAGCGGCGGGTTGATGGTCTTGCCGCCGAGGACCTGCAGGACGTTGTCACGGTTGATCGCGTAGCTGATCGCCTGCCGTACCTTCACGTTCGCGAGCGCCTTGTTGTTGTTCGGCGACGCGGTGTTGTAGACGACGTACGGGTTGCTGGACGCCGTCATGCCCAGGTTCAGGTTCGGGTCCTTCTTGGAGATCAGGGCCGGCAGCTGCGACGGTGGTGGGCCGACGTCGAACTCGAGGTCCGCGGTCGGC
The DNA here is from genome assembly GCF_039531045.1 of Kribbella hippodromi. Lineage (NCBI taxonomy): Bacteria > Bacillati > Actinomycetota > Actinomycetes > Propionibacteriales > Kribbellaceae > Kribbella > Kribbella hippodromi. Next base: position 25,791 of record NZ_BAAAPH010000019.1, on the reverse strand, counting down.
GTACCGGTCTGCAGTTGCTGCTGGATCGAGTCCTGGCTGACCGTCTCGTTCACCACGATCTTGTCGACGTACGCCTTCCGCACCGGGTCGGAGGCGGCGTCCCACGCGGGGTTGCGGGTGTACGTGATCGACTTGGTCGGTACCCACGAGTCGACCTTGTACGGGCCGTCGGACGGGTAGTGGTTGCCCAGCTCGGTGCTGGCCGGCAGGTACTTCAGTGCCTCGATCGGCGCCGGCGAGAAGGCCGGCAGCGTCAGCATGTCGACGAAGTACGTGGCCGGCTGGGTGAGGTGGAACTCGACCGTCGTGTCGTCCTTGGCGACCACACCGGGCAGTGGCGTCTTCTCGATGTACGCCTCGATCGCGGCCGGTGACTTCGCCACCTTGGCGAATCCGTCCGCGAACGCCTTGTACCCGACGATCAGGTTGGCGAAGTCCGGGATGCCGCCGAACGGCTGGACCGGGTTCGCGGTCCGTTTCACGCCGCGGACCATGTCCGCCGCGGTCACCTGGCGGGCCGGCGTGGTGCTCCACTTGGCGCCCGGCCGGAGCTTGATCGTGTACGTCTTGCCGTCGGAGCTGATCCCGCCGTTGGCGGCCGTCGGGATGTCGGTGGCCAGATCCGCCACCGGCTTGGTGTTGTCGCTGTTCGGATCGGCCGGGTACGTGAACAGCTGGCGGCTCCACATCCGCAGGTTCAGGTAACCGATCGAGTAGTAGCTGACGTTGGGATCCATGTAGTCGACATCGCCGGCGCCCAGCATGTTCAGGGTGCCGCCGGTGACCGGGGTGCCGGCCGACCCTCCGGATCCGGACGGTGTTCCGCCGCCATTGCTACAAGCCGCGAGCGTTAGAATGCTCGCCACGGCGGCAAGGGATAATGCCGCCAGCCGTCTTCTGGCCATTGGTCCTCCTCCGGGACTCGATAGCGCCGAAGTTAGGACTTGTGGCCGCGTCCGGAACGTGCGTGCACCGAACCGTCAAGAGGTTGTCACCCGGCCCCCGCCCGCAGATGTCGGATTCATGACAGTCGTAACAACCACCAGGCCTGCCGGTGCGCAACACTGGACCCGTGGCACACAGCCTGCTGCTGGTCGATGACGAACCGCGCATCCGGCGCGTACTCCGGCTTGCCCTGGAAGACGAGGGCTACCAGGTGGCGGAGGCGGCGAACGGGTACGACGCGCTCGCTGCCCTGCGCCGGGAGCCGCCGGACGTCGTACTGCTGGATCTGATGCTGCCCGACCGGGACGGTTTCACCGTCTGCCGGGAGATCCGCCGGGCCAGCGACGTACCGGTGATCATGGTGACCGCGCGCACGGACAGTCACGACGTGGTCGCCGGGCTCGAGGCCGGCGCCGACGACTATGTGACGAAGCCGCTGGTGGCGAAGGAGCTGTCGGCGCGGATCCGTGCGCTGTTGCGGCGGGTCGAGCCGGCCAACGCCCGGCAGGCCGAGCTGCTCGAGGTCGGCGACCTGCGGATCGACGTACTGGGCGCCGAGGTGACCCGGGACGGCGAGGCGCTGCCGCTGACCCGGACCGAGTTCAAGCTGCTGGCCGAGCTTGCCGGCGCCGAGGGCAAGGTGCTCAGCCGGGAACAACTGCTGTCGAAGGTCTGGGGGTACGGCTACTTCGGGGACAGCCGGATCGTCGACGTGCACGTCCGGCGGCTGCGGCTGAAGATCGAACGCGACCCGGCCAGCCCGACCCACCTGGTCACCGCGCGTGGCCTGGGCTACCGACTGGTGAGCTGACGTTGCTGGGACGGGTCAGCCTGCGAGGCCGCGTGATGCTGGCCTACGGCCTGCTGGCGCTGGGGTTGTCATCCGTGCTGGCGATCGTGACCTGGAGCGTGGTCTCCGACTACCTGACCGAGCAACGTGATTCGTCGGCGGTGGTGGTGACCGCTGACAACGCTGCCGCGCTGCGGTACGGGCTGTTCGGCGCGCCGACGTCCTGCCGGCCGGGCCATGAGCAGGCCGAGTGCGACAACCCGACGTTGCTGCCGGGCGTACGGCCGATGGACGTACTGAACAGCCTGCCCTCCACGGACGCGGCCGCGTCGATGATGTACCTCGAAGACCATTGGTACGCGTTGACCGGAAAGCCGTCCGATCTGCCACCGGACGTGATCCAGACGGCGCTCGGCGGCAGCGTCGTCCAGCGGCGGATCGAGGTGAACGGGCAGCCGGTGCTCGCGGTCGGCGTACCGCTCGGGCGGCAGGGCGATGCGTTCTTCGAGTGGCATCCGCTGACAACGCTGGACAGTACTTTGCGGACCTTGAAGCTCACGCTGATCAGTGCGGCGTTCGCGACCGCGCTGATCGGGCTCGCGGTGGGGCGGCTGGCGAGTACGGTCGCGCTGCGGCCGCTGGCCGAGCTGACGCGGGTGGCGAGCGCGGTCGCGACCGGGAAGCTGGACGAGCGGTTGCAGGCGGAGAACGATCCGCATCTCGGCGGATTGGCGCGGTCGTTCAACCAGACCGCGGCGGATCTGGAACGGCGGGTGGCGGCGGACGCGCGGTTCGCCGGCGACGTGAGCCACGAGTTGCGTACGCCGCTGATGACGATGCTCAACTCGATGCAGCTGATCCAGAACCATCGCGCCGAGTTACCTGCTGCTGTCCGTGAGCCGGTCGAGTTGCTCGGTGACGATCTGGATCGGTTCCGGCGGTTGGTGATCGACCTGCTGGAGATCTCGCGGGACGACGGCGGTGACCGGGGCAGCCGGGAGATCGTACGGATCGCCGATCTGGTCCGGGCCGCGGCGGATGCGGCAGCCGGGCGGGAGGTGACGACGGTCGAGCCCGATGCCGAGCACCTCACGTTGCAGGCCGACAAGCGGCGGCTGGAGCGCGTGATCGCGAACCTGGTCGAGAACGCCGAGGACCACGCCGGCGGCTGCAAGGGCGTCGGCGTACGGGCCGGCGGGCTGGGCGTGATCATCACGGTCGACGACGCCGGACCGGGCATCGCGGCCGAGGACCGTACCCAGATCTTCGAACGCTTCGGCCGCGGCGAAACCTCCGGCCGGGGCCGCGGCGTCGGCCTGGGCCTGGCCATCGTCGCCCGCCACGTCCTCTGGCACCACGGCACCATCCAGGTCACCGACCGCCCCGGCGGCGGCGCCCGCTTCATCGTCGAACTCCCGGCCAAATCCGGATAAATCGGATGCCGGGCTTGGGTCGCCCGGTTACTGTTGGTTCATGGCTACTTGCCTCTGTGTCTAGCTGCACACACGCATCCACGGGTGAAGTGTGTCCACTAGCTATCACGGAGAGTAACCATCATGATCACCGTTCGCGGTGTAGAGATTCGCGTCGGCGCTCAGCTTCTGCTCGGCGACCTGGCCTTTACCGTCGGCGCCGGGGATCGCGTCGGCCTGGTCGGCCGGAACGGCGCCGGCAAGACCACGCTGATGAAGACCCTGGCCGGCGAAGAGCGCCCGGCCGCGGGTGACATCGCCGTCACCGGCTCGGTCGGCTACCTGCCGCAGGACCCGCGCGCAGCCGACCCGGCGATCACCGTCACGTCCCGCATCCTGTCCGCCCGTGGCCTCGACACCGCGGTCCGTCAGCTCCGGCAGGCCGAAACCGCGATGAGCACCGCGACCGGCGAGGCCCAAGAAGAGGCGCAGGAAAAGGCGATGGCCGCGTACGCGCGGGCTGAGGCCGCGTTCCAGGCCGGCGGCGGGTACGCGGCGGAGGCCGAAGCGGCCCGGCTCGCGGCCGGCGTCGGCCTGCCCAACCGCGCGCTGGAGCAGCCGATCGGCGAGCTGTCCGGCGGTCAGCGCCGCCGCGTCGAGCTGGCCCGGATCTTGTTCGCCGAGCACGACACCCTGCTGCTGGACGAGCCGACCAACCACCTGGATGCCGACTCGGTGCTCTGGCTGCGGCAGTTCCTGCTCGCGTACTCCGGCGGCCTGATCGTGATCAGCCACGACCGCGAGTTGCTCAGGGCAACGGTCAACCGGGTCTTCCACCTGGACCCGCAGCGGCGCACCATCGACCTGCACAACACCGGCTGGAAGAAATACCTGGAACAGCTGGAGCTGGACGAGCGCCGCCGCGCCCGTGAACGCGCCACGGCTGAGCGCAAGGCAGCGGTCCTGCACGCCCAGTCGGCGAAGATGCAGGCCGGCGCGAGCACCGCCGTGGCGGCCAAGAACATGGCCCGGCGCGCGGACAAGCTGCTCGCGGACCTCGAGCCGGTACGCCGCGCAGCCCGTGTCGCCCGGATCCGCCTGCCCGATCCGGCGCCTTCCGGGCGTACGCCCCTTTCGGCGATCGGCCTGAAGAAGGCGTACGGCGCGCTGCAGGTGCTGGACGGCGTCGACCTCGCGATCGACCGGGGGAGCCGCGTGGTCATCCTCGGCCTGAACGGCGCGGGCAAGACCACCCTGCTCCGGCTGCTCGCCGGGCGCGAACAGCCCGACGCGGGCCAGGTAGTACCCGGTCACGGCCTGCGGCTCGGGTACTTCGCGCAGGAGCACGACACCCTGGACCTGGCCGGAACCGTCCAGCAGAACCTGGCGTCGGTCGCGCCTGGCCTGACGGACGGTGAGGTACGGAACGTGCTCGGATCGTTCTTGTTCAGCGGCGACGACGTGAACAAGCCCGCGGGCGTACTGTCCGGCGGCGAGAAGACCCGGCTGGCGCTGGCCGGCCTGGTGCATTCCGGCGCGAACGTGCTGCTGCTGGACGAGCCGACCAACAACCTCGACCCGGCTTCGCGGGACGAGGTGCTCGGCGCGGTCGGCGGGTACCCGGGCGCGATCGTGATGGTCACCCACGACGAGGGCGCGATCGAGGCGCTCCGGCCGGACCGGGTGCTGCTGCTCCCGGACGCCACCGAGGACCTCTGGTCGGACGACTACCTCGAGTTGGTGTCCCTGGCCTGAAGCCGGCCTCAACGGGGTCAACCCAGGGGTGGAGACCCGGTTCAACCCAGGTCTCACCTCCGGGCTGACGTCCGCGACAGCCGATCCGAGGAGTGTTGTTCTCAACGGAACAACCCCTCGAAAGGACACTGAAATGTCGGCCGTGATCGGAATCCTGGTAGGCCTGCTGGTGCTGGTGCGCGTGATCGGCCGGCAGGTGACCGGCTCGCTGGTGACGCAACGTTCGCTGGTGGTGATGCCCGCGATCCTGCTCGGGGCCGGCGTGCTGATGCTGTCCTCGGCCATGCACACCGCGACGACCGGTGAGCTCGCCTTCCTCGTCCTCGACTGCGTGTTCCTGTTCGGTCTCGGTCTGGCCCGCGGTGCGAGCATCCGGCTGACCAGCACCGACCAGGGCCTCTTCCAGAAGGGCACCTCGGCGACGCTGGTGCTGTGGCTGGTCACCATCGGTCTCCGGATCGGTACCTCCTTCGCCGCCGCGGCGATCTGGCCGCACAGCTCCTTCGGTCAGGCGACGCTGGCGCTGACCATCGGGATCACGATCGCCGCGCAGAACGCGATGGTCTACCGCCGCTCACTGGCTCTGGACATCCCGTTCGCCGCTCAGCAGGCATGATGAGGCAATGGACTTCAAGTTCGCGGACCAGGTACGGGAGTCCTCCGTACCTGGTCTGCTGCTGCGGGCGGTGCCGAGCATCCTGACCGCCGTCACGGTCGTGGTCGCGGCCCGGAGCAAGGACGAGCAGCGCTTCCCGTACGGGGTGATCGTCGCCCTCGGCGTGATCGTTGTCATCAGCAACATCTCGCTGTTCCTGCAGCGGTACGGCGAACCACTCGGCCGCGCCGGGTACGGCCTGCTCGTCTTCGGGATCGCCGGTTCCCTGCTCTGGTACGCGCTACCGGGGAGCGCGATGATCGTCGCACCGTTCTGGGTGACGAGGTCCGCGGTCAGGTACTACCGGCCGACGCCGCTCGCCTGGGTGGTTGTCGGCATCGGCATCCTCGGCGCGAGCGTTCCGCTGTACGTCACCACCCACTCGCTGCCGGCCGCGTTCGGGTCAGCGTTCGGCGTACTGGCGCTCACGCTGGCGTCGATCAACCGGCGGACGCGCGAGCAGCAACTGGAGGACTTGCAGGTCTCATTGGCCCGCAAACAGGCAGCGATCGAGGAGCACGGGCGGGCGGCGGCGCTGGCCGAAAGGGCGCGGATCGCGCGCGACATGCACGACGTCCTCGCGCATTCGTTGGCCGGGTTGTCGCTGAGCCTGCAGGGTGCGCGGCTGATGCTCGTACGGGACGGGGCGTCGGCGGAGGCGATTGAGCAGGTGACGCGGGCGCAGGGTCTGGCGGCTGACGGTTTGGCGGAGGCGCGGCGGGCGGTCGCGGCGCTGCGGGAGGATTCGGTACCGGATGTCCGGGCGCTCGGCGATCTCGTCACGGCGTACCGGCTGGAGAGCGGCGCGACGGCGGAGTTCATCGTCGAAGGAGAGGTACGGGAGTTGTCGAGCGACGTGATGCGCGCGCTGTACCGCACGGTGCAGGAGGCGCTGGTGAACACCCGGAAGCACGCGCCGCATGCACCAGTACGCGTCACCTTGGCGTACGCGGAGAAGGTCCGGCTGACGATCGAGGACCGGCCGGGTACGCGCCCGGGCAACGCGGCGCCGGGCGGCTATGGTCTGCTCGGAATGCGCGAACGTGCCGACCTGGTCGGCGGATCACTGGAAGCCGGCCCGACTTCGACGGGCTGGCGAGTCGAGCTCGAGGTGCCGGCGTGAAGGAGCGAAGCGAGTTCACCAGAAAGTACAGCGCGGTCCGTGCCTCAGCCGCGCCCGGAGCGAAGCGAGGACGCGGATGAGTTTGCGAGTGGTGGTCGCGGACGATCAGACCGTGGTGCGCGACGGGCTGGTGACGTTGCTGAAGCTGCTGCCCGGGATCGACGTGGTCGCGGCCGGATCGGACGGCCAGGAAGCGGTCCAGCTGGTCGCGGAACATGACCCGGACGTACTGCTCGTGGATCTGCGGATGCCAAGGATGGATGGGGTCGAGGCGACGAGGCTGGTACGGACGGATCATCCGCGCACCGAGGTGGTCGTACTCACCACGTACAGCGATGACGAGTCCGTACTGTCCGCGCTGCGTGCCGGTGCCCGTGGTTTCCTGACGAAGGACGCGGATGCCGAGTCGATCGGCCGGGCTTTGGAGGCAGCCGCCGCGGGTCAGTCGATCGTCGACGCCGAGGTCCAGCGCCGCCTGATCGAAGGCACCGCGACCGCCCCGAGGCCGGTCCAGGTCGCCGACTCCGGCCTGACCCCGCGCGAACTGGAAGTCCTCCGCCTGATCGCCGAAGGCCTCTCCAACACCGAAATCGCCCGCCACCTGGTCGTCAGCGAAGCCACCGTCAAAACCCACATCAACCACCTCTTCGCGAAGGCCAACCTCCGCGACCGCGCCCAAGCCGTCGCCTACGCGTACCGGCTCGGCCTGACCTGACGCGTGGTTGCGCTGGGTAGGGGAGGTGCCCTACCTTGAATATATGAACAGTTCTGCAGATGTGCAGCCTGACGCCTGTAACGTGCGGCTGGTCGACCCGGAGCGGGTGGCGAGCGTCAATGCCAGGATGCCGGGCGAGGGGGACATCGTCGACACGGCGGATGTCTTCAGCCTGCTCGGCGACCCGCGCCGGCTGAAGCTGCTGGTCGCGCTGCTCGACGGGGAGCTGTGTGTCTGCGATCTGGCCGCGATCACCGGGCTGAGCGAGTCGGCGACCTCGCACGCGCTCCGGCTGCTGCGGGCGCACCGGGTGGTGACTGTTCGCCGCGACGGGCGGAACGCGTTCTACCGCCTGGACGACGCCCACGTACGCATGCTGGTCGACCTGGCCGTCGCCCACACCGAGCACACCGACGCCATCCACCCGGAAAGGACCGAGTCGTGAGCGCCCCGGCCGGGGAGTCCGGGCACGGTGCTGGTGGTGCCGGGCACGGTCACGGGCATGGGGTGAGCGCCAACGCCGACCGGAAGCTGTTGAGTGGCGCGCTCGCGCTGATCGTCGGGTTCATGATCGCCGAGGTGATCGTCGGGTTCGCCGCCGGTTCGCTGGCCCTGGTGACCGACGCCGCGCACATGCTCACCGACGCGATCGCCATCGCCCTCGCCCTGCTCGCGATCCGTCTCGCCGCCAAACCACCCCGGGGCGGCTTCACGTACGGCTTCAAACGGGTGGAAATCCTCTCCGCCCAAGCCAACGGCATCACTCTGCTCCTGCTCGCCGTCTACTTCGTGTACGAAGCAGTCAGCCGGATGATCAACCCGCCCGAGGTCAAGGGCGCCCTGGTACTGATCACCGGCGTCGTCGGCATCGCCGTGAACGTCCTCGCCACCTGGCTGATCAGCAAGGCCAACCGCTCCAGCCTGAACGTCGAAGGCGCCTTCCAGCACATCCTGAACGACCTGTTCGCCTTCATCGCGACCGCGATCGCTGGTCTGGTCGTCCTGCTGACCGGCTTTGCCCGCGCCGACGCGATCGCCGCCCTGGTCGTCGCGGCCCTGATGCTCAAGGCCGGCATCTCCCTGGTCCGCGAGTCCGGCCGGATCTTCCTCGAAGCCGCGCCGACCGCGATCGACCCGCAGGCCCTCGGCGTGGAGCTGTGCGGGGTACCGGGCGTGGTCGAAGTACACGACCTGCACGTCTGGGAGATCACCTCCGGCGAGCCTGCCGCGTCCGCGCACGTACTGGTCGCGGAGGGGCTCGACTGCCACCAGATCAGGATTCAGATCGAGCAAGTACTTGCCGACCGCCACCACCTGACCCACTCGACGCTGCAGGTCGATCACGCGACCGCTGACACCCGCGCGGCACACTGCAGCGACTCCCACGGCGCTGTTCACCGTGCGGACGCTGCTACTACTGCAGGTGCTGCACCAGCAGCTGACCCGGCCAGTCCGGCTCATTGACCCGGCGGACGGCGAACTCGGCATCCCGCGTGAAGCCCTGCTTCTCGTAGTACCGCACGAGGGCGCCGTCACCGCCGGCGAAACAGTCGACCCGGAGCAGCCGTACGCCCGCTGCCCGCGCCAGGTCGCGGGCATGGTCGAGGAGTACGCCGCCGAGGTTCCGTCCGGCGGAAGCGCGGTCGGTGACCAGGAGTCGTACGTACAGCTCGGGCTCGTCGGCCGGCGGCACGTACTCCATCGCGGCACCGACCGCGAGCGCGCCGACCACCCGCCCGTCGAGTTCGGCGACCCACAGCTCGCCATCAGTCGCGAAGCCGGTGATCTGGGCGACGCGGCGCGGGCTGGTGGAGTGCGGCGCCGTACCCCACTGCTCGACCTGGCCGCGTGCCACCAGCCACTCGGTCGCCCCGTCGAGCAGCGCCAGCACCGCCGGTACGTCGGCCCGCGCGCCCGGCCGGATGGTGATCTGCACAAGATCCAGAATAGGGATGTCGAAATCGGATCAGCAGTCTCTACCAAGGGGTGTAGAGAGGAGCTCACGATGAGCAGCAAGACCGGAAAACTGGACCGGACGTTCACCGCGCCGCTGCTGAAGAGCGAGGCGAAGGGCGGCTGGACGTACCTGAAGATGCCGGATTCGGCGGAGTACTTCGGCACCCGCGGGCTGGTCAAGGTGCGCGGCACGATGGACGGGCATCCGTTCGAGAGCTCGTTCATGGCGCTCGGCGACGGTACCCACAAGCTGCCGGTGAAGGGCGAGCTGCGGGACCTGCTCGGCAAGCAGCCGGGGGACGAGATCACCGTTCATCTGGAAGAACGACTCGGCTGACAGTGACTTCCATTTGATCTGAGATCACCGTCACAGCCGGTCATGTCGTGAGTAAGGAGTGCGTGAAGAATCGCTCCTGACCGGGTCGTAGGCTGTGGATCGTCGTTTACCTGACCGTAAATTCGATGCTTGGGTGGTCCGTCGAAGTCAGGAGTGAACGAGGTGCTACGGGGCTCACGGGGCGTGCCGTCGGCGTGCCCGGGATCAGGCCGGGTCCGGCCGTGATCACACTGAACAAGATTCTCGGCGCGGCCGGGGCGGTGCTGCTGCTCGCCGGTGCGCTGCTCGGCTTCCGGTCGGTGTCGGCCGGCGGTACGAGCTGCGGCTCGGCCTTCCAGCCCGCCGCCGGGATCACGCCGATGGCCTGCGACAACGCGCTGAACGGCGCGAGCACGCTGACCATCGTGGTGATCATCGCCGGGGTGCTCTGCCTGATCGGCGCGATCGCGATCAAGGTGCTCCGGGACCGCGCCAAGGTCAGCGCCTGAGTTCAGGCATCGGTAGGCCATCATTCCGGTGTGACGATTGAACCGTTCCGGCTCGATGTGCCGGAGAGCGAGCTGGACGATCTGCGCCGCCGGCTCGACCAGGTGCGCTGGCCGTCCGAACTGCCCGGTGCGGCGTGGTCGCGGGGCGTTCCGGTGGCGTACCTGCGGGAGCTCGTCGCGTACTGGCGGGACTCATATGGCTGGCGTACTGCTGAAGCGCGCTTGAACGAATGGCCGCAGTACACCACCACGATCGATGGCGCGAACGTCCACTTCGTGCACCTGCCTTCGCCGTCGCCGGACGCGCTCCCGCTGGTGATCACGCACGGCTGGCCCGGCTCGATCGTCGAGTTCACCGAGCTCGTCAAGCTGCTCGGGGATTTCCACCTGATCCTGCCGACCATCCCCGGTTTCACGCTGTCAGGACCGGTCGTTGAGCCCGGCTGGGAATTCAAGCGCGTCGCCCGTGCGTGGACCGAGCTGGTGACTCGGCTCGGGTATGACCGGTACGGCGTGCAGGGCGGCGACTGGGGTGCGGCGATCGCGCGTGAGGTCGGGCGGATCGATGCCGCGCGGGTGGTCGGCGTACACCTCAACCTGATCCCGGGCGGGGGCGCGACGTCCGAGCCGACGCCGGAGGAGCTCGCGCCGCTCGACGTCGCGGAGCGGGAACGTACGTGGGCCTCATGGCGGCGGGCGCGGGAGTTCGCGACCGAAGAGCAGGGGTACGCCGATCTGCAATCGACGCGGCCGCAGACCTTGGCGTACGCGTTGACCGACTCACCGGTCGGGCAGCTGGCCTGGATCGCGGAGAAGTTCGCGACCTGGACGGACCCGGCGTCCGCGGTTGATCGCGACGCACTGCTCACCAACGTGATGCTCTACTGGCTGACCCGGACCGCGGGATCGGCCGGCGCGATCTACTACGAGCGCGCCCACGCTGCGTACTGGGGTCAGCCGGCCGAGCCGTCGCGTACGCCGACGGCGCTGCTCGATCTTGCGCATGAGAACTTCATCCCGCTTCGGCACAAGGTCGCGGCGACCGACAATGTCGTCCGGTGGACCAGCCATCCGCAGGGTGGTCACTTCGCCGCGCTCGAACAGCCGGAGGTGCTGGCGGCCGACATCCGCGCGTTCTTCGGGGCTCTTACGGCTTGAGGACTTTACGGTTTGAGGATCAGTTTGCCGGTGCTGCGGCGGGACAACAGGTCCTCGTGTGAACGGCGCGCCTCCTCCAGTGGGTACTCGGCGCCGACCAGCGGGTGCAGTTTCTTCTCGGCTGTCAGTTCGAGCATCGCGGACAGCGGATGCGCGTACATCCCGGGCTGCCGGAGCGTGGGCGCCAGCCAGAAGCCGCCGACCGAAAGGTTGCGCTGGGCAAGCGAACTCGGATCGACTGCGGGCCGCCCGACTCGCGCGGCGTTGCCGTAGTTGATCAGCCGGCCGAAGTCGGCCAGACAGTCGATCCCGGCCAGCATCGCCGGCCCACCGGCCGGATCCAGCACGATGTCGGCACCCCGGCCGTCGGTCGCGGCCCGCACCCGGTCGACGTACCCGTCCAGACTGTTGTCAACGGCAACATCCGCGCCGAGCTCCAGCGCGAGCTCGCGCTTGGCCGGGCTGGACGCGGTCGCGACCACCTGCCCCGCGCCGAAGTGCTTGGCGAGCTGGATCGCGAGCGAGCCGACCCCACCGGCGGCCGCGTTGACGAGGACCGTGTCGCCGCAGTCCATCCGCGCGCTCTTCCGGAGCACGTGCCAGGCGGTGAGGCCCTGAATGAGCAGCGCGAGTGCTTGCCCGTCGCTGACCTCCTTGGGTACGTCGACGGCCAGATCACTCGGTGCTGCCGCGTACTCCGCGTACCCACCGCCCTTCTCGAGGATCGCCGCCAGGACGCGGCGGTTGCGCTTCGTACGCCCGATGATCTCCACGCCCGGTACGAACGGGAGCGTCACGCCACCGCGGTACGAGCCGTCGGTGCGATGGGTGTCCGCGAAGTTCACCCCCGCCGCACTGACCTCGACCAGCAACTCGCCCTTACCGGCGACCGGCGGGTCGAGCTCGGCCGGGACGAGGACTTCGGGGCCGCCGAGTTCGGTGACCTGGATCGCGCGCATGGGGTCCGTCCGTTCGCTGCCGGGGAACTATCGTGTCGCTATGAGTTTTACCGGTTTCCCGGCGGCGGCGCTGGATTTCTACGACGATCTCGAAATGGACAACACCAAGTCCTTCTGGACGGCGCACAAGCACGTCTACGAGGAGTCGGTGCGCGCGCCGATGACGGAGCTGGCGGCCGAGCTCGAGGAGGAGTTCGGTGCCGCGAAGCTGTTCCGCCCGTACCGGGACGTCCGCTTCGCCAAGGACAAGACGCCGTACAAGACCCATCAAGGCGCGTACGTCGCGGTCGCGCCGGCCACCGGATGGTACGTGCAGGTGTCAGCGCCCGGCGTACGCGTAGGCGCCGGCTTCTATGACGCGACCCCCGACCGCCTGGCCCGCTTCCGCACCGCCATCGCCGAAGACCGCCGCGGCCGCCAACTCGAGAAACTCCTCGCCAAACTCACCAAGGCCGGCTGGACCATCGGCGGCGACAAACTCAAAACCACCCCCCGCGGCTACGACCCCGACCACCCCCGCATCGACCTCCTCCGCCACAAAACCCTGACGGTCGGCAAGAACTACGGCTTCGAACCCTTCATCCACACCCCCGCCCTGACCACCCAAATCCGCACCGACTGGCGAGCCACCACCCCCCTCATCACCTGGCTGACCGACAACACCTAGGGAAGGCGGAGCCGACCGCCTGTGACGACTACTCCACAAGCTCCGCGGCTGATGAGACCGCCACCGACCCCGCCGGTTCATCCTCTGGCTCGCCCAAGAGGATTGACCTGACAAGACCGTACGGAGGGTGACGGTTCTTGTACCATACGAATCTGGGTGCCGGTATCGGTCCGTTGGACGGTGGTCAGGTCCCGCTGGACGGCCGATCGATCGGGATCCGTACCGTTCGGAGTCGAGAACGCGAGGTTGTGGACAATGCCGAGACCAGCCGGCCCGCCAACAGTGCGGCTGCGCCGTCTCGCCACCGAACTCCGCATCCTCCGCACCGAGGCCGCCCTCACCCGCGAACAGGTACAGGACCGCACCGGCGTCAACCAAGGCACCCTCTGGCGAATCGAAAAAGGCCAGGCCAAACCCCACCTCGGCACCCTCGAAACCCTCTTCGACCTCTACAACGTCACCCCGGCCCGCCGCACCGAGCTCATCGAGCTGACCCGAGGCGCGAAGCAGCCCGGCTGGCTGCGGCAGTTCACGGACGTCATTCCCCGCGGATACGCCGCGTACATCAGCTTCGAGTCGGAAGCGAAGGCCGCGCACAACTACGAGTCGCTCTACATCCCCGGACTCCTGCAGACCGAGGAGTACGCCCGCGCCTCGGTGCTCGACGGCCTGCCGATGGACGCCGACGAGGTCGAGCAGAACGTCCGCACCCGGCTCGAACGCCAGATCGTGCTGAGCCGGCAGCGCGAAGACCGTGATCCGCTCGAGTTCTGGGCAGTGATCGACGAAGCGGCCCTCCGGCGAGAGGTCGGCGGGCGCGCGGTCATGCGCGCGCAGCTGGCCCGGTTACTGGAGCTGAGCGAGCAACCGAACATCATGCTCCAGGTGATCCCGTTCGACCGCGGCGCCCACCCCGGCATGACCGGCGCCTTCGTCCGGCTCAACTTCGGCCCCACAGCCCCCGACATCGTGTACGTCGAGAGCCTGGCCGGCGACATCTTCCTGGAAACCGAAGCCGAAATCGACCGCTACGGCCTGGTCTTCGACCACCTCCGAGCCATGGCCCTCAGCCCCCGCGACACCACCGCCTTCATCGGCAACTTGATCAACCCCTGAGCTGCCGCGCCACTATCCACAACCTCGCGTTTCGGGCGTCCCATCGGACCACGCCGCGCTGAAACCCGCCGCGGACGTCCGTTTCCAGCATCCTGAGCAGCCTTTCGCACGCTCAGATTCGGATGGTGTCCGGGGCGTCACCCTCCGTACGGTCGTTCCCATGACCACACAAGTTGGCCACACCCAATGAGCAGCGGGGCGGGCATGCCGGCCCCCTGACGCCCGTGCCCGTCCTGCTTTCCACCCTCCTGCGCCGAAGGACCTCGCCATGCCCAGCTCAACAGCACGCCCGTGGGGCTTGACCCGCGCCACACCCATCAAAGAGGTACCGGGTGAAACTGCGCCGGCCTCGATGACAATCGATCCCGCCACCCAACTGACCGTGTACCGCGACGCTGCCGGACGGGTCGCGCAGGCCGGACCGCCGAAGCACGGAACGTCTCGGCAGACCGTCACCAGCCAGCCGACCGGCGGCCGCGACGGTCAGCACGGCGACTCACCTGATGACACGCGCGTCGTCACCTACGTACCCGACTGACGACAATGACCTATCCCGTACTGGTGCTGACCAGCGTCGACGATCCCACCTCGGATGTGGTGATCGAAGAGCTGAACGCACGAGATGTCCCCGTAGTGCGGTGCGATCCGGCGGACGTACTGAACGGTCAGCTCATGGTGGCTGCCCGTTACGGCGCCGGTCGGAGCATCCTGCGTACCGCTAGTCGTGAGCTGGAGCTGCACAGCGTCAGGTCGGTCTACTACCGCCGGCCGTCGCCGTACCAGGCACCGGCCGCGATGACCGAGCGCGATGGTCGTTTCGCCGCGGATCAGGCGCGGTACGGCATGGGTGGTGTCCTGTCGGGCATCCGGGCGCGCTGGGTCAACCACATCTGGCGCTCGCTGGAAGCAGACTTCAAGCCGAGGCAGCTCACCGTGGCTCACGAGGCCGGTTTCGCCGTACCGCCGACGTTGATCACGAATGCTCCGGATCAAGCGCGCGCGTTCGCTGCCGCGTACGACCGTGTCCTGTACAAACCGTTGCATGCGAGCGACCTGCGCACCGAAGCCGGCGACTGCTCGGTCATCTGGGTGGACGAGGTCCAACCCGATGATCTCGACGACACCATCGGGACCACGCTGCACCTGTTTCAGCAGTGCGTCGACAAGGTCGCCGATGTCCGTACGACGATGATCGGCCGGAAGAATTCAGCGTCCGGATCGATTCGCCCCACGTGGACTGGCGGCGCGACTACACGTCCGTCAGCTACCAGGTGATCGACACGCCTGATGACGTGGTGCGGGCGTGCGAGTCGTACCTCGAACGCTTCGGTCTGTTGTTCGGCGCCTTCGACTTCGGTCTCGGCCGTGATGGGCGCTGGTGGTGGTACGAGTGCAACAGCGGTGGCCAGTGGCACTGGCTCGAACTGGAAACAGGTCTTCCACTGACCGCGACAATTGCCGATCTCCTGGAGTGCCGTGATGACTGACCCGAACCCTGCCCCGGACTGGCGATCGCTGGCACAGTCGATGGTCCGGGCGATCAAGCAAGAGGGCTACCTGCACAGCCCTGCGCTCGAAAGGGCGTTTCTCGAGATACCCCGGCATGCCTTCGTCCCGGAGTTCTTCCGGTTGAAGCAGAACGCGGCCGGCGTCACCACGATCGATGGCGTCGTCGATGCGACCGATCCGGCCTGGCTCCACACCGTGTACACGAATGAGGCTCTGATCACCCAGGTCAAGCCGATCGCCGGGCAACCTGGTGCGACGGCGTTCACCTGCTCGTCCTCGGCGCCGGCGCTGATGGCGGACATGATCGAGGAGCTCGAGATCGAGCCTGGGATGCACGTCCTGGAGATCGGCACCGGCACCGGGTACAACGCCGCCATCCTGTGCCACCTCTTGGGGGACCAGGCGGTGACCACGATCGACATCGACCCGCAACTGACGGCCCGGGCACGGGAGCGCCTCGCCGCACTCGGCTGGCACCCGTCCTTTCAGGCGGCCGATGACACGTACGATCGCATCCTGGCAACGCATGCCATTGCCCAGGTGCCGTACGAATGGATCCGTTGGGGTAAGGCCGGCGGGGTTGTCCTCGCCGATCTTCGAGCGCCGGACAACAACACCATCGGCGCGTGGCTGGAGCTTGTCATCGATCCGGACGGCAGGTCGGCGACCGGGAGCCTGATGGATCCGCGCGGGTACTTCATGAGCGCCCGCCAGGTGCCGGACTTCGCCTCCGCCGGCGAGCCGGTTCCTGAACTCACCGACGCACAACATCAGCGGCGTGCGGAGCAGACCGCGTCGCGGCGTACGACACTTGCGGCCAAGGTACTCGACGACCCGGACTTCCGGCTGTATCTCTGGTGCACCACGCCGGAGATCACGTTCGCGCGAATGCCGGATGGCGCGGCCTCCCTCAGCGGCCCGCGTGCCGAGTCATGGGCCCATGTTGCCGACGGCAACGTGCACCACGGCGGCGAGCAGGATCTCTGGGCCGTTACCGAACAGGCCTACGGCACCTGGAGCAGGGCCGGCCGGCCGGCGAAGGAGACCTGGACGGTGACGGTGGACTCTCAAGGGCGTTCGACCGTGAGCCTGCCTGGTGAGGACGACAGTGTTCGCCCCGGGTGATCCCACCGTGACCGGTCGCGGCGGGAAGAACTCAGCGTTCGACGTCTTTGCGGATGCGCAGGAGGTGGTCGCGGGTTTTGCTCGGGGGTGGGGCGGCGACGCAGAGGGCTTCCATGGTGGCGGTGTACTGGTCGAGGTCTTCGAGCTTGTCCAGGTAGAGGGCACTGCTGAGGTGCTCGATGTAGACCATGTCCGGAAGGTCCTGCTCCGGGAAGCGGAGGATGCTGTACGCGCCACCGGTTGCCGCGTGGCCGCCGACCGTGAAGGGCATCACCTGGAGGGTGACGTTCGGGTACTGGGATGCTTCGATCAGGTGGTCGATCTGTGCGAGCATCGCCTTGACGCCGCCGATCGGGCGCTGCAGGACCGCTTCGTCGATGACTGCCCAGAGCCGCACCGGATCGGGGCGGGTCAGAATCTCCTGGCGGTTGGTCCGGAGGGTGACCCGGCGCTCGACTTCCTCGGCCGCGATCATCCCGCGACCCAGCTGGATCACCGCGCGGATGTACTCCTCGGTCTGCAGCAGACCGGGCACGAACTGCAGCTCGTAGACACGGATCAGCTGCGCCGCGGCTTCCAGGTCCAGATAAGAGTGGAACCAGCTCGGCAGCACGTCGCCGTAGCGGTGCCACCAGCCGGGGTTGTTCGCCTCGCGGGCGAGCGCGAGCAGCCGGCCACGCTCTTCTTCGTCGTCGAGACCATAGAGAGTAAGAAGGTCGCCGACGTCGCGTTCCTTCAGGCCGACCCGGCCCAGCTCCATCCGGCTGACCTTGGACTCGGACGAGCGGATCTCCCAGCCCGCGTCGGACCGGCTGATCCCAGCGGCCACCCGCATCCGGCGAAGGTGTGCTCCGAGGATGATGCGCAGCGCGGTCGGCCCGCTTTGCGCGCCCGACTCGGTCACACCCACCTCCCAGCGGCCCCGGCGATCGTCACCAGCGGGAATCTCACCCGCGAGGGGACATCATCGCACGACGGCAGGCAGATCTGCCGAAGTTCTTACCAATGGCCGGCCAACCCGCAACAGCGATCACGGAGCGTCAGCCTAGCCGATCGCCCTATCAGCCACTTTGTCAGTACAAAGTTATCCATTCGACGTGCTGACGAACACCGTTCGACGCGCCTGATCCAGCCTGCTTCAGGCGGAAACCGGCCGATTGTGGTCTCGAATTGGAAAACGTGCGGATGCACGTGCATCGGGCGCTTGCATTCGCTGCGTGCTGACGCCATGATTGATTCATGCACAGAAGGTGAGCTGTATCTCGCGAAAAGTGACCTCGCGTGATCCGGCAGGCCGGTCCTACAGACCGCCGGCGGCACCGCCACCGGCACGACTGGTTGGGGAACCCGAGTCGATGAACGACGACGACAGTGGGGCAGCGCAACGTACGGCCGCGCGGGCCGGCGGGCACGCGCCCGAAGAGCTGACCGAGCGGGAGATCCAGGAACTGGTGGCGCGTTGCCCCGAGCAACAGCGCTGGGCCTTCGAAGGCTGGCTGCGCGGCGTCCGGCAGCTGGACGGCGACCCGATCGTGAGCATGGCGCCATGACCACAGACAGAACGGCAGGAGGACGGAAGATGGTGCGGATCTGGCTGGGCGACCACCTGATCGCGGAGTACGCGGCCGAGCCCGATCGTGCGTCGCGCTATCAGAAGGTGATGACGCCGAAGTTCACCGGATTGCGAATCACCGTTGACAATGCGGCGACCGGCAAGGCCTCGGAGCTCCCGAGCGAGCAGCTCTGGCCGCTGACCGTCCAGTAGTCCTCTGTACTGTTCTGTACCTGTCGTACCCCGCCCCTCGAGCACGCCAGGTTCGACTCTCGCCGGAGAGCCGGACCTGGCGTTTCCATGTCCGCACCACCTGACCTCCAGCGCCCTCTCGGTCCGCCGGCCAACTCGGCGCGTACGGATCGAGTGGCGCCGCTCCGGGCACGCAGAAGGGCCCCTTCGTCACTCGCCTGGCGAAGGGGCCCTTGATCTGTGTTACGCAGTTGTAAGGATCAGGCTAGGTAGTCGAACTCGCCGTCCTGGACTCCACCGAAGAACGCCTCGATCTCTGCCTTGGTGAAGACCAGCGCCGGGCCCTCGGTGAAGCGGGAGTTGCGTACCGCCACACCGCCGTCCGGGAGCTTCGCCACCTCGACACAGTTGCCCTGAGGGCCGCTTCGCTGGCTCTTGCGCCATGTCAGCTCGGTGTTCGAGTCGCCAGGCATGCCGTTGTAGATCGCAGTCATCAGCTGCACCTTCCATACGTACTTGGCATATGCACGTGCATTTGGGCTTGCATTTGCATCGTACACGGTTTGGGGTCATGTGTCCGCTTCCTTACTTCCTGTCACCGTGTCGAGGTCAAACGCTCGTTGGAACGGCGTGTTCGTCGCCGTCGGTGACGGATCAGCCGCTCATGGACCACGCGTACGTCTCCGGTACCCCCGCCTGTACGACATCCGGAACGCGATGCATGAGATCCGGAGTAGTGGGTACGACTTCTCCTGCAGGCATGACCGTGGTTCAGCTAAGTGCCACGCCGTGACGAGACAGTCGCGAGGTCATACCAATGGGAACGAGCACCATGGAGCGGGCTTCGGCCCCGAGTCCGCTTGAGCGGACCGGTCCGATCGATCGGACCGCACGAGAAGCAGCCACCCGGGAACTGATGGAACGCCGGGCCGCCAGCACCGATGCCGACGAACGGCAGGAACTGCTCGAGCAAGTCGTCGAGCTCAATCTGGAAATGGCCAAGGGGATCGCGCGCCGCTTTCGCGGCCGGGGCGCCGAGGCCGATGACCTGGAACAGGTCGCCTACCTGGGTCTGGTGAAAGCCGCCCACCACTATCGGCTGGAGGCGGACACCCCGTTCATCGGGTTCGCCATCCCGACCATCCGCGGCGAGGTCAAGCGGTACTTCCGCGACTGCGCCTGGACGGTACGGATTCCGCGCCGGCTGCAGGAGATGCAAGGAACGATCGCCACCAAGCTGCCCGAGCTGGAGCAGGAGCTGAACCGCGAACCGACCCCGGTCGAGATCGCCGAGCACCTCGAGGTCGAGGTGACCGAGATCGAGCAGGCGCTTGCGGCCCGGGGCTGTTTCAACGTGCTGTCGCTGGACCGGCCGGCCGAGGTGGACGCGGAGCTGACCCTGGCCGATGTGGTCGCCGACGAGGAGGACGCGACCATCGACCAGCTGGAGACGGTCGAGATGCTGGAACCGGTGCTCGCCGATCTGGGTGAGCGCGACCGCCGCATCCTGCAGCTCCGGTTCGTCGAAGGCTGGACCCAGTCCGAGATCGGCAACGACATCGGCGTCAGCCAGATGCAGGTGTCCCGGGTGCTGCGCCGCATCCTCGACGACCTCCGGGACAAGCTCGATCCGGTCCAGGCCGCCGCCTAACCCCTCGCCTCTCAACGGCAGCCCGCGCTCCGACCGGGCGTGCGTCACGACTCGCTGGTGGTCGTGACTCACGCCCGGTGGCGGCGGGTTGCACAATGGGGGTTGACGAGGGGATGGGTAGTTGCTTCTGGCATTGCGGATGTTCAAGACCGTGCCCGCGGACGCGGTCGCGGTGGTACGCGCGTACCCACCGATGGTGATCTGCTTCGCGGCCGCACTGACCGGTACCGCGCTGGTGTTCGACATCTTCTATCTCGTCGCCAGCCCGGGCCTCACCCTCGCCCTTGTCTATACAGTGCCGGTACTCGCCGGCCTGATCGCCGGTTTGGTCGCTGCCGCGGACGACGTCGGCCTGGAACGACGGGTGCTGCTGCGTACGGTCGGGCTGGCCGTTGCCGTCGGCATCACCAACGCGATCGTGGTGGCAATGATCGCGGCGATGATCCGTACCGACCCGCACAACTGGGCCGCCGGTGGTCAGTCGGTCCTGTTCGCCGGCTGCACCGTTTTCGCGGTCGCCGTCTCGATCGTTGCCTGCCGCAAGTTGATCGGTGCGCTGGGCATCGAGTTGAGTACGCGGCTGCCGCACCGCAAGTCCACCCGCCCGCCGGTCGCGGCCCCCGCAGTGGCGGCGCCCCGGCCGAAGGTGAGCAAGGAATCCGCCGCCCGCGCCAAGCCAACCGAACCGCCGCCGCCACCACCGCCGAGGGAGGACACCATCCCCCTCTTCGTCCCACCGCCCCCCAAGATCGTGGACCTCGACGAGGCCCGCCCAGTCACCACCTCCGGCCCCGCCACACCTCATTCCCCCCGCACCCGCCGCACCCCCACCCCCCGCCGCCCCAACAAACCCGGCCGCCGCCCCGGCACCTGAGCAGCATCTGGACAGTACGTATATGTCCACTGCGCGCCTCCGCCCCCAGGGCGGACGGTCAGCTGAGCGGTCAGTGGGCGTATACGTACTGTCCATCTGCCGAGGTCATCCGGTCTGCCAGACTGTGCGATGTGTGGGATCTGGTGATTGTGGGTGCTGGGCCGGCCGGGGCTGGTGCGGCGTTGGGGGCGTTGGCGGCGGATCCGACTTTGTCGGTGTTGTTGCTGGACCGGCACGACTTTCCGCGGGACAAGGCGTGTGGTGACGGGATCGCGCCGCACGTACTCGATCTGCTCGCCGAGGTCGGGGTGACCGGGATCCTCGACGACTGGACGCCGGTGCGCCGGTTCGTGCTCAACAAGGGCGAGGTCGGCGTCGACCGGGAGATGCATCGCCCGACCTGGGTGGTGCCGCGCGCGGTGTTCGACGAGCGGCTCGTCGCGGCGGCGCAGGCAGCGGGAGCGCAGCTTGTCCGGCGGCGCGTCCGCGAGCTGACGATCGACCATCGCGAGGTCACGCTGGACGGTGAGCTCAAGGCGCGGTTCGTGGTCGGCGCGGACGGTGCGCATTCCGTCGTACGCCGCGAGCTCGGCACCAAAGCGGGCCCGGTCGCGCTGGCGATTCGTGGGTACGCGCCGACGCCGCCGGATCGCGCCGCGAGTCAGGTGATCGCGTACGGTCCCGGCCGTCAGCCCTCATACGCGTGGTCGTTCGACCGTGGCGATGGGTGGTCCAACGTCGGGTACGGCGAACTGCTCGCCGCCGACCGCCCGCGCCCGACGCGGACCGATCTGCTCGGCAATCTCGAAACGCTGCTCCCCGGCGCGACCGACGGCGGCGAATCGTGGTGGGGCCATCACCTGCCACTCGCCGGCTGGACCTGGCGTCCGCCGCGCGGCCCGGTGCTGCTCGCCGGTGACGCGGCCGGCCTGATCAACCCGATGACGGGCGAAGGCATCTACTACGCGGTCGCCACCGGTATGCATGCCGGTCGCGCCGTCGCGGAGGCTCTGCGCGCGAACAGTTCGGACGCGGGTACGCCGTATCGTCGCCGCACGTCCCGCATGCTGTCGAGGCACCTCCGGCACACCGCGCTGATCGCTCAACTCAGTCGCTCGGAGCGGATCCTCAACGCCGGGATTCGCGCGGCCGCGGGGGACCAGCAGATCTTCGACGATCTGGTCGAGCTCGGTCTGGCCGACGGCGGCGTCACTCGAAGGATGCTCAGTACGCTCCTACCGTGAACTGTTCTTGACCGCGTACGTGATCGCGTCGGCGGCCCGCTCAACCGGCCACTCCAGCTCGCTCGCAAGCTCCTCGACCGTGAGCAGCTGATCCGCCTCCCAGAGCGTCGCGAGTACGGACAAGCAATCGACGAAGCCGGCGCCGCCGGTCATGTCCTCGCTGAGCCGCCCGAAGAACGCCGCCATCTGCGCGAGCCGCTCGCCCGCCGGACTGTCCGGCCCGAGCAGCTCAGCGCCCTCGGCCGCGGTCTCCGCCCAGTTCAGATTGGTGCCGGCGCTCACCTCCCATGCCTTCAACCAGACGTCCTCGGCAATCACATAGTGCTGGAGCCGGCGCTCCGGGTCCGGCTCGCGGTACACCATGCCGACCCGTTCCAGGTAGCCGATCGCCTTCGAAATCGACGCCGGGCTGACGTGCAGTTCGCGTACGAGCTCGGCCGCCGTCAGCGTACGGGTGTCTGACGTATAGAGCAGTGCGAGTACGCGCGACGCCATCCGGGGCAGTCCGCCTTCGACCATCATCGTGGCGAAGCGCTCGACGTACTCCTGCCGGGGGTCCCCGGTGCGCGGCCGCTCGCCCGGAGCGGCCGGCCGGCGGCGACGGGCGCGGGAGGCGGTCGCGAAGTGCGCGTGATCCGCCCGGTACCCGCCCGCGCCGCCGTTGCGCGCGACCTCGCGGGTGATCGTCGATGTCGGGCGGCCGAGTTGCCGCGCGATCTCGGCGTACCCGAGCCCGGCGGTCAGGCCGGCCGCGATCTCCAGCCGGTCCTCGTGGCTCAGCCGACCTCCAGGCATCCCGTACCTCCGTGCGTTTGCTGTCAGCCCATTGCAACGAGTTGCGTTCTCTCGCACTCTCATTGCACAGAATGCCTGGTTTTATTAGGTTTTTCCAGACCTCTGGGCCTGTAGTTGATTGCTGGTTTGGTGAACGCAACGTAGTTTCCAGGCCATGGTGATGACAGTGGACGGACTCCGGATGCGGTACGGCGACACCGAGGTACTCAGCGACGTGTCCTTCGCCGCGCGCCCCGGCGAGGTGCTCGCGCTGCTGGGGCCGAACGGTGCCGGCAAGAGCACGACGATCGAGATCCTGGAAGGTTTCCGGCTCCGGTCCGCGGGCGAGGTCGAGGTTCTCGGCGTCGACCCGGCCGCCGGTGACGAGCAGTGGCGATCCCGGCTCGGCATCGTGCTGCAGTCCTGGCGCGACCACGGCAACTGGCGTGTACGCGAGCTGCTGCACCACCTCGGCCGGTACTACGCGCCGTACTCGACCTCCGCCGCGCCGCGCCCTTGGCCGACCGGCGAACTCCTCGACGCGGTCGGTCTGACCCCGTTCGCCAAGCAGAAGATCAAAACCCTGTCCGGAGGCCAACGCCGCCGCCTCGACGTCGCGATCGGAATCGTTGGCCGCCCCGACGTATTGTTCCTGGACGAGCCGACCGTCGGCTTCGACCCGGAGGCACGGTCGGAGTTCCACGAGCTGGTCCGGCGGCTCGCGGTCGAGCAGCACACGACGATCCTGCTCACCACCCACGACCTGCACGAGGCCGACAAGCTCGCCGACCGCATCCTCGTACTCGCGGGCGGACGCATCATCGCATCCGGCACGACCGCCGAGCTGACCACCTTGATCGCTGGTCAGGACGACGTCCGGTGGTCCGTGGACGGTCAGCACTTCCGCGAATCGACGTCCGACTCGACCGGGTTCGTGCGCGGCTTGTTCGTCACGTACGGCGACGCGCTGCGTGAGCTCGAAGTACGCCGAGCTTCCCTCGAAGACACGTACCTCACGTTGGTACGAGGACAGGAGACGAAATGACCCCGGCGATCCGCATCGGCTGGCAGCGTGGACTGATCGAGCTACGGCAGTCGTTCACGAACCCGGCCGAACTGTTCAGCCATTTCCTCTGGCCCGTACTCATGCTGGTGGCGCTGTTCTTCCTCCGCGACCGCGACTTCGGCTCGACCGGGATCCTGCTCGGCGCGCTCGCGCTACCGAGCATCCTCGGGATGAACGCGGCGATGGGCATGGTCAGCATGAGCCAGCAACTCACCGCCGACCGCGAGGACGGCACGCTGCTCCGCGCGAAGGCGATCCCGAACGGCATGCTCGCGTACGTCGTCGGCAAGGTCGTCTCGGTCGCGGGCGGCCTGCTCGCCGACCTGGCCATCCTGCTGATCCCCGGCCTGTTCCTGGTCGAAGGTCTCGCCCTCGGCTCGGCGAACTGGTTCACGCTCATCTGGGTCCTGGTCCTCGGCCTGGTCGCGACCTTGCCGATCGGCGCGATCCTCGGCTCGGTCTTCACCACCGCCCGCTCCCAAGGCCTGATCCAGCTGCCCGTACTCGGGTTGATCGCAATCTCCGGCATCTTCTACCCCCTCACCGCACTACCCGGCTGGATCGCGTGGATCGGCCAGATCACCCCGATCTACTGGATGGGCCTGGGCATGCGCTCCGCCCTACTGCCGGACTCGGCCGTAGTCGTCGAGGTCGGCGACTCCTGGCGCCACCTGGAGACCGCCGCCGTACTAGGCGCCTGGGCAGTCGCCGGCCTCCTCCTCGCCCCCACCGTCCTCCGCCGAATGGCCCGCCGAGAATCCGGCTCTAAACTAGCCACCCGCCGAGCCCGAGCCCTACAACGAGCCGCCTAACAAGCTCCCAACCAACGACCTCTCCCCGTGAAAACCAACTCCCACCCCTCACCGTCCACACCACCCCGGCCGCCCTCCGCCCCGCCGGCGACACCCCCGCTTCCCCTCGCCGGCAACATCAACCACTTCCCCTCGCCGACGACACCAATCCCCGCCCCTCGCCATCCACGCCAACCTCCGCCGCCCGCACCTCCCGCTGCCTACCGCCGCCCCGCGCCGCTCACCGCCCCGCGCCGCTCACCGCCCCGCCCCGCGCCGCTCACCGCCCCGCGCTGCGCGCACCGCCCCGCGCTGCGCGCGCACCGCCCGCACCCACCCGCCGCCCCGCGCCGCGCGCAACACCCGCCTCGCCGCGCGCACCACCCGCCGCCCTGCGCCGGCGAGTCCGACCTGTCGCCGAGCCCTGCGTTTGAGGGGATAGCCCTTCAGATGAAGGGTTGCCCCCTCAAATTCTCAGGGGGCAACCCACCACCTCAGCGGGCAAGCTGGGGCCCGTCTGCGGCAATCCGTCGAGCGGCGGGGTCGAGCGGCGGGTGCGGCCGGACGCATGGCGGCGCATGTCAGCAGTTCCACCAGCCGGGGCATCCACCGCGCGACCACTTACCACCCGCCCGGCCCCGAGCCACACCAACCGCCACCTCGCAGCGGCGACACGATCCCATCCGTCGCCGGCCACTCCACTCCACCCGCCGCCCCGTACCGTCCGCACCGTCCGCCGCCCACACCACTCACCGCCCCGTACCGCCCGCCGCCCCGTACCGCCCGCCGCCCGCACCGCCCGCCGCCCGCACCACCCGCCGCCCTGCGCCGGCAACTCCGACCTATCGCTGAACCCTCCGTTTGAGGGGCTAGCCCTTCAGATGTGAACTGGTCCCCGAAAGTTGGACTGGCTGGGTAGGGAGCCTATGCCGTGAGG